>DATCLR010000078.1:0-5057 GCA_036563785.1 Burkholderiales bacterium | reverse complement strand
GATGAAGTCGTGCTTGCGGCCGGGAGGCGGGTCGAAGGTTAGGATGTACACCTGCGCGACCCACTGGTCGGAGACGATCGCGCGGTAGTTCGGGTCGTCGCTCTTCATCGGCACCGTCACCACGCGCCATTCGCGCTCTTCGGCGAAGTGCTCGTTCTTGAAGACGGGCGCGACGCGCAGGAAGGTGGTGCCGAAGCGCTCGATCAGCTCGTTCTTGGCCTTCTCCGAGAGCTCCCCGCCCATGTGGTCTCGCAGCAGGTCGTAGGACCGGGCGAGCTGGCGCACGAGACCCTGCGCGAGGCGGTTCTGCTTCTCGGGATCGTAGACGCAGCGCCAGACGTTCAGATAGCCGCGCTTCTGAATCTCGCTCAGGCGCGCGCCGCGGAAGCCGAGCGCGACTCCGCCGCCGCTGCTCCCGTAGGAGCGCCACTGGCTCAGGAGATCCCCGCTGTCGCAGAAGCTCCCGACGCAGATGTTGGTCTGCTCGAAGGAGTCGACCTGGTCGGCGGTGCGCCGGTACAGCTCGCGCTTCCCTTCGTCGGTTTCGATTTCGATGGCCGCCTCGATCGCGCGGCGAAAGCAGGCGATCGCGATCTTGAGCTCGGTCTCGTCGTTCAGGTACTGAATCTTGGTGAGCCAGAGCGACTTGCTCTTGAAGATGTGGCCGGCATTCGTGAGCGTGGTGTAGTGGTAGAGCCACTCGGGCGGCTCGACCGCGAAGTACTCCCACCCGTCGATGTCGCGGTAGGAGAGGGGAAGCTTGGGTAACTCGGACATCGTGCAGCAACGCCAGACGGCCAGCCGAAATGATCGGGGGCGGGAGGGTTCGGCGCAACCTCCTCGGGCGACAGCGGCTGCGGCGTCGATGCCGGCACAGTTTCCGCTTTATCGCGCAAGACGCGCGTGAAGTCGGCGGTTCGCGATCAGCGCCACTGGCGCATCGGCTCGTGCGTATCAGGCACCGTACGGATATGGCCGGGAAAGACGGGTCGATACTATCGACTGTCGGTCGAAAACCGCCGAGGAAGCGAGGCATGGCGCCGCGGCAGCCGCGCAACGGGAGAACCGGAGTCCGAGCGGAAGCGAGGCCTGCCGCGCGGCGGCGGAGCGCGCGCTTTGCGATAGCGCCCCCGATCGCACCGATGCTCGCGAAGCTCGCGTCGGAGCTGCCACCCGCGAACGGCTTTCTGTACGAACCGAAGTGGGACGGCTTTCGGGCGCTCGTCTTTCGCGGCACGAACGACGTGTACATCCAGAGTCGCGACCTGCGGCGGCTGGATCGCTACTTTCCCGAGCTGCATGCCGCGTTTATCGAAACGCTCCCGGCCGGGTGCGTGCTCGACGGCGAGATCGTGATCGCCACGCCGAGCGGGCTCGATTTCGGGGCGCTGCAGCTCCGGCTCCATCCGGCCGCCTCGCGCGTCGCCGGGCTCGCGCGCGAAACGCCGGCTTCCTTCGTCGCTTTCGATGTCCTCGCCGCCGATGGCCGCGACCTGCGCGCGGCGCCGCAGCGCACCCGCCGCGCTGCGCTCGAGCGCTTGCTCGGCGCGGCCGAACCCCCGGTGTACGTCACACCCGCCACCGTGGACCGCGCGGTCGCGCTCGAATGGCTCGAGCGCTTCGAGGGCGCGGGGCTCGACGGCGTCGTGGCGAAACCGATCGATCGCCCCTACGAGCCCGGCAAGCGCGCGATGATCAAGGTGAAGCACGCGCGTACGGCCGACTGCGTGGTCGCGGGCTTCCGCTGGTACCGGGGTGGGCGGAACGCCGTCGGCTCGCTGCTCCTCGGCCTCTACGACGGGCACGGGCGGCTGCAGCACGTCGGCGTGACGTCCTCTTTCACCGAGGCGCAACGCCGGCAGCTGGTCGAGGAGCTCGCGCCGCTGCGCGAGCGCGCGTTCGCGGACCATCCGTGGAAGGGCTGGGCGGGCGCGAGCGACGGCGAGCAGCGGATGCCGGGCGCGCACAGCCGCTGGAGCGCCGGGAAGGATCTCGCGTGGGAGCCGCTGCGCATCGAGCGGGTATGCGAGGTGAAGTACGACCACCTGCAGGGTGATCGCTTCCGCCATGCCGCGATCTTCCTGCGCTGGCGCCCGGACAAGCGCCCGCGCGACTGCCGCTACGACCAGCTAGAGGTCACGCCCCCTTACGCGCTCGTGCGCGTGTTCCGCGCTTCCCGCCGCTGAGCTCCGGCTCATCGGGATCCGGCGGCTCCTGCGGCGGCCGGAGCCGCTCCGGCACGTGCTGCAGGTTCACGCGCACCCGCGTCCAGCTCGACGAGCGCTCGCGCATGGCGTCGACCAGCACGTCGGCCGGCGCGAGGTGCCGGGCGGCGTCCGGGTGGCGGCGCTTCCAGCGCTCGAGTCCGGCGAGCGCATCGGCTTCACGTCTTGCGCGGGCGATCTCGAGCAGCGGATGCTTGGACGTGCGCCGCCGCGAGGGCTGCACCCGCGGCGGCTCGCCGCGCTGCTTCGCGTAGTGCGGCGGCCAGGGTGCATCGCCTCGACCTTCGGCTTCGTGCCGCGCGGCCAGCTCGAGCAGCCCGTCGAGCGCGCCGGGTCGTTCGTCGATGTGCGCGTGCCGGTCGCCGATTGCCGCAAAGCGCGCCGGCACCGTCGCGAGCGTGAAGTCGCGCGGGTCGCAAACATCGAGCTCTTCCCACGCGAGCGGCATCGAAACGCGCGCATCGGGCGTCGGCCGCGCGGAATAGGCAGCCGCCATCGTGCGATCCTTCGCGTTCTGGTTGTAGTCGACGAAGACGCCGTGGCGCTCCTCTTTCCACCACTTGCTCGTCGCGAGCCGCGGCGCGCGGCGCTCGATGTCGCGCGCGAGCGCGAGCGCCGCGCGCCGCACCTGCTCGAACGTCCAGCGCCGTTCGATGCGCACGTACACGTGCAGGCCGCGCTTGCCCGAAGTCTTGGGCCAGCCGAGCAGACCGAAATCGGCGAGCGCGTCGCGGACGATCCGGCCGACCTCGCGCACCTGCGGCCATTCGACGCAGGGGACGGGATCGAGGTCGACCCGCAGCTCGTCGGGGTGCTCGAGGTCGTCTGCGCGCACGGGGTGCGGGTGCAGCTCGAGGCACGCTAGGTTCGCGAGCCACGCCAGCCCGGCCGCATCGCGCGGCACGACTTCTTCCGCGGAGCGTCCGGACGGAAAGCGCAGCTCGACGACGTCGATCCATTCGGGGCGCGAGCGCGGCGCGCGTTTCTGATAGAAGAACTCGCGCTCGACGCCGTCGGGATAGCGCACGAGCATGTTCGGCCGCCCGCCGGCGGCGCGCAATGCGCCGTCGGCGACGGCGAGGTAGTAGCGTACGAGATCGAGCTTCGTGTAGCCCGCCGCCGGGAACAGCACCTTGTGCGGGTTGGAAATCGTCACCTCGCGGCCTTCGACGGTAAGCCGTTCGTACTTCGTGGCGGCGGTCATGGCATCGTCCTCGCGACAGCGGCGCCGGGGTGGCGGCCGGCTCCTCGGTAGCTTTGACGGCGCGAAGCGCGGGGAAATCCGCATCCGCGCGAGCGCGCCGTCGCCGGTGCCGCACTGCAGGACTGCCCGTCGGGCAGGTCGGTCGCTCTTCGGACGTGCACGCCGGGCGGCAAGCTGTTAAAAGAAGGGCCCGATTTCGTTGATTTCGAACAAGGTGTTGCATGAGTGAGTCCCAAGCCGCCGGCGCGCCCGCGGCGGCGTCGCATCCTTTCGACCAAGCCATAGCGCTCGAGCCGCTTCCGGACGGACGCCTGCGCGGACATACGCACGAGGCCTACTGGAACATGGTGAGCCCGTTCGGCGGCGTGACCGCCGCGATCGCTTTGAACGGGTTGATGGTCCAGCGCGAGCGCATCGGCGACCCGGTGTCGCTCACGGTCAACTTCGTCGCGGCCATACAGCCGGGCGAGTTCTTCGTGGTGCCCCGCCTGATCCGCTCCAACCGCTCGACCCAGCATTGGGCGCTCGAGATCCTGCAGGGCGGCGCGGTGACGACGTCCGCGATCGCGTTCTTCGGGGTGCGCCGGCCCACCTGGAGCCTGACCGAGGCTGCGCCGCCGAGCGTGCCGCCGCCCGAAGCCGGGATGAGCTTCCGGCCGCCGAGCGAGGTCATGCGCTGGCCGAGCGCGTACAACATCCGCTATCTGCGCGGCAGGGTCCGGGAGGAGAACCCGGACAGCCTCACGTACAACTGGATCAGCGATTCGCCGCCGCGGCCGGTCGATTTTCCGGCGCTCGTCGCCTACGCCGACGCCTTCGCGCCGCGGCTGTTCCTGCGCCGTCCGCATTTCGTGCCGGTCGCGACCGTGTCGCTGAACGTATATTTCCACGCCGATGCCGCCGAAGTGGCGGCGCAGGGCACCGACCCCGTGCTCGGCGTCGCTCAGGGGCAGGTGTTCCACAAGGGGTACTTCGACCAGGAGGGGCAGCTCTGGGGCCGCGGCCGGCTGCTCGCGACGACGCAGCAGATCGTGTGGTTCAAGGAATAGCGCAGGGGATCGGCTCGTGACGGCAAAGCTCTTCACGCCCATCGCGCTGCGCGGCGTCACCGCGCGCAACCGTGTGGTCATCTCGCCGATGTGCACCTACTCGGCCGTCGACGGCATGGCCGGCGACTGGCATCTGGTGCACCTCGGGAAGTTCGCGCTCGGCGGCGCCGGCATCGTGTTCGTCGAGGCGACGGCGGTCGAGGCCCGCGGCCGCATCACGCACGGCGACGTCGGCATCTGGTCGGACGCGCACGCCGCGGCGCTCGGGCGCGTCGCCGCCTTCCTCAAGACGCACGGTGCGCTGCCCGCGATTCAGCTCGCGCACGCCGGGCGCAAGGCGAGCATGCAGCGCCCGTGGCACGGCAACGCCGCGCTGACGGCGGAAGACGCCGCACGCGGCGACATCCCGTGGGATATCATCGCGCCGACGGCCGCACCGATGGCCGAAGGCTGGCTCGTGCCGAAGGCGATGGAGCGCGCCGACATCGATGCGGTCATCGCCGCCTTCGCGGCCGGCGCGAAACGGGCGCTCGCGGCCGGGTTCGAGATCGCGGAGATCCACGGCGCCCACGGCTACCT
>DATCLR010000071.1:0-13745 GCA_036563785.1 Burkholderiales bacterium | reverse complement strand
AGTCCATCCAGCGGGGCCGAGGAGGATATCAATAATGAACAACCGCTACTTCTTCATGGTGCCGCTGCTGGAGCGCCTGGCGCAGCCCGCTTTCTTCTGCTGGCTGGTCGCGATGACGCTGCGAGTCGCCGCCGCACTGGTCGCGCTGCTGTCGTTCACCATCTTCTTCCAGGTGGGCAAGCTCACGTTCGAACTGCCGGCGAACCGCGTGCTCGGCGGCTTCCTGTTCGAGGTCTTCTTCGTGCTCGCCGTCTACGCCGCGGTGCACGTCTTCCTGATCCGCGCGCGCGAAGTCGAGAACGTGCGCTCGGGGGATACCTATGCGATCGCGGTGCTGGCGCTCCTGGTCCGGCTCGCGGGGGAGGCCTACTTCGCGTTCGTGACGCTTATGGCGATCGGCGGCGGTCTGTTCGTGTGGTTTACCAGCCGGGGGCTCGACGACATTCTCGGGCCGGTGGTGCGGGTGCTGCTTCCCGGCAGCGGCGACGACTCGACCTTCATGGGCGGGATCCAGCTCATGATGAGCGGTGTGCTGAGCGGTCTCGGAGTGCTCGTGCTCTCGTACGCGGGCGCGCAGGCGCTCGCGATACTGCTGCGGTCGGGCCGCAACGGCAGCGCACAGCAGTTCCCGACGGCGAACCTCACGCAGTCCTACCGCTCGCGCTTCGGCGCGGGATCCTAGCCAACCGTGCCTGGGGCGGCGGCGCGATAGCCGCTTTCCGCCTCGGCGACGGCGGCCGGGCGCGCGGACGCCGCGATGCGTTCTTCCTTGCGGCCGCGGTAGATGCCGCAGGCTACGAACGCGTTGCCGATCCGTTCGAAGTAGGTCGACTTCTGCTCGGTGCGCCGCGTGACGGGGTTTTTCCATAGGTAGTCGCACCAGCCTTTGCCCCTGGTACGCGCGACCTCGATGATCTCCTTGATGAACTCCTTGCCGTCGGCCGCCCGCAGATCGTACTGGCGCTGCCCGACGCCCGCCGGGTTGGAGCCGTTTGCGAGGATGACGCCGTCGAAATCGGCCGCCCAGATGTAATACCGGCCGTCGTTGAACTCGCCGTTCGGACGGTTGAAGTCCTGCATCGCCCGCTCCATGCCGACCTCGCGTATGTGCGCGAGTGCGCGCTGCACGAGCGCCACCGCCTGCTCGCGCTCCTCCAGGCGGTCGATCTTGAACGCCTCGACCACCTGCACCAGGCGCGCGGCCTCCTGCTCGAACGCCGCCGCCGAAGCGGCCGCCTCTTCGACCAGCGCCGCGTTCTGCTGGGTCACGTTGTCCATCTGCACGATCGCGCGGTTGATGTTCTCGACGCCCGCGCTCTGCTCGGCGGAGGCGGCCGCGATCTCGCCGATGACTTCGTCCACCCGGCGCACGGCGTCCACGACCTTCTCCATCGTGGCGTCGGCCTCCGCCGCCAGGGCGCTGCCTTTGCTCGCGCTGCCGACCGACGCCTCGATCAGCGCCTTGATCTCTTTCGCCGCTTCGGCGCTGCGCTGCGCGAGGCCGCGCACTTCGGAGGCGACCACCGCGAACCCGCGGCCCTGCTCGCCGGCGCGGGCCGCTTCCACGGCGGCGTTGAGCGCAAGGATGTTCGTCTGGAACGCGATACCTTCGATGGTGCCGAGAATGTCGCCGACGCGCCGCGCCGAAGCATCGATCTCCTGCATGGTGCGCGTAAGATCGCGAATGCGCTCCGACGCCTGGTGCGCGACCTCGGTCGCGCCGTTCGCAAGCTGATTGGCGCGGACGCAGTTGTCGGCGTTCTGCCGGATGGTGGCCGACAGCTGCTCCATCGCCGAAGCCGTTTCCTCGAGCGACGCCGCCTGCTCCTGCGTGCGCCGCGACAGATCGGCGTTGCCGTCCGCGATCCCTTTCGCCATTTCGGCGATCGCCTCGGCGCTCGCGCGCACCTGGGCCACGATGGCCGTGAGGCTGCGGTTCATCGAGGCGATCGACGACCACAGTCGGGCGGTATCGCTGTTGCCGGACACCGCATCGAAGTCGCTCCTGGCCGCGACCAGCTCGCCGCTCGCCATGCGTTCGGATATCTGCAGCAGGCGATCGAGCTCGGACGTCACATGGGCGTAGAGTCCTGCGAGCGCGTAGGCGGCGACGAGCGCGAGGAGCCCCACGACGGCCCCGGCGACGGGCCCCGGCAGCACGCGGGCTGCGGGCTCCGGGCCCAGCAGGACGCCGGCCGCGGCCGTCGGCAGCAGGAACAGGAGGCCGGCCAGGGAGAAGCCGACCGCAAAGCGGCTGCGCGACATGAATGTGAAAGCCGGCCGGAGCAAGCTCTTGTACATAGTATCCCCCGTGCGCACCGCGGCACGGCTCCGCGGCGCGGTGCTGTGCGATGCCTAACTGAAAGCTTAGGCAAGCGAGGCGGCAAAGCGAGCCGCGAGGAGCGAGGGGGAGCCGGCAGCGGGTTGTCCGGTGAAGAGCGGCCGGCAGTCAGTAGTAGCGGCGGGGACCGCCGAACAGCGGCACGCGGGCCCGCTTGAAGAACGGCACCAGGGCCATGCCGGCGATGAAGCCGCCGATATGGGCACCGAAGGCGACTCCGCCCTGGCCTGCCTCCGCGAAGAGCGAGCTGACGAGCTGCAGCAGGAACCACAGTCCGAGCACGAATATCGCGGGGAGGTGCACGATCTGCGAAAAGAAGCCGAGCGGTATCAGCACCAGCACGCGCGCCCGGGGATAGAGCAGGAGATAGGCCCCGAGCACGCCGGAGATCGCACCGCTCGCGCCGATCATGGGGATCGTCGAGTCCGGGTCGGGCAGTGCCTGGGCGAGCGCCGCCACGATGCCGCAGGCGAAATAGAAGACCAGAAAGCGGCCGTGCCCCATGGCGTCCTCGACGTTGTCGCCGAAGATCCAGAGGTACAGCAGGTTGCCGGCGAGATGCAGCAGGCCGCCGTGCATGAACATGGAGGTGAAGATCGTCGCCTCCGGAGGGATCAGGCGCAGCTCCGCGGGTAGCTCCGCGTCCCCGAGGAGGGTCGCCGGGATCACGCCCAGGCTGAACACCGCGCGCTCGAACCCTTCCGGGCCGAGCGAGAGCTGCCAGAGGAAGACGAGCAGGCACGCGCCGAGCAGCGTGAAGTTCACGACCGGCACGCGGCTGCTCGGAATATCGTCGCGCAGAGGAATCATGCGTCTTCTCCGAGCACGGTGAGCGGATCCTGACGGTAGAACCGCGCGAGCTCGTCGTACACGTCGGAGAAATCCTCGGCGATGAGCGCGGGGCAGGTAAAGAACGTCTCGGTCAGCACGGCGTAGAACTCGGCCGGGTCGGTCGCGGCGTAGGGATCGAGCGCCGTATCGTCGGATTCGTCCACCATCGCGCCGAACCGTTCGTACGCGCGACGGAAGACGCGCGACCACTTTTCGGCCGACATGTCGGCGTGCAGCGGGGGATAGCCGTTCGCGTCACCGTTCAGGATGTCGAGCTTGTGCGCGCACTCGTGGATCACGACGTCGCGGTCGGCGAGCTCGGTCTCTTCCTCGATCGTCTGCCAGGAGAGCACCATCGGGCCCTGACTCAGCGATTGCCCGCAGAGCTCGCGGATCTCACTGTGCACGACGCCCGCCTCGTCCACGTACTCCTCGGGCACCCGGAAGTCGCCCGGGTAGACGACGATGTCGCTCCAGCCGCGGTAGTAGTCGAGGCCGAGGCGCAGCACCGGCACGCAGGCCTTGAGCGCGATCACCGTACGCACGAGCGGCGTGACTTCGAATCCCGCCGCGCCGTCGAACGACTTGGCGCGGATGAAAGCCTCCGCGAGCGCGCGCAGCTCGCGCCGCTCGGCGGCCGGGAGTCGCGCGGCGTAGCGGCAGTAGCCGAGCGCCTGCGACCAGAGCGCCGGAGTGATCGACGGCCGGCGGGCGCGGCCATGAAGGAGTCGCCAGGGCACCAAGGCGCGGATCCGTCAGCGGCTCTGCAGGTGCTCCACCGCGAGGCGCTTGCCGCGCTCGACCGCAGGCTGGTCGAGCGGGTTCACGCCGTAGAGGAGACCCGCGTACACGGTGGTGCGCTGATAGAGATCGATCAGTTGCCCGAGCGTGTGCGCGTCGAGCACCGGCAGGTGGATAGTAAGGTTCGGGTGGCCGTAGTCGGCGATCACCCGGCGCGTCGCGAGGAACTCGGCCGCGATGACATCGCCGAGCGTCTTGCCCTGCAGGTAAGGGAAGGTCCGGGCATCGGCTTCCGCGAGCGGAATGGGCACGGCGTGAGTCCAGCGTTCGAGCGCGATGAAGGTGAAGAACTTGTCGCGCGGCGATTCGAGGTACATCTGCAGCTGGCTGTGCTGGTCCACGGCGCCGAGCGCGGTGACGGGCAGGGTGCCGGCTGTCCCGCCGTCGGGGCGTCGCTTGCCGAGCGATTCCGCCCAGAGCTGTCGATACCAGTCGCCGAAGAGCTTGAGGGCGTTGACGTACGGCATGAGGATCGAGAGCCGTTTGCCGCGCTCGACGTCGAGCAGGTAATAGAGCGCCGCGAGCTCGAGCGCGGGATTACGGCGCCAGTCGCCGGATTCGCAGCGGGCGGCGTTCGCGGCCGCTCCGTCGAGGAGCGCCCGGATGTCCACGCCCACGGCTGCGAGCGGAAGCAGACCCACGGCGGTGAGCACCGAATAACGGCCGCCGACCCGCGGCGGCACCGGCAGCGTGCGCAGCCCTTCCTCGTTCGCCAGCCGGCGCAGCCAGCCTTGCGCGGGATCGGTCACGATCCACTGGTGCTCGCGTGCCGGGCCGCGGCCGAGCCGGGCGTGCAGCCAATCGCGGACGATGAGGTACTGGGTGGCCGTCTCGATCGTACCGCCCGACTTGCTGATCGCCAGCGCCGCGGTCCGCGCGGGGTCGAGCGCGGCGAGGAGGTCGTGCAGGTAGTCGGGGTCGATGTTGTCGAGGAAGTGCAGGCGCGGCCCGGGCCGCTTGCGATTTCCGTGGGCGAGCGCCTGCGCCGCGGCCATGGCGCCGAGATTGCTTCCGCCGATGCCGATCAGGAGCACGTCATCGAAGGACGCCACGCGCGCCGCCTCGGCCTCTATCGCGGAGACCTCGCTGCGCATCGCCTCGTGCAGATTGAGGCAGGCGTACTCCGCGTCGATCCCGCCGCGGCGGCGCTCGGTCATGACCGTGTGGGCGTCCTCGAGCCGGCGCGCGAGCGCCTCGATTCGGCCGCGCTCCACGCCCTCCGCTACCGCGTCGGCGTAAGCGGCGGTGGTGTCGACACGCAGCAGTGCGTCGCTGTCCTTACCGTTTGCGCTCGTCATGGCCGTGTGCGGGCGATAGACCCCCGGGCGACGGGGGCGACTTATCGTAGCACATGGCGCTCAGCGACCAGCGCGCTCGGCGGCCTCGAAGGTATTGAGGAGCAGTGTGGCGACCGTCATCGGCCCCACGCCGCCCGGCACCGGCGTGATCCAGCTCGCGCGCTCGCGTGCCGCCTCGAACTCGACGTCGCCGACCGGCGGCCTGCCGGGCTGGCGATTGAAGCCGACATCGATGACGATTGCGCCCGGTTTGATCCATTCGCCCTTGATGAGCGCGGGCTTCCCGACGGCGACGACGAGAATGTCCGCACGCCGCACGTAATCGGGGAGGTCGCGCGTGAAGCGGTGGCAGACCGTCACCGTGCAGCCGGCGAGCAGCAGCTCGAGCGCCATCGGCCGCCCGACGTGGTTGGACGCGCCGACCACGACGGCGTCCTGGCCGAGCAGACGAACGCCGGTGGATTCGAGCAGCCGGATTACGCCCCGCGGGGTGCACGAACGCAGCACCGGGGCCCGAAGGGCCAGCCGCCCGATGTTGTACGGATGGAAGCCGTCGACGTCCTTGTGCGGGTCGATCCGCTCGATGATCGTCTCCGGATCGATGTGCTCCGGGAGGGGCAGCTGCACCAGGATGCCGTCGACCTCCGGGTCGGCGTTGAGCCGATCGATCAGCGCGAGCAGCTCGGCCTCCGACGTGGTGGCCGGAAGGTCGTGCGAGAAGGACTTCATCCCGACGGCGACGCAGGCGCGGCGCTTGTTGCGCACATAGCTCTGCGACGCCGGGTCGTCGCCTACCATGACGACGGCGAGCCCCGGTACCCGCCGTCCCTGCGCCACCCGCTCGGCCACGCGGGCGCGCAGCTCCGCGTGGATCGTTTCCGCGATGGCCTTACCGTCGATGATGCGTGCGCTCACGCAGAGACCCGAGAAAACCAGGGGCGCGCATGATGGCACGCACGCCGGGAATTCGCCAAGGGCGCGGCGGCGCCAAGGGTGCGCGCTTGTCGCGAACGCGCTGGGGCGCGGGGAGTCGAAGGAAAGCGATACGCCGTGGGCACGGCAAGGAGTGGCGCGCCCGACAGGAATCGAACCTGTAACCCCCAGCTTAGAAGGCTGGTGCTCTATCCGGTTGAGCTACGGGCGCGTGCGTGTGTCGGCGGCTCCGGTCGGCTGTCCCGCGGCCGCCCCCGCCCGGTACCGATAGCGGTGTCCCGGTCGCCGCTCCGCCGCGGCTTCGTGCTTTAACGACTCCGGCGAGGGACGGGTGGGCGGGGAGGTTGCAGCGGGATCGGCTTGGGCGCGTCTCTCCGACTCTTCACGACCTGGTCGGGGTAGAGGGATTTGAACCCCCGACACCCTGCTCCCAAAGCAGGTGCGCTACCAGGCTGCGCTATACCCCGGAAACTCGACCGAACTATACGCAGCCGTTTCGAAGAGCGTCAACGAAGCGCCGGCGCTTTTCCTCGGCCGGGCGGCGACGCCCGGATCCGAGGTGGCGGGGAGTCGGGGCCGGGTCTACCGCCCGCCACGGCGACGAGCCGAGGGGACTAGGGACGCACGCGATCGTAGTAGGTATAATACGCCCCGCGACGGTGAGCGTAGCTCAGCTGGTTAGAGTCCCGGATTGTGATTCCGGTTGTCGTGGGTTCGAATCCCATCGCTCACCCCAGTTCAGGGACGAGGCGCGAGAAACGAGGTACGAGGCCATTCCTGGGGTTGTCGTCCCTCGCCCCTCATGCCTCGGCCTTCCAGTTTTGGGCCGTTAGCTCAGTTGGTAGAGCAGCTGACTCTTAATCAGCGGGTCCTAGGTTCGAGCCCTAGACGGCCCACCATCCTCTCTACGAGGTTCGGTGCCCACCCGCCCTGCCGGTACCCCCGGTGGCCCGGCCCTACGGCCGCCACCCCCCGAAACGTGATTTAATACCCCGGTGCAAGCATCGGCGAATGTGGCGGAACTGGTAGACGCACCGGATTTAGGTTCCGGTGGGGCGACCCGTGGGAGTTCGAGTCTCCCCATTCGCACCAGACCTCCCGGCCGCCCGCCCCTGCGGCCGCTGTCATAGTTCGAAGAAAGGCGAATAGTCACCATGCAGGTATCCGTAGAAGCGACGAGCACCCTGGGACGGCGCGTGAGAGTGGTTGTGCCGGCCGAGCAGTTCGAGCGGGAGTTCGTGAGCCGGCTGCACCGGTTCTCGCAGCGCGTGCGTATGCCCGGCTTCCGGCCGGGCAAGGTGCCGCCCAAAGTGGTCGAAGCGCGCTACGGGGGGCAGCTGCTCGAAGAGACGGCGGGGGAGCTCATCGAGCGCTCCCTGCGCGAAGCCATCGGATCGCACGACCTGCGCCCCGCGGGCGGCACCCGCATCGAGCACAAGCCGCTTGTGCGCGGGCAGGGGCTCGAGTACACCGCGGAGTTCGAGGTCTATCCGGAGATTCCGCGGCTCGATCTGAGCGGGATCGAGATCGAGCGCCCGATTCCGGAAGTCTCCGACGCCGACGTCGATCGCACGATCGAGAACATGCGCAAGGCCCGTGTGACCTGGAACGCGGTCGAGCGTCCGGCGCAGCGCGAGGACCGCGTGCTCGTCGATTTCGTCGCGCGCGCCGGCGGCGAGGAGGTGCCGGGCTGGAAGGCGCAGAACCAGCCGATCGTGCTCGGCGCGGGCGCGATGTTCACCGAGATCGAGGAAGGGCTGATCGGCGCCGCGCGCGACGAGACGCGCAAGATCACCGTCAACTTCCCCGCCGAGGCGCGCAACCCGGCGATCGCCGGCAAGGCCGTGGAGTTCGAGATCCGTGTGCACGAGGTTGCGGAGCCGGTGCTGCCGGCGCTCGACGAGGAGTTCGCGAAGGCATTCGGCGTGAAGGAGGGGGGCGTCGAGAAGCTGCGCGAGGAGGTGCGTGCGAGCCTCGAGCGTGAGGCGAGCGAGCGCGCCCGCACGGTGCTTCGGCGCAACGTGCTCAAGGCGCTTCGCGACGCGAACCAGTTCGAGATCCCGACGAGTCTGGTCGAGGCCGAGGTCGAGCGCATGAAGCGGCTCGGCGAGCAGGCACGCGGCGGCGCGGCGCCGCCGCCCGACATCGAGGCGCTCTACCGCGAGCGCGCGCGTGTGCGCGTGGCGCTCGGACTGATCCTCGCCGAGATCATCCGCAAGCGCGAGATCAAGCCGGATCGGGCGCGCGTGCGCGCGCGCATCGAGCAGATGGCGCGGGACTACGAGCAGCCGGAGAAGTTCATCGAGTGGTACTACGCGAGCCCCGAGCGCCTCGGCGAGGTCGAGTCGACGGTGCTCGAGGAGCAAGTCGTCGAGCAGCTGCTCGAGACCGCGCAGGTGCGGGACCGGCCGGTGCCGTTCGCCGACCTGCTGCAAATAGATGTTTCAATCGAATGAGATGTGTATAGTTAAAGTATGAGCCTGACCGATTACATCAAGTACCAGGGCGCTCCGGAGCCGCGTGCCCTGGGACTCATTCCGATGGTCATCGAGACCACCGGCCGGGGCGAGCGCGCCTACGACATCTACTCGCGCATGCTGAAGGAGCGGGTGGTGTTCATGGTCGGCCCGGTCGAGGACCACATGGCGAACCTCATCGTCGCGCAGCTCCTGTTCCTCGAGTCGGAGAATCCCGACAAGGACATCCACCTGTACATCAATTCGCCGGGCGGCGCGGTGAACGCGGGTCTCGCCATTTACGACACGATGCAGTTCATCAAGCCCGACGTGAGCACCGTATGCGTCGGCCAGGCGGCGAGCATGGGCGCGATCATCCTCGCGGGCGGCGCGAAGGGCAAGCGCTTCGCGCTGCCGCACGCGCGGATGATGGTGCATCAGCCGATGGGCGGCTTTCAGGGGCCGGCGTCGGACATCGACATACACGCCCGCGAGATCCTGCGCGTGCGCGAACGGTTGAACCAGATACTGGTCAAACATACCGGCCGCACGATCGAACAGATCCGCGAAGACACCGACCGCGACTACTTCATGGAAGGCCCGGAGGCGGTGAAGTACGGGCTGATCGACGCCGTGATCGAGAAACGCGCGTAGTGTGGGGATAGCGCCGGGTGCTGTGCTATATAACGATAAGACGGTAAGCGGATTACCCTTGCATATGGCGTCCGGACGCAGCATCTTTGCTCCGAGTATGCACGAGGTTCTAGAGGATGGCTGACGACAATCACACCGGTCGGGGAGACGGCAAGGGCGAGAAGCTGCTGTACTGCTCCTTCTGCGGCAAGAGCCAGCACGAGGTGCGGAAGCTGATCGCCGGCCCGTCCGTGTTCGTCTGCGACGAGTGCGTCGAGCTCTGCAACGACATCATCCGCGAGGAAGTCCAGGAAGAGAAGAACGCGGCGCAGGCCAAGAAGAAGTTTCCGACCCCGCGCGAGATCTACGAGATTCTCGACGAGTACGTCATCGGCCAGAGCGACGCCAAGAAGATCCTTTCCGTCGCGGTCTACAACCACTACAAGCGCATCGAGCACGAGGCGCGCGCCGGCGACGTCGAGCTCCAGAAGAGCAACATCCTCATGATCGGGCCGACGGGCTCGGGCAAGACGTTGCTCGCCGAGACGCTCGCGCGGCTGCTCAACGTTCCGTTCACGATCGCCGACGCCACCACGCTGACGGAGGCGGGCTACGTCGGAGAGGACGTCGAGAACATCATTCAGAAGCTGCTGCAGAAGTGCGACTACGACGTCGAGAAGGCGCAGAAGGGCATCGTCTACATCGACGAGATCGATAAGATTTCGCGCAAGAGCGAGAATCCGTCGATCACCCGCGACGTCTCGGGCGAGGGAGTGCAGCAGGCGCTGCTCAAGCTGATCGAGGGCACGATCGCCTCGGTGCCGCCGCAGGGCGGACGCAAGCACCCGCAGCAGGAGTTCCTGCAGGTCGACACGCGGAACATCCTGTTCATCTGCGGCGGTGCGTTCTCTGGGCTCGAGAAAGTGATCCAGTCGCGCTCGGACAAGAGCGGGATCGGATTCGGCGCGGAGATCAAGAGCCGTACCGACGCGCGCAAAGTGGGCGACATCCTGCGCTCGGTCGAGCCGGAGGATCTAATCAAGTACGGCCTGATTCCGGAGTTCGTCGGACGGCTTCCGGTGATCGCGGTGCTCGATGAGCTCGACGAGAAGGCGCTGATCCAGATCCTGACGGAGCCGAAGAACGCTCTGGTGAAGCAGTACCAGAAGCTGTTCAAGTTCGAGGGCGTCGAGCTCGAGGTCCGCGAGGACGCCCTGCTCGCCGTCGCGCGCCGCGCCATGGAGCGCAAGACCGGCGCTCGCGGCCTGCGTTCGATCCTCGAGCGCGCACTGCTCGACGTGATGTTCGAGCTGCCGTCGCTCGAAGGCGTGAAGAAGGTGGTGATCGAGGCGAACGTGATCACCGAAGGCGCGAAGCCGCTGCTCATCTACGCGGAGGACGACGAGCAGGGCAAGAAGCGCGCCCTCAGCCCGTGAGCACGGCTATCCATACGAAAGAGCGCACGCCCCGCCCAGCGCGGGGCTTTTTTTGACCGCTGCAGCGGCGTTCGTCCCTCGCCGCGGCGCGCTCGTCACCGGCGGCGCCGCGAGGTTGCATTGCTCCTACTTTGGTTCCACACTTTGAGTATCTCTCCCACTCTGCTGTGCCCCTACGGAGCGAGCTGATCCACAGATGAGCCAGAAATCCCAGGAGAAGTCCCCGCCGAAGACGATACCCGGCTCCGAAACGGCGCTGCCCGTGCTGCCGCTGCGCGACGTCGTCGTCTTTCCGCACATGGTGATTCCGCTGTTCGTCGGCCGGCGCAAGTCGATCCGGGCGCTCGAGACGGCGATGGAATCCGGGAAGCAAATCATGCTGGTCGCGCAGAAAAGCGCGTCCGACGACGACCCGAGCGTCGATGCGATCCACACGATCGGGACCGTTGCGAGCATCCTGCAGCTCCTGAAGCTGCCGGACGGCACGGTCAAGGTGCTGGTCGAAGGCGAGCGCCGGGCCGTCATTCTCAAGTACCTCGAGACCGAGGAGCAGTTCACGGCCCAAACGGCCCTGCTCGCGACCGAGCCGATCACGGATCGCGAAGGGGAGGCGCTGATGCGCTCCGTACTGACCGAGTTCGATCAGTACGTGAAGCTGAACATGAAGATCCCGCCGGAGATCCTGACGTCGCTCGCGGGTATCGACGATCCGAGCCGGCTGGCCGACACGATCGCCGCGCATCTTTCGCTCAAGATCGAGGAGAAGCAGCAGATCCTCGAGATCCAGAACGTGCGCGACCGGCTGGAGCGGATTCTCGCGGTCATGGAGACCGAGATCGATCTGCTGCAAGTCGAGAAGCGCATCCGCAGCCGCGTCAAGCGGCAGATGGAGAAGAGCCAGCGCGAGTACTACCTGAACGAGCAGATGAAGGCGATCCAGAAGGAGCTGGGCGAGCTCGAGGACGGCCCGAACGAGGCCGAGGAGCTCGCTAACAAGATCGCCAAGGCCGGGATGCCGAAGGAAGCGCGCGAGAAGGCCGAGTCGGAGCTGAAGAAGCTCAAGATGATGTCGCCCATGTCGGCGGAAGCGACCGTGGTGCGAAACTACATCGACTGGCTGGTCAACGTTCCCTGGAAGAAGCGCAGCAAGATTCAGAAGGATCTGAAGCTCGCGGAGGAGATCCTCGAAAAGGACCACTACGGCCTCGAGAAGGTCAAGGAGCGGATTCTCGAATACCTCGCCGTGCAGCAGCGGGTGGAGAAGGTCAAGGGGCCCATCCTGTGCCTGGTGGGCCCGCCGGGCGTCGGCAAGACCTCGCTCGGGCAGTCGATCGCGCGCGCGACCGGCCGCAAGTTCGTGCGCATGTCGCTCGGCGGCGTGCGCGACGAAGCCGAGATTCGCGGGCACCGGCGCACCTACATCGGTTCGCTGCCCGGCAAGATCATCCAGAACATGGCCAAGGTGAAGGTGCGCAATCCGCTCTTCATGCTCGACGAGGTCGACAAAATGGCCATGGACTTCCGCGGCGACCCGAGCTCGGCGCTGCTCGAGGTGCTCGATCCGGAGCAGAACCACGCGTTCAACGACCACTATCTCGAGGTCGACTATGACCTCTCGGACGTGATGTTCGTCGCGACCGCGAACACGCTGAACATCCCGGCCCCGCTCCTCGACCGTATGGAGGTCATCCGTCTCTCGGGCTACACCGAGGACGAGAAGGTCAACATCGCGCTCCGCTATCTGGTCCCGAAGCAGATCAAGAACAACGGCCTGAAGGACGGCGAGCTCGAGATCCGCGAGAGCGCGATCCGCGACATCGTGCGGTACTACACGCGCGAGGCGGGCGTGCGCAATCTGGAGCGCGAGATCTCGAAGATCTGCCGCAAGGTGGCGAAGGACCTGCTGCTCAATCCCGAGCAGCAGGGTGTGGTCGTCGAACCGGATAGCCTCGAGAAGTATCTCGGGGTGAGGCGTTTCCGCTACGGTGTCGCCGAGCAGGCGAATCAGATCGGGCAGGTGACAGGCCTCGCGTGGACCGAGGTGGGCGGGGAGCTGCTCACGATCGAGGCCGCGGTGATCCCCGGCAAGGGGAAGACCACGTACACCGGCAAGCTCGGCGAGGTGATGCAGGAGTCGATCCAGGCGGCGATGACGGTGGTCCGGGCGCGCGCCAACAAGCTCGGGTTGCCGGCGGACTTCTATCAGAAGCACGACTTCCACGTGCACGTGCCGGAGGGCGCAACGCCGAAGGACGGTCCGAGCGCCGGCATCGCCATGTGCACGGCGGTCGTGTCGGCGCTCACGCGCATCCCGGTACGCGCCGAGGTCGCGATGACAGGGGAGATCACGCTGCGCGGCGAAGTGCTGCCGATCGGCGGGCTCAAGGAGAAGCTGCTCGCGGCGCACCGCGGCAACGTCAAGATCGTGCTGATCCCGGAAGAGAACCGCAAGGACCTGGCGGACATCCCGAAGAACATCCGCGACAGCATCGAGATCAAGCCGGTGCGCTGGATCGATCAGGTGTTCGAGGTCGCGCTCGAGCGGCTGCCGGAGCCGATCGAGGAGAAGCCGGTGGAAGCCAAGCCGGCCGAGCTCGAGGTGGCGAGCACCGTCACCACGCACTAGCAGGCGTCCAACGAGAAGTGCAGGCGCGCGGGAGCGGATGGCGAGCGCTCCCGTCGCGTCGTGTCAAGCCGGCCAAGGGCGGGTCCGCAGCCGCTTCGACGCTGGCAAAGCCCGGAAGGATGTCTTAAACTAGCGCGCCTTTGTGGGGCTAAGGTTTTCCCCACGCGTTCGGACTTGCACGGGTGCTTAGCTCAGCGGTAGAGCGTCGCCCTTACAAGGCGAATGTCGGGGGTTCGAACCCCTCAGCACCCACCAAGACAGCCGTTTCCTCGGTCCGGGGGAACGAGCGCGAAATCCGGAGCGGTAGTTCAGTCGGTTAGAATACCGGCCTGTCACGCCGGGGGTCGCGGGTTCGAGTCCCGTCCGCTCCGCCATCTTCCTTCACGGCAC
>DATCLR010000053.1:0-14461 GCA_036563785.1 Burkholderiales bacterium | reverse complement strand
ATTCTGCTCTGCTCGTGGCTCATGGAGCGCGAGCAGCCGACGGCCAGACAGGTCGCGGGAATGCTGATCTCGCTGTCGGGGATCGCGGTGATCGTCACGCGCGGCGATCCCGCCAGCCTGGTCGCGCTCGAGGGGCACGCGGGCGACGCCTGGATCCTGCTCGCCATGCCGATCTGGGGCGTCTATTCCGTGCTGCTCAAGCGCTCGCCGCCGGGGCTCGGCGCGCTCGAGATGCTCTTCGTCATCGCGGCCGCCGGCGTCCTCATGCTGGCGCCGTTCTATCTCCGGGAAGCGCTGCGCGCGCCGCCGGTCCTTCCCTCGCCCGAAGCCCTCGGCGGCATTCTCTATATAGGTATCGCCGCCTCGGTCATCGCATTCTCGTTCTGGAATCGCGCGGTCGATATCGTGGGCGCGAACGCGGCCGGTTTCACGCTGCACCTGCTCCCGGCGTTCGGCACTGCGCTCGCGATTCTCGCGCTCGGCGAATCCTTCGCCGCGTTTCACGCGCTCGGCTTCGCGCTGATCGTCCTCGGCGTGGTGCTGGCCACGGCACGATCACCGGGAAGGGGCTCGTGCTAGGTGGCCGCGGCGACGCGCTGCGGCCGCGCGCTCGAGCGGAAGCGAGCGTCAAAGGAGCTTCACCAGCTCGTAGGCGATGGCGCCGATGATTCCCGCGGCCGGCACGGTGAACACCCAGGCGAAGACGATCCGCCGCGCCACGCGCCAGCGCACGGCGGCGGTGCGCTGCGCGGCGCCTACGCCCACGATCGCGCCCGTGATCGTGTGCGTGGTGGAGACAGGCACGCCGAGGCCGGTCGCGTAGAAGAGCGTGAGCGCCCCGCCCGTTTCCGCGCAGAAGCCCTGAACCGGCTTGAGGGTGGTGATGCGCGAGCCCATGGTGTGCACGATGCGCCAGCCGCCCATGAGCGTGCCGAGCGCCATAGCGGCCTGGCACGTGATGACCACCCAGAACGGAACGTGGAACTGGTCGCCGAGCATGCCCTGCGAGTAGAGCAGCACGGCGATGATCCCCATCGTCTTCTGCGCATCGTTGCCGCCGTGCCCGAGCGAGTAGGCCGCCGCGGAGCCGAGCTGCAGCACGCGAAAAGTCCGGTCGACGGTGAACGGCGTGAAGGGGCGGCTGACCCAGCGGGTCACGAGCACCAGAAACTGCGCGAGGACGAACCCGATGAGCGGCGAGAGCACGATGCCGGCCGCGGTCGCCGCGATGCCGCTCCAGACCACCGCCGCGAGACCGCTCTTGGCCATGCCGGCGCCGACGAGCCCGCCGATCAGCGCGTGGCTGCTGCTCGAGGGCAGTCCGGCCCACCAGGTGATAAGGTTCCAGGCGATGGCGCCGACGAGCGCGCCGAAGATCACCGCAGCGTCGACCACGCCGGCCTCGACGATGCCGACGCCTATCGTATGGGCGACCTGCAGGCCGAAGACGGCGAAGGCGATGAAGTTGAAGAACGCCGCCCAGGCGACGGCCGTCTGCGGCCGCAGGACCCGCGTCGAAACGACGGTCGCGATCGAGTTGGCGGCGTCGTGCAGCCCGTTGAGAAAATCGAACGCGAGCGCGACGCCGATGAGGCCGATCAAGAGCGGCAGAGCGATGGGCCCGTCCATTCCCTATGCGCGCGCCCGGACGGAAGACGGCCGCGTCATACGTGCTTCGCGGCCACGGTCTGGATGGCGTTGGCGACGTCGTCGCAGCGGTCGACCACTTTCTCGAGCAGCTCGTAGAGCTCCTTGCGGTCGATGTAGCCGAGGATGTCGACCCTTCCCGCGCGCAGCTCGGCGCGAAGGCGCGTCAATCCCGTGTCGAACCATTCGTCCGCCTCGCCCTCGATGTGGCCCACCTTGTCGCACAGCGCAAAGATCGTGGCGTGCTTGCGCGTGATCGCATCGAGCAGCGGAATCACTTCCTCGAGCACCGCCGCGCAGCGCACGACCGCGTCGGCCATGAAGCGCATCTCCTGCGGAAAGTCGTTCACGCGGTAGCGCTGTATGCACTTCGCGAGGTCCTCGATGAGGTCCACGGTGTCGTCGAAGTCGTTCGCGAGCGCCAGGATGTCCTCGCGGTCGATCGGCGCGTTGAACGTGCGGTTGGCCGCCACGAAGATCTTCTTCGCGACGTCGTCCGCCAGCCCTTCGACGGCGCGGATGGCCTCGACGCGGGCCGCGACCGCGGCGTCGCCGTGGATCAGCTGCTGGAGCTCCTGCGCCGCCTTGCCTAGCGCGGCCGCCTGTTCGCGGAAGAGCGCGGTGAAGTCCTCCTCGCGCGGCATGAAACGGCCGAACAGATTGAGCGCCATGAGGTGTCCCCGGGATGCGGCTGCGAGCAGGATACAGGATCAGGCGCTTCTTTCAGTACCGGTCGAGCCCGGGCGGCCCGGAAACCGGGCCGCCGGACGGGCGTTCGCTCGCATGCTCGGCCCGGACGCCGGGCGCGCCCTGCGGTCGGCCGCGCCGGCCGTCGATGGGGATGCGGATCAGGTCCTGGCTGCGGGGTCGGGCGAGCGCTTGGCCGCGCGCTCCTTATACCAGCGCACGGTCCGGGCGATGCCGACGGGGATGGGGGTGTGGGAGACTCCGAGCTCGCGCTCTATCCGCGTCGACTCGACCACGAACGGCTCGACGAATTCGTACATCATTTCGACGCTCGCCCGGGCCTCGGGCACGAACAGCCCAGCGAGGCGCATCATGAAAGGCGAGGCCACGCTGAGGCGGCGCTCGATGTCGAATGCCCGACAGGCTTCCGCGACCATTCGTTCTTGCGTCCACGCCGGGGCGTGCGGTGCGAACCAGACGCGGCCCAGTGCGACGTCGTTCACACCGAGCGCGGCTGCGGCGCGGCCGACGTCCTCGATATAGGCGAAGGAGTGCGGCTGCACGGCCGATCCTTGTATCTGCGCCCTCTTTCCGGCGACCAGCCTGCCGAAGACGCGTTCCCCGAGCGCCGAGCCGAGGACGCCGGGGCCGTAATAATCGCTCGAACGCAGCGTCGTCGTGCGCACCTCGCCGCGCGAGAACGCGGCCGCCACTTCCTCGGCCATCCGCAGGCGCAGCGCTCCTTTGCGGGAAACCGGTGCGAGCGGGGAGTCCTCGGCGATCGGTTTCGAGGAATCGTACATGTACAGGTTTTCGATCGAGACGTAGCGCGCGCTCGCGGAACGTGCGGCGCTGAGCACCGCGGCCTGCAGGGGCGGGAACAGCCGCTCCCACAGATGATAGGGCGGGGCGAGCGCCTGATAGATCGTGCTCGCCCCCTTCGCCGCGGCCAGCGCCTGCGCCGGATCCGCGGCGTTCGCCTTCACCATTTCGACATCGGCGGGCATCAGGTCGGGCCGCACGCCGCTGCGGTTGACGGCGCGCGCGCGAAGCTGCTGCTCGCGCAAGGCGCGTGCGATCCAGCAGCCGACGGGGCCGGTACCGAAGATCACGTGCAGCGACGAGGCCACGGCTCGATCTCGATGTCCTGTGACCCGGAGGTTAAGGCGGTATCGGCGCGTTGGCGATAGCTGCGGCCGGGCGATAGGCCGGAAGGCGCCCGGCGGGAACGATCCGCCTCGATAGCGGGCAATCCGGCAGCCGGGTTGCGTGCAGGGCTGGCTCGCTGCAGACGCACCCCCGACCCGGGTGTGCGGCGCGCCAGCGCCAGCCCCTGCGCTTGCATCGGATGGGCCGGTCGCGAACTCGCGCGCTTTCGATCTGCCGAAGCGCTATGGGATCGAACGAAATCGGGGGTGACGGGATGCAGCTCGGTCTGATCGGCCTGGGCCGCATGGGCGGCAACATGGCGCGGCGGCTGCGCCGGGCCGGCATCGAGGTGGTCGCCTACGATCGGAACCGCGAGACGACCGGCGCGCTCGCGGCGGAAACCGGCCTTCGGGCCGCCGAATCGCTCGAAGCGCTGGTCTCGAGCCTCGGCCCGCCGCGCGCCGTGTGGCTGATGCTGCCGGCGGGCCGCGATACCGGGGAGCAGATCGAACGGCTCGCGGCGCTTCTCGCGCCCGGCGATCTCGTCGTCGACGGCGCCAATTCCCACTACCGCGACTCCATGCGCCGGGCGCGATGGCTCGAAGCGCGCGGCCTCGAGTTCGTCGATGCCGGCGTCTCGGGGGGCATCTGGGGACTCGCGAACGGCTATACGCTGATGCTCGGCGGCAAGCCCGAGGCGGTGCGGCGCCTCGAGCCGGCGATCAAGGCGCTCGCGCCGGCACCCGACCGCGGATGGCTGCACTGCGGTCCGGCCGGTGCCGGGCACTACGCGAAAATGATCCACAACGGCATCGAGTACGGGATGATGCAGGCGTACGCCGAAGGGTTCGCGCTGCTCGCCGCGCGCAAGGACTTCGGCTTCGATCTCGCGGCGATCGCCGAAACCTGGCGACACGGGAGCGTGGTCCGGAGCTGGCTGCTCGATCTCACGGCGGAGCTCCTCGCGAAGGACGCGCGGCTCGACGGTGTCGCGCCTCGTGTCGCGGACTCGGGCGAAGGTCGCTGGGCCGCGCTCGAGGCCATCGAACAGGGCGTTCCGGCGCCGGTGACGAGCGTCGCGCTCATGATGCGGTTCGCGAGCCAGGGCGGCTCCGATTACGCGAACCGGCTGCTTGCGATGATGCGCGCCGCCTTCGGCGGCCACCCGGTCGAGGCCGCGAAGGTGCGCGACGCGACCTGACCCGCAAACGGGCGCCAGGGAAGGTGCGATGCAAAGAGCGAACGACACGAACGGCGTGAACGCGACGGGCGAAGCGCGTCTCCCGGGCGCCGCGCGCGGTGAGCCCTGCGTCTTCGTCATCTTCGGCGCCACGGGAAACCTCGCGAGCACGCAGCTCCTGCCCGCGCTCTATGCGCTGGATGCGGCGGGCCGGCTCCCGCCGACGCTGCGGCTGATCGCGTTCGCGCGGCGCGACTGGAATCGGGACGCCTGGCGGCGGCACGTCGAAGACGTGGTGCGCGCCGGCGCGCCTCGGGCCTTTAATGCATCGGCGGCCGCGCGCTTCGCGCAGCGCTTCGATTACGTGCGCGGCGACCTGCACGACGCGGCGGCGTACGCGCGTCTGCGCGACGCGATCGCCGGGGCGGTCGGGAGCGCATGCGGGAACACGCTCTCCTACCTCGCGATCAAGCCCGGCGATTTCGACGACGCGATCGCGAAGCTCGCCGCGGCGGGCATCAGCCGCGGGCACGGACTTCATCGCATCGTGGTGGAGAAGCCGTTCGGCACGGATCTCGCGAGCGCGCAGCGCCTGAACGCGCTGCTGCACCGGCACTACGACGAGGCGCAGATCTACCGCATCGATCACTACCTCGGGAAGGAGACGGTGCAGAACCTGTTCGTCTTCCGCTTCGCGAACATGCTGGTCGAGCCGATCTGGAACCGCAACTATGTGGATCACGTGCAGATCACGGTGGCGGAGGCGGGCGGCATCGACGGGCGCGCCGACTACTACGACAGGACCGGGGCGCTGCGGGACATGGTGCAGAACCACCTGCTGCAGCTGATGGCGGTGGTGGCGATGGAACCGCCCGCGCGCTTCGAGGCCGAGGCGCTGCGCGACGAGAAAGTGAAGGTGCTGCGCTCGGTACGCCCGCTCGCGCCCGAGGCCGTCGAGCGCGACGTCGTGCGCGCACGGTACACGGGGGGCGCGGCGCACGGCGAGCGGCTCGCGGGCTACCGCGAGGAGCCCGGTGTCGCGCCCGGGTCGACGACCGAGACCTTCGTGGCGGCGAGGTTCCACGTCGACAACTGGCGCTGGCGGGGCGTGCCGTTCTGTCTGCGCACCGGCAAGCGCCTGGCCGAGAAGACCTCGCTCATCGCGCTGCGGCTGCGCCGCCCGCCGCAGCTCCTGTTCCACGACGCCTGCGGCGCGCTCGAACCGAACTGGATCGTGCTCTCGATTCAGCCGGAGGAGGGCATGCACGTCGAGATCCATGCGAAGCAGCCCGGGCTCGCGCTCGCCACGCGCACGCGCCGGCTCGATGCGAGCTACCGCGCCGAGCCGGGCGCGGCGATCGAGGCGTACCAGCGGCTGCTGCTCGACGCGATCGACGGCGACCGCAGCCTGTTCCTGCGCTTCGACGAGGTGGAGTGGGCGTGGCGCGTGATCGATCCGATTCTGCGACGCTGGAGCGAGCGTCCTGCGGAACTGCCGACCTATCCGGCGGGAAGCTGGGGGCCGGCGGAGGCCCGGCGCGTGCTCGGAGGCGGCGATCGCGAATGGCGCAATCACCCCTGAGGGATGGCGCAGCTCAGGCGCTGGCACATCTACCCGACGCTCGATGAGCTCGAGCGGCACGCGGCGGAAGCGATCCGGCGCGCGGCCGCGCAGGCGATCGCGGCGCGCGGCCGCTTCGCCGTGGTCCTTGCCGGCGGGAGCACGCCCCGCGGCGTCTATGCGCGGCTCGCCGCAGCCGACGCCGACTGGGCGAAGTGGCACGTCTACTTCGGCGACGAACGCTGCCGCCCCGCGGGCCACCCCGAGCGCAACGACCGGATGGCGCGGGAAGCATGGCTCGATCGGGTAGCGCTTCCGCGGCAGCAGATTCACCCGATCCCCGCCGAACTGGGGGCGGACGAGGCGGCGCGGCGCTACGCCGCGACGCTCGCGCGCCTCGAAACGTTCGACCTCGTGCTGCTCGGGCTCGGCGAGGACGGGCACACCGCGAGCCTCTTTCCCGGCCGCGAAACCGGCGGCGCCGACGTGCTCGCGATTCGGGAGGCGCCGAAGCCGCCGCGCGAGCGCGTGTCGCTCGGCGCGGCGCGCCTCGGCCGGACGCGGCAGGTGCTGTTCCTGGTCGCGGGGGCGGAGAAGCGCGATGCGGTCGCGGCGTGGCGGCGGGGCGGGGCGATTCCGGCGAGCGCGATCACGCCGGCGGCGGGCGTCGACATCCTGCTCGACGCCGCCGCGTGGGGCGAGCCGTCCGTCTAGGCCGTCCGTCCGGGCGAGGCGCCCGCCGGCCGGTCAGAACACCGGGTTCTCGCGGTAGGTGCCCCAGAGCCCCTTCAGGCGCTCGACGATCTCGCCCATCGTCGCGCCCGCTTTCACCAGCTCGATCGTCACCGGCATGATGTTCTCGTTCTCGTTGCGCGCGACCGCAACGAGCTTGTCGAGCAGGCGGTCGACCTCGGCCTGATTGCGGGTGCGGCGCACGTGCCGCAGCCGCTCGATCTGGCGCTCGGCCGAGGTGGGGTCGTAGGGGTGCGTCTCGATGTCGTACTTCTCGTTCGGCTCGACGAACTTGTTCACGCCGAGCACAACCTTCTCGCCGCTCGCTTTCTTGAGCGCGGTTTCGTAGGCGAAGTCGGCGATGCGGCGCTGGAACCAGCCTTCCTCAATCAGCTTGATGGTGCCGCCGCGGCGGTCCACCTCGTCGATGACCTCGAAGATTGCGCGCTCCATCTGCGTCGTGAGGTGCTCGACGAAGTACGAGCCGCCGAGCGGGTCGATCACCGCCGGCACGTTCGATTCCTCGGCGATCACCTGCTGCGTGCGCAGCGCGATCTTCATCGCCTCTTCGGTCGGAATCGTGAACGCTTCGTCCATGCCGTTCGTGTGCAGGCTCTGCGTGCCGCCGAGAACGGCCGCGAGCGCCTGCAGCGTGGTGCGCACGATGTTCACCATGTACTGCGGCTTGGTGAGCGTCGCGGCCGCCGTCTGCGTGTGGAAGCGCAGGCGCATCGATTCCGGGTTCTTCGCGCCGAAGCGGTGCTTCATGATCTTGGCGTAGGCGCGCCGCACCGCGCGGAACTTCGCGATCTCCTCGAAGAAATCCGCCTGCGACACGAAGAAGAACGCGAGCCGCGGGGCGAACTCGTCCACGTGCACGCCGACCTTCTGCACCTCCTCGACGTACGTGATGAGATTGCAGAGCGCGAACGCGACCTCGTCGAGCGGCGACGCTCCCGCTTCGGAGATGTGGTAGCCCGAGATGTTGATCGGGTTGTAGCGCTTCATGTTGCGCGCGCAGTAGGTGATGCAGTCGCGCACGATGCGCACCGAGGGCCGGATCGGGAACGCCCACTCCTTCTGCGCCATGTACTCCTTCAGGATGTCGGCCTGGATGGTGCCGGAGAGGCGGTTCAGGTCGAGGCCGCGCTTCTCGGCGACCGCGACGTACATGGCGAGCAGGATCCAGGCGGTCGGGTTGATCGTCATCGAGACGGAGATGTTCTCGAGGTCGATCCCCTCGAGCAGGATCTCCATGTCCGCGAGCGTGTCGATCGCCACGCCCTCGCGCCCGACCTCGCCCTCGCTCATCGGGTGGTCCGAGTCGTAGCCCATCAGGGTGGGCATGTCGAAGTCGATCGACAGCCCCGTCTGGCCCTGCGAGATCAGATACTTGAAGCGCTTGTTGGTGTCTTCCGCGGTGCCGAAGCCGGCGATCTGGCGCATGGTCCAGAGCCGACCGCGATACATCGTCGGATACGGGCCGCGCGTGAACGGGTACTGGCCCGGGAGGCCGATGTCCTCGGGCGGGATACCGGCGATGTCGAGCGCCGTGTAGACCCGCTTTAGCGGAAAGCCGCCGAAGGTGCGGAACTCGGGCTTGCGCTCGGGCGCCTTCTTGAGAAAAGCGGCGAGCTCGTTGCGCTCCCACTCCTCGAGCTGCCGCCGCAGCGCTTCGTAGGCGCCGTCGGCGGGGGCGGGCGGCGTGGGGTTCGGGTTGCTCATCGTACGATCCTCCTTATCCGATTTGCGCCAGCAGCCGCCGCGCGGCCGCGTGCGGTGAAATCTCGCCGCGCGCGAGCTCCTCGAGGAGGCCGGCCATCCGGTCGCGCCGGTGGCGCTCGAACTCCTCGCGCAGCAGTTGCTCCGCCGCCTTGATCATGCGCCGCTCGCGAATCTGCTGGCGGCGCACCTCGTACTCGCCGCTCGCGAGCAGGTGCTCGCGGTGCGCGTCGATGGCGGCGAGGAGCTCGGCGATGCCCTCGCCCTTGGGCGAGCAGACCTTGATGACGGGCACGGCGCGCTTGAGCCCCTGCTGCGGCAGCGACAGCGCGAGCATCGCCTTGAGGTCCGAGACCGTGCGGTTCGCCTCGGGCTTGTCGCCCTTGCTCACGACGTGGATATCCGCGATCTCGAGGATGCCCGCCTTGATCGCCTGGATGTCGTCGCCGAGCCCCGGGGCCGAGACGACGACGGTCGTGTGCGCCGCGCGCACCACGTCGACTTCGTCCTGGCCGACGCCGACGGTCTCTATCACGATCATGTCGTACCCGGCGGCGTCGAGCACGTCGACGGCCTCGAGCGTGCCGCGCGCGAGGCCGCCGAGCGCGCCGCGCGTCGCCTGGCTGCGCACGAACACCGAGGGATTGCCGGCGAGCGCGCCCATGCGGATGCGGTCGCCGAGGATCGAGCCGCCCGAGAACGGGCTCGAGGGATCGATCGCCACGATGCCGACCTTGCGCCCGGTTTCGAGCACCTGCTGCGCGAGCCGCGCGACGAGCGTCGACTTGCCGCTCCCGGGCACGCCGGTGATGCCGACGACGTGGGCGCGCCCCGCGCGGCGGTAGAGGAGGTCGAGCGCTTCGCGCGCCTCGGGGCTCCCGTTCTCGGCGCGCGTGAGCATGCGCGCGATCGCGCGCCGGTCGCCGGCGCAGACGCGGTCGACGAGCTCGAGCGACGGCAGGTTCACCCTCACGACTGCCTCGCGAGCTTCTCGCTCATCTCACGGAACACTTCGCGGTCGTCGATCACCCGGCGCGCCTTGAAGTCGGTCCGCGGGAACGTGCCGGGGGCGACGATCTCGATCACGGCGCGCAGCCCGAGCACTTTCTGCACGCGGCTTTCGGCCTGGGCGCGGAGCGCGACGCCGCCGTCGCGCGCGTACGCTTCGGCCGACGCCTCGACGCGCACGAGCAGCTCGTCCATCGCGGTCTCGCGCGACACGATGATGCGGTGCTCGCCGCCGTAGTCGGCGAGCTGGTTCAGCACCGCGTCGATCTCGCTCGGATACACGTTTTCGCCGCGCACGGTGATCATGTCGTCGATGCGCCCGAAGATGCCTTCGGGCAGGCGCGGGTAGGTGCGCCCGCAGGGATTCGGCTCGTTCACCCAGCGGGTGAGATCGCCCGAGACCAGGCGGATCATGGGCTGCGAGGTGCGCTCGAGGTGGGTGTAGACCGGCGTCCCGCGGCTGCCGTACGGCACGCGGCGGAACGTCTTCGGGTCGCACACTTCGGTGTACACCACGTCCTGCCAGCACAGCATGCCCTCGTCGGTCTCGTAGCTGCCGGCCACGTTCATCCACGGCGTCATTTCCGCCATCGAGCCGCAGTCGATGACGCGTGCGCCGTACGCCTCGCGGATCTTGTCGCGCACGCCGGGCACCGACGCGCCCGGCTCGCCGGAGAAGAACATCACCTTGATCCCGAACTCGCGCGGGTCGTAGCCCTCGGCGCGCGCGACTTCGGCGAGATGCAGCGCGAAAGAGGGTGTGCTGTAGAACGCCTGCGGCTTGAAGTTCGCGAGCCACATCGCCGCGCGCGCGGTCATGCCGGAGGCGCCGGCGCCGAAGGGGAACGCCTTGCAGCGCAGCCGCTCCACGCCGGCGAGCGCGCCCCAGGAGCCCATGTAGAGGCTGAAGATCGCGGCGATGAATACGGTGTCGCCGGGGCGGATGCCCATGCCCCAGAGGATGCGCGCGTGCGCGTTCGCGATCGCCTGCCAGTCGCGCCGGCCGATGCCGAAGGCGGTCGGCCGGCCGGTCGTGCCCGACGTGCCGTGGATGTGGAAGATCTCGGACTCCGGGATGCAGAGATAGTCGCCGAACATCGGCGCGCGCGCCTGCGCTTCGCGCAGCTCCGCCTTGGTCACGACCGGCACTTTCTCCTCGAAGTCCTCGAGGCTCTTCAGGTGGTCGGGGTGGAAGCCCGCTTCGTCCCACTTGCGGCGGTAGAACGGCGCGTGCTCGTAGGCGTAGCGGGTGACTTCCTTGAGGCGGGCGAGGATGGCCTGCTCGCGCTCCCCGGCCGGCATGGTCTCACGCCGGGGAAACCAGTAGCGCGACCCGGGCTCCGGGAAATAGCTGTCGTCGTAAGCGGGCGGGAAGGACCAGTACTCCACGGAGCCTCCTCCTCGTTGTCGTTCGGTTACTTGGGTCCGCGCTCGGCGACGAGCCGGCGGATCGTGGCAACGATGGTTTCGGGCGGCGTGTCCTGCAGGAGGATTTCGCGCACACCCATGGCTTTGAGCGCGGCGACGTCCTCGTCCGGCATCACGCCGCCGCCCATCACGATGATGTCGTCCGCGTCGCGCTCCTTGAGGAGCTTCAGAACCTTGGGAAAGATCGTCATGTGCGCGCCCGAAAGGATGCTGATGCCGAGCACGTCGACGTCCTCCTGGATCGCCGCGTCCACCACCTCTTCGGGCGTGCGGTGCAGCCCGGTGTAGATCACGTCCATGCCGGCGTCCCGCAGTGCCCGGGCGACGACTTTCACTCCCCGGTCGTGGCCGTCGAGTCCTACCTTGGCGACGAGTACCCGAATGATGTCGGTCGGTGTCTGGCTGGCTTGAGCTCCGAGCACGATGCCTCCGGAAGCGATTTTGCTTTTGCGGCGAGATTACCGTATGTAGAATACTGTATGCAATGATTGCGAATATCACACCGCCCGCGAGCCTCGTCACCCAGACGTACGAAGCGATCCTGAACGCGATTTGCGAAGGCACGCTCGCCCCGGGCGAGCGGATCACGCAGGAGGGCATCGCGGAACGGCTCAACGTGTCGCGGCAGCCGGTCGGGCAGGCGTTCGCGCTGCTCAAGACCCAGGGGTTCGTGAAGGAGGCCGGCCGGCGCGGGCTGATCGTCGCGCACCTCGAGCCGGTTTTCTTCAAGGCGATCTACGAGCTGCGTACCGCGCTCGACCCGCTCGCGGTGCGGCTCGCCATGGACCGGATCACCGAGGCGGCCATCGAGGAGGGGCGCGCGATCGTCGCCGAGGGGCGCAGGGCGGTGCAAAGCGCCGATCTGCGCTCGCTGATCATGGCAGACGTGCGCTTCCATACCTATATCTACGAGCTTTCGGCCAACCCGCTGATCGGCGAGATCATGGGTCTCTACTGGAACCATCTGCGGCGTGCCATGGGCGAGGTCCTGCGGACGCGCGGCGAAGGCGACACCGTGTGGCGCGAGCACGAGGCGATTTTCGAGGCCATGGCGGCCGGCCAGCGCGAGCGGGCCGCCGAGCTCGCGCGGCGGCACGCCGAATCGGCGGTCGCCCGGGTGCTGCCCGCGCTCGAGGCGCGCATCAAAGCGGCCGAGTAAACCTTTCCCGCGCGGCGCTCGCGTCCGTTCCCTTCCGCGCCGGGCACTGGCACGGGCGGCCGCCTTCCACGACAATCCGGCGGCGCCATGGCGAAGAACAAGGACGACCTGCTCACGCTTTCCCAGGCGGCCGAAGCCTACGGGTTCTCCGCCGATTATCTGCGGCGCCTGGCGGAGAAGGGCCGCCTGCGCGCGCGCAAGCTCGGCCGCAACTGGCTCACGACCGCGCAGGACATGGAAGCGTTCATCGAGAGCCGCGAGCCGCGCGGCGTGTACAAGAAGATCGTCCGCCGGCGCCGGTAACCCCGCCTCGGAGCCGATCGCCCGTTCTTTCAATTAGCACGATATCGTGCTATTACGTTCCCGGCGGGCCGGAGGCGGCCGCGGTTTATCTGCTGCAAGCCGAAACGTATCTGCTGCTTGCCGATCAACGTGCGCGTCATTGCGCGGCGGGGCCGCTGTAGACGGCAGTATCGGCATCCACTTTATTGGCGTGCATGGGTAGGAGAGCAAGGAATCTGCTCGCACAGAAGCTGCGGATGCTGCGCATGATGCGCGGCTGGTCGCAGGAACGGCTCGCCGAAGCGAGCGGCCTGCACCGCACCTGCATCAGCCTGATCGAGCGCTCCGAGTGCAACGTGAGCCTCGACAATCTGGAGAAGATCGCGGACGCGTTCGGTCTCTCGCTGCCCGAGCTGCTGCGGGCGCCGGACGCCGCTGCGTTCGGCGCGAAGCTCCTCGAGCGATTCGACACGGACGGCCGGCCGGAAGGGCGCTGATGCTCATCATTACCCGCAGAGTCGGCCAGGCGGTTCGTATCGAGCTCGATCCGTCCGTCGATCCCCGCACACCCGTAGGCCACGTGTTCGCGCAGGGGGCGATCGAGATCATGGTGGCGCAGACGCGCGGCGCCTACGTGCGCCTGGGCGTGGCGGCGCCGGCCTGCCTGTCGATCCTGCGCGCCGATACGTCTCGCGATCCGATCGATACCGAGCGCTAGCCCGCGGCGCCGGCGCGCCGAATCGGACGGCCGCCGGGAATCCGTCGCCCGCGTGCGGCCACGACTGTTTTCGCTTCCCGTGCGGCGACTTGCGGCCGGTTTGCGGCGTCGTCGTCCCTCGTGGCACGGCTTGTGCAAAGGTTGCGCGGAAGCGATAAAGGGAGCCACGGGGGTGTTCTCCAGCCGCTGGGTGAAGGCCGCCATCATCGCGGCCGGCTGTCTCGTCGCCGGCACGGCGCAGGGCGCGCTCTACGTGTACGAGCTGCCGGACGGCTCGCGCATGGTGACGGACTACCCCATGAACAACCGGCATTACCGCCTGGTTCGCACCGGCGCAGGGCCCAAGCACATCGGCCGGCTCGCCGCGTACCAGGACCCGCGGCTCTTTCGCAGCGATCCGGCCACCTTCGATCCGCTGATCCGCCGCGTCGCCGCCGAGCATCAGGTCGATTTCGCGCTGGTGAAAGCGGTCATGCACGTCGAATCGGCCTTCAATCCGTACGCGCGCTCGCACAAGGGTGCGCTCGGACTGATGCAGCTCATGCCGGCGACGGCCGCGCAGTACGGCGTCGAGGACGTCTACGACCCCGTCCAGAACCTGATCGGCGGCGTGAAGCACCTGCGCTATCTGCTGCAGCGGTTCAACCACGAGCGCAGCCTCGCGCTCGCCGCCTACAACGCGGGCGAGGCCGCGGTGCGCCGCTACCGCGGCATACCGCCCTATCCCGAAACCCGCGCGTACGTACGCAAGGTGCTGAAATACGCGCAGGAATACGCGCGCGCCGCCGCGCCGCCGGCCCCGGCGCGCGCCGTCCGGACCGCGGACCGCGACGCGGTGGCGGCCGCGCGGCCTTCCGGCCGCAGCGGATGACCGGTCGTCGAGTTCCCGCGCGAGGACGTGCGGGGCTTGGTTATCTCCTCCCGCAATGTGGTATAGATTGACCCTTCACGCCGGCCGCACGGCAGTGCGAGGCTGCGCGCGGCGCGCCGGCCGCATCCGCGTTACCGGAGGAGTGCGACATGTCCAACGCTTTGCGAATCCTCCATGGAAAGTTCGGTCGCGTGGCCCTGCTCAATATGGACAGATCGCTCGTGCCGCACGCGCATTCGCAGTGTCACGTCCTGATCAAGGCCACCGGCGCCGATACCTTCTTTTGCGTCAGGGACAAGCGCTATGCCCTCACGGAC
>DATCLR010000086.1:0-12098 GCA_036563785.1 Burkholderiales bacterium | reverse complement strand
CCCCGGAGCTGCCTACCCCGTTACCCGGATGTCGGGTGCGGGTTTCGTTCGGCCGGCGGCGCTCACTGATCGGTGTCGTGGTCGAGCTGCGCGACGACAGCGAGGTGCCGTCCGCTCAGCTCAAACCGGTGCTGCGCGTGCTCGACGATGCGCCACTCCTGCCGGCGTCGCTGCTATCGCTGCTCCGGTGGGCGGCCGAGTACTACCACCATCCGATCGGAGAAGTGATCGCGACGGCGCTGCCGACGAGGCTGCGGAGGCTGGACCTGCCCGACAGCATCACCGTCTCGGTTTGGACGACTACCCCCGCCGGTGCGGCCGCCGATCCCGAATGTCTCAAGCGCTCGCCCGCGCAGAGACGCCTGCTCGAAGCGCTCAAGGAGGCGCCGAGCGGGCTCGAAGCGCCGGCGCTTCAGGCGCTCTCCGGGCGGTGGCGTCAGGCGCTCGCCGCGCTCGAAGCCCGCGGGTGGGTGAGCGTTCACCAACGCAATCTCACGACAGATGGGCCATCGTCCGCGTCCGAGAAGGCGCCGGTGCTCACCGAGGCGCAGCAGCGAGCCGTGCAGGCTATTACCGGTGCCCGCGGCTTCGCACCGTTCCTCCTGCACGGGGTTACGGGCAGCGGTAAGACCGAGGTCTATCTGCAGGCGATCGCCGAGATCCTTGCGCGCGGCGAGCAGGCGCTGCTGCTCGTTCCCGAGATCGGTCTCACGCCGCAGCTCGTGGCGCGTCTGCGGGCGCGCTTCAGCGCGCCGCTCGTGGTGCTCCACTCGGATCTCAACGACATCGAACGCGCCCGCGCCTGGCTGCTCGCCGCGGCGGGACAGGCGCGGCTCGTGGTCGGCACGCGCTCGGCCGTTTTCACGCCGCTCCCGCGCCTGCGGCTCATCGTGGTCGACGAGGAGCACGACCCGTCGTACAAGCAGCAGGACGGGTTTCGCTATTCCGCCCGCGATGTCGCAGTGATGCGGGCGAGCCGGGAACGTATCCCGATCGTGCTCGGCTCCGCGACACCCTCGCTCGAGAGCTATCACCGCGCGGCCTCGGGCGCTTACACGCGCCTGGTGCTTCCGGCGCGCGCGGGCGGCGCCGCGCTGCCCGAGATCGAGCTGCTCGACATGCGCCGGCTTACCGCCGTCGACGGGCTATCGCACCCCCTGCGTGACGCGCTGGCGCGGACGCTCGAGCGCGGCGAACAGGCACTGCTCTTCCTCAATCGCCGCGGCTTCGCGCCCGTCTGGATGTGCTTCGGGTGCGGCTGGGTTGCCCCGTGCACGCGCTGCGACGCGCGCCTCACTCTGCACCGGGGAAGCGGACGGCTCCGGTGCCACCATTGCGGCTCGGAGCGCCCGATTCCGGAGGCCTGTCCGGTCTGCCGCGGCACGCAGCTTAGGGCGCTCGGGGCGGGCACGGAGCGGGTGGAGAGCGCCCTCGCACGGCTCTATCCCCACGCGCGGCTCCTTCGAATCGACCGCGACAGCACGCGCGCCAAGGGGGCGCTCGAGGCGAAGCTCGCGCGCGCTCGCGACGGCGCGGCCGACATCCTGATCGGCACCCAGATGCTCTCCAAGGGCCACGACTTCCCGAACGTGACGCTCGTCGGGGTGCTCAATGCGGACCAGGGTCTCTACGGCACGGACTTCCGGGCGGCCGAACGGCTGGTGCAGCAAATCATCCAGGTGAGCGGGCGTGCCGGGCGTGCGACCAAAGCGGGGCGGGTGCTCATCCAGACGTACCACCCGGACCATCCGGTGTTCACCGCGCTGTGCCGTCAGGACTACGACGAATTCGCCGCCTACGCGCTCGCCGAGCGGCGCGAGGCCGATTACCCGCCGTACACGCACCTCGCGCTTCTGCGCGCCGAGTCGCCGCACGCCGGGGCCGCGCTCGCGTTCCTGCGCGCCGCGCGGCGTGTCGCCCTCGCCTGCAACCCGGAGCCCGAAGTGCGGGTGATGGAGCCGGTGCCGTCGCCGATGGAGCGGCGCGCCGGCCGATACCGCGCCCAGCTCCTCGTCCAGGCGTCGAAGCGCGCCCCGCTGCACGCGCTCCTTGGCCCCTGGCTCGATCGGTTGACGGAGCTGAAAGCGGCCAGGCGGGTGCGCTGGTCGCTCGACGTGGACCCGGCCGATCTTTACTGAGAGTTGCGCCGGTGTCGACGACCGAGCGGGCCTGAGGGGTTGCGCGAGACCCGGCTCAATCGATGGCGCGAAACACGCCCGGATCGTCGGGCTCATCGACCGACCGCACGTCCCACGCATCGGCGCCGTCTGCACGGCAGCCGACGTAACGAAACGGCATCGTGCGCCCGACGAGCGCGAAACGCAGATCGGCGAACCACACGCAGACGCGCCCGCCGTCGCGCGCGATGCGATAGGCATTCGGGAACATCGCGAAGCGGCGGTAGGGCGCGAACACGTCGGACTCCCAGAACGCCTGCGCGGCAGCCGCATCCTCGGGCGCGTCCCCGTAGCGTGGCACGCGCATCCAGAAGGCGTCGTCCACCGGCCGATACGAGTCGTACACGCGCCGCAGGAAACCCGCGTCGGGCGGCGTTCTTCGGGCCTCGCGCCGTATCAGACTCACGTAGCTCAGGTGATAGGCGTCGGGCTGCTCGACCACCACCATCCAGTGAAACGGCGAAAAGGGCTGCGGAAGCGCGTGCGCGGCTGCGCCTTCGAGCTGCTGCGCCTGCGCGTAGGCGTCGCCGATGCGGAGCGCGTGGACGCGGAGCACGCCCTGGAACCCGACGTAGGCCGCGAGCACCAGCGAGGCGGCCGCGGCCGCGGGGCGCGAATCGCGTGCGAGGTGCGAGGCGACGAGCCCCGCGACGATGATGCCGGTGAAATAGGGATCGATGATGAACGTGACGGGCAGCGCCGCGCGCCACTCGGACAACGGCGCGAGCACCATGGTGCCGAAGCTCGTGATCACGTCGCCGGCGATGTGCGCGGCGAGGCTCAATGCGCACACGCCGACGAAAGCGCGCCACGGATAGCGCCGGCGGTAGAGCAGATGGAACGCGAACGCGAGCGCGATCGCCCAGAGCGGCAGCATGAGCAGGGAATGCGTCACGCCGCGATGCGTCGCGAGATAGGTGAGCGGATCGCCGAAGCTGAGGACGAAATCGCTGTCGGGAAACGCCGCCGAGAGGAATCCGACCGCCATCCGCGTGCGGCGGGGCAGCGGGCTACGGCCGGCGCGCGGTTCGGTGGCGCGGGCGAGGAGAGCGCCCGAGAGAGCGTGCGTCAGCGTGTCCATGCGTGGTGGAGTCTGGCAGTCGCCGCGCACGGCGGACGGCGCTCCGCCGGCACGGCGCAGCGGATCAGAAGTGCGTGAAGTAGCCGATCGTGACGAACGCGATGTCTTCCTCGATCACGGTGTACTCGAGCTCGATGCCGACTTTCTCGTTCAGCCGGAAGCCGAGGCCCGCGCCGTACGAAATGCCCGATTCGCGTCCGCAGATACTGCGGCCGGTGCCGGTGCAGCTCACGTCCTGCCGCAGCGCGCCGGCTTTCACCTTCACGTAACCGTACTCGCCGCTGCGGTACACGCCGTAGAGCGCGAGCGTCTCGATGCGCCACCGTCCGGCGCCCTCGATGTCACCGCGCGACAGGTTGCGCGTGTACTCGCCCTCGAGCGAGAACGTGCTCGCGTAGTTCTGAGCGAGCCGATACCCGAAGATGAGGCCGAGATTCGCCGCCGGCTCGAACCCGTTCGCGTCCGCGTCGGGGTCCATCTCCCCGGCTTTGATTCCGACGTAGATCGGATTCTCCTGAGCCGGCACGACCGGCGCGGCGAGCGCGGCGACGCAGGCGATCGTCGCGAGAACGATACGCTTCATCGGGGGTGCTCCTGTCTCCTGTTATGGTTATTGCGGCGCCAAAGGTAACAAACGCCGCCGCCGGGCACCAACGACCGCGCGTCAGTTGCGCGCGCCGTCCGGCAGGAACATCGCCACGAGATCGTTCAGGAAGCGGCGGCCCAACGCGCTCGCGCGCAGGCGTTCCTCGTCCGGCTCGAGCAGTCCGCGCTCGCGGGCCGCGGCGAGTATCGGTGTCACGCGCGCGAGCGGCAGGCCGGTGCGCGCGGTGAAGAGCGCGGCCGGCACGCCGTCGCGCAGCCGCAGCGCGTTCAGCATGAACTCGAACGCGAGATCGTCGGCATCGAGCGCGCGCACGCTCGCGCGCGCCTCTTCGCGCCCGGCCGCGCGCAGATACGCATCCGGATGGCGCGTCTTGGCGATGCGCAGCACGCGCTCGGCAAGCGTGAGCTTCGCGTGCGCGCCGGCACCGATGCCGAGGTAGTCGCCGAACTCCCAGTAGTTGCGATTGTGCCGGCATTCGCGGCCGGGCCGCGCATAGGCCGAGACCTCGTACTGCGCGTAGCCGGCTCCCGCGAGGCGATCGACGATCGCCTCCTGCATCGCGTCCACGGCGTCCTCGTCGGGCAGCCGCGGCGGTGAGCGGTGGAACGGCGTGTTCGGCTCGAGTGTCAGCTGATACACGGAAAGATGCGACGGCGCGAACCGCAGCGCCGTCTCGACGTCCGCCACCGCCTCGGCCGCCTCCTGCGCGGGCAGCGCGTACATCAGGTCGAGGTTCAGGTTCTCGAACCCGGCCCCCCGCGCCGCATTGACCGCGGCGATCGCTTCCGCGCGCCCGTGGATGCGGCCGAGCGCGGCGAGCTTCGCGTCGTCGAAGCTCTGCACGCCGATCGACAGCCGGTTGATGCCGGCCGCCCGAAAGCCGCGAAAGCGCTCGCGCTCCACGGTTCCGGGGTTGGCCTCGAGCGTGATCTCGGCGTCGGGCGCGAGCGGCACGCGCGCGCGTACGCCCTCGAGCAGGCGCGCGATGCTCTCGGGGCGGAACAGGCTCGGGGTGCCGCCGCCGATGAAAACGGTCTCGACCGTGCGGCCCGCGACGAGAGGGGCGTCGAGTTCGAGATCGCGCAGCAGCGCGTTCACGTACGCGTCCTCGGGCAGTGCGCCGCGCAGCGTGTGCGAGTTGAAGTCGCAATAGGGACACTTCCGCACGCACCAGGGCAGGTGGATGTAGAGCGAGAGCGGCGGGGGAGCGAGGATCGACATGGCGGCCGGCGGCGCAGCGCCGCGGAGCGGGAACGCCCCAATGATATCGCGTTCTAGCGCGGCTGCGCGGACGGCGCCGGGGCGCGCGCCGGCGCGGTGCTGACGAGCACGACGCCGGCCAGCACGGTCGCCATGCCGAGGAGCTGCAGATCGTCGAGCCGCTCGTCGAGGAGCCACCAGCCGAGCGCGACGGCGATCGCCGGATTGACGTAGGCGTAGGTCCCGAGCGCGGCCGGGCTCACCTGGTGGACCAGCCACACGTAGGCGGCGAACGCGACGGAGCCGAAAACGACGAGGTAACCGAGTGTGGCGCCGGCGCTCCAGGACCACTCCCAGACGGCCGCCTCGCCCACGGCGAGACCCGTCACGAAGAGGAGACTTCCGGCCACGAGCGACTGCATCGCCGCCGACATGAGCGGCGGCGTGGCGGGCCGCTGGCGCTTCCCGTAGATCGAGCCGGCCGCCCAGAGCAGGCTCGCGCCGAGCACGGCGACCTCGCCCCAGACGAACTCGACGGAGAGCACCGCGGACGGCCGCAGGAGGAGCGCGACGCCTCCGAGCCCGAGCAGCAGACCGATCAGGGCCTGGCGCGAGAGCGGCTCTCCCTGCGGGCCCAGGGTGCCGAAGCCCGCCAACCAGAGCGCCGCGGTCGCCACGATGAGCGCCGCGAGGTTCGAGGGGATCCATTGCGAGCCGACGACGACGAGCCCGTTGCCGCCGACGAGCAGGAGCGCGCCGACGACGGCGATGATGCGCCACTCGCGCACGCCCCGCGGCCAGGGCTGCCGCAGGAGGCGCGCATACGCGGCGAGCAGCACGCCCGCCGCGACGAAACGGCTCCCCGCGAACAAGGCGGGCGGCAGTTTCTGTACGCCGATGCGGATCGCGAGGTAGGTCGAGCCCCAGACGAGGTACACCGCCGCGAACGCGGCCGCAGCTTTGAGCTTCCAGCCCGCCGGTCGGTCCATGCGTACCGGCTCAGGGCCGGGCCTTGAGCGCGGCGAGCAGCGCGCGCAGCGCCTGGCCGCGATGACTGAGGGCGTTTTTCAGCTCGGGCGGCAGCTCCGCCGCCGTGCACCCGTGGGTCGGCACGAAGAAGACGGGATCGTAACCGAAGCCGTTGGCGCCGCGCGGCGCGCGGGCGATGCGTCCCTCCCACGTCCCCTGAGCGATCAGGGGCACCGGATCCGCGACATGCCGCAGGTACACCATCACGCAATGGAAGCGCGCGCCGCGCTCGGCGTCCGGCACGTGCTCGAGCGCCGCGAGGAGCTTCGCGACGTTCGCCGCGTCGTCGGCCGCGTCGCCGGCGTAGCGCGCCGAATGCACGCCCGGCGCACCGCCGAGCACGTCCACTTCGAGGCCGGAGTCGTCGGCGATCGCCGGACAGCCCGTGTGGTGCGCGGCGTTGCGCGCCTTGAGAATCGCGTTCTCGACGAACGTGAGCCCGGCTTCTTCGACTGCGGGTACGCCGAGATCCGACTGCGCGGCGACGGTGATGTCGAGGCCGGCGAGGAGCTGGTTGATCTCGCGCACTTTGCCGGCGTTGGCGCTCGCGAGCACGACTTTGCGCGCCATCGCTACTCCGCGAGCGCGCGGCGCTGGTGCTCGATCAGCTGCGCGACGCCGCGCCGCGCGAGCACGGCCATGGCGTCCATCTGCTCGCGCGTGAAGCTGCCGCGCTCGGCCGTGCCCTGAATCTCGATGAACTCGAGCGCCTCGTTCAGCACGAAATTCATGTCCGTGTCGGCGGTCGAGTCCTCCGCGTAGTCGAGGTCGAGCACGGGCTCGCCGTCGACGAGGCCGGCGGAAACGGAAGCGACGAGACCCTTGAACGGGCTCTGCGCGACCAGGCCCCTCGCCTCGAGCGTGCGCAGCGCGTCGACGAGCGCGACGCAGCCGCCGGTGATCGACGCCGTACGCGTGCCGCCGTCCGCCTGGATCACGTCGCAGTCGATCGTGATGGTGCGCTCGCCGAGGAGCGTGAGATCGACGGCCGCGCGCAGCGACCGCCCGATCAGGCGCTGGATCTCGAGCGTGCGTCCGCCCTGCTTGCCGCGCGCGGCCTCGCGGGGCGTTCGCTCGTGCGTTGCGCGCGGGAGCATGCCGTACTCGGCCGTGACCCAGCCCTGGCCCTTGCCCTTGAGGAACGGCGGGACTTTGTCCTCGACGCTCGCGGTGCAGAGCACGCGCGTGTCGCCGAACTCGATCAACACCGAGCCTTCGGCATGGCGCGTGTACCGGCGCGTGATGCGGACGGGACGCAGCTCGTCGGGGGCGCGGCCGCTCGGTCGCATGGAGAGGATCTCGCAGGAACTGAACGAGCGCGCATTCTAGCAGAGCCGCGCCGGCGGCGGTTCGCGCGCTAATCGGAACGGCGCGGCCGCGGCGAAGCGGGGACGGAAAAGCGGCGCGCGACGGGTCTAAGAGAATCCAGGAAATGCGCGTCGCGCGTCCCAGGCTCGCGAACGCAAGCGCACTCAGCGCTTCGGCTCGAAGCGCCGCAGGTATTCCTCGATTTCCTGAATGCGCTCGGCGATCAGCTCGCGGCGGTCGGCGGGCTTGGCACGAGGGGGCGGCGCGGTCTCGGCGGCCGCCTCCGGCGGCGAAGCCCGGCGCGCCGCGTGCCTGGAAGCCGCGCCGCGCCACAGCAGCTCCGCATCCACCTGCGGCGCGATCGGCGCGCGCGCCGCGAGCTGGAGCGCCGGCCGGTCCTCCCAGCGCAGGCACGCGACGGTCACGTTGTCGCAATTCGCGCCCATGCGCTTCTCGGCCGCGTACACCATCTCCTCGACGCCGCGCTCCAGCCGGGGCACGGCGAGATGCTTCGCGATGTCCTCCGCCGGCAGACCTTCCCACAACCCGTCGCTGCAGAGGAGCAGCGTGTCGCCCGTCTGCAGCGGCGTCTCCGACCCGAGGCTGATGCGCGGCTCGGTGCGGCTGCCGAGGCAGCGCAGCAGATAGCTCTTGCGCGGGTGGGTGGCCATCTCGTCCTCGGTGATGACGCCGTCGCGCCGCAGCTCCTCGATGGTCGAATGATCCTCGGTGCGCGTGAGGAGGCGCCCCGCGCGGAAGTGATAGAGGCGGCTGTCGCCGACATGCGCCCAGTACGCGTAGCCTTCCTGCACCAGGCAGAGCACGCAGGTGGTGCGCGCTTCGAGCGGCGGTGTGTGCGCCTGCGCGCGGCTCACGATCGCGCGATGCGCCTTGAGCATGCTGAACGCGAGGAAGGCGAAGGGGTCGTTGATGCGCGGCTGCTTCACGCCCTGGAAGAGGCGCATTACGGTCTCGATCGCGGTTTGCGACGCGAGCTCGCCGCCCGTGTGTCCGCCGAGCCCGTCGGCGAGCGCGAGCAGCACCGCGTTCTTGCGCTCGCCGATCGCGCAGCGGTCCTCGTTGCTGCTGCGGCCGCCCGGCGTCGAGAGCTGCGCGATCTGATACTTCATCAGGCCTGCTTCTTGTGCAGCCAGGGCAGCTTGAAGAGCTTCTCGAGCACGCCCGGCGGGGGCGCCGCTTCAGCGGGCACCGGCTGCTCCAGAAAGTCGAGGAGCTGCTGCACCGTCTGCGGACGCTCCGTCTGATCCATCTGCAGACACCAGTCGATCGCCTCGAGCAGCTGACGGCTGTAGCGCCCGGCGAACGCGCGCACGGCGGGGCGATACTTGTCGCGCTCGGCGCGCGCGGTGGCCGCCGGCGGCGCCTTGCCGTTGATGCAAGCGTACATCGAGGCGCCGATCGCGTAGAGATCCGTCCACGGTCCGAGGTGGCCGCGGCGGTGCTGCTCGATCGGCGCGTAGCCGACGGTGAGCGTGTGCGCGCCGAGCGGGCGATTGTCGCGGTAGGCGGGCTGCGCGGCGCCGAAGTCGAGCAGCAGCGGCTTGCCGCCGGGACGCAGGAAGATGTTCGGGGGCTTGATGTCGAGGTGCAGGAGGTTGTGCGAATGCAGCTCGCGCAGACCGAGGAGCAACTGCGGGAACACGGTGCGCAGGAACTTCTCCGACAGCCCGCCGCGCCGCTGGCGGATGTAGCTGCCGAGATCGGTACCCTCCTCGTAGCGCATGACGAGGTAGACCGTGTTGTTGTCGCGGAAGAAGTCGAGCACCCGCACGATGCTCGGGTGGTTGATGCGCGCGAGCACCGCAGCCTCCTCGAAAAAGCGCTTGATGCCCTGGCGGAACGTGGCGTCGGTCTCGGCCGACAGGCTCTGGACGGACGTGTCTTCGCCGCGGACGGCCTGGTCGGTCGGCAGGTATTCCTTGATCACAACTTTCTGCTGGCGCTGGGTGTCCTGCGCCACGTAGACGATGCTGAACCCGCCGCCGCCGAGCGTGCGAAGGATCTGGTACTGCCGCAGCATGTACCCGGCGGGCAGTGCGTTCTCGATCTTGCGCTTCATGGTTCGAGGAATACGGCGCCGGCGAAGCCCCGGGCCGCATCTCAGAGTATAGAAGCTCGGTGCGGCGGCTTCGGTTTCGCCGCTGCCCGATTCGGTTTACCATCGCGCCTCCGCTCGGGAGCCGCCCGATGATCCTCAGCATGACCGCATTCGCCCGCTGCACCGGCACCGCGCCGGCGGGCGGTCTGGTCTGGGAGCTGCGCTCCGTCAACCACCGCTACCTCGACATCGGCTTGCGCCTGCCGGACGAGCTGCGGGGGATCGAGCCGGCCGTCCGGGAGCTGATCGGCCGGCGCCTCGAGCGCGGAAAAGTCGACGCTACGCTGCGCTTCCAGCCGGAGCCAGGGTTCGCGGCGGCGACGCTCGATCGCGCGGCCGCCGAGCAGCTCTTGGCGACCGCTGACGAGATCCACAACCTCACGCCTGGCCTCGCGCCGCTCGGCGTCATGGACGTGCTGCGCTGGCCCGGCGTGCTGCGTACGCCGGCGCTCGATACCGAGTCGCTCGGCGGCACCGCGCTCGAGCTGCTCGAAAGAGCGCTCGACGAGCTCGTAGCGACGCGCCGGCGCGAAGGCGAGCGGCTGGCGGCGCTGCTCGGCGAGCGGCTGCGCGCGGTGCGCAAGCTGGTGGAGCGCCTCGGCGCGCTGCTGCCCGAGGTGGCGCGCGACTATCGTGCGCGTCTCGAAGCCCGCCTCGGCGAGATCCGCAGCCAGCTCGATCCCGCGCGCCTCGAGCAGGAGATGGTTCTGTTCGCAAACCGCGCCGACGTGACCGAGGAGGCCGACCGGCTGCGTGCGCATGTCGCGGAGGTCGAGCGCGTGCTCGCCGCCGGAGGCAAGGTCGGGCGTCGGCTCGATTTCCTGATGCAGGAGCTGAACCGCGAAGCGAACACGCTCGCCTCGAAATCGGTCGACTTGCGGCTCACGAACATCGCGGTCGAGCTCAAGGTGCTGATCGAGCAGATGCGCGAGCAGGTGCAAAATATCGAGTGAACGAAGGGCCGGAACCGCAGGCACTGTTCCGCGTACGGAACGTACGGACCCGATCGACACCGAACGGCGTTGCCGTGACTCGGTACCCGTATACCGGCCGCGACGAGGCCAGGCGGCGGTTTCACGAGTAAATGCGTCAACCGAGACTGTTCATCCTTTCCGCGGCTTCCGGCACCGGCAAGACCAGCCTCGCGCGCGCGCTCGCTGAACGGCTCCCGGACGTCGCGCTCTCGATATCCCATACCACCCGGCCGCCGCGCCCGGGCGAACGGCACGGTGAACACTACTACTTCGTGTCGGACGAGGAATTCGAGGCGATGGCGGCGCGCGGCGAGTTCCTCGAGCACGCGGAGGTGTTCGGGAACCGCTACGGCACGTCGCGCGCGGCGGTGGAAGAGCTCCTCGCCCGCGGCAAGCGCGTGGTCTTCGACATCGACTGGCAGGGCGCGCGGGCGGTGAAGCGGGTTTACCCCGAGGCGGTCGGCGTCTTTCTGCTGCCGCCGTCGCGCGCGGCGCTCGAGCAGCGGCTGCGGGACCGCCGCCAGGACGCGCCGGAGGTCATCGCCCGCCGCATGCAGGCGGCCGTCGACGAGATGCGGCACTATCCGGAATTCGACTACGTCGTGGTGAACGACGATTTCGAGGCGGCGTTCGCCGACCTCGAGGCGATAATCGAGGGCCGCCCGGCGGAGCGGCGGCCGTTGCGCCTCGACCCGGAGGAGCTCCTGCGCCCCTGAACGGTCCGCGGCTTCCCTTTAACTGGCTTCGGGCGCTCGGTTAAGATACCCGATCTTGCCTGGCGGACCTTCCCCTGCTCATCGCCCCGGTTTCCTGCTGCGAGAGCGGCGGGTGGTCGACGGGCATACTACTATTGGAACGAGGTAAGCATGGCTCGTATTACAGTCGAAGACTGCCTGCAGAATGTCGAAAACCGCTTCCAGCTGGTGCTGGTCGCCGCCAAGCGCGCCCGTCAGCTGAGCCAGGGCGCCGAGCCGTGCGTGCCGCGGGAGAATGACAAGCCGACCGTGCTCGCACTGCGTGAAATCGCCGGCGGGTTCGTGACGAGCGCCATTCTCGACGAGGAAAGCTCACAGGCCGGACTCGAGGTCGAAGACGATGCAACCGAGCAAAACCCGGCCGCCGGCGGAATCGAAGCCCAGCCCGGAGGCACCGCTCCCGCGCAGTAAGGGCTCGGCAGCGGAACAGGCGGCCGCCGCGGCGCCCGCCAGCTTCGGTATCGACGAGCTCTGCGCGCAGCTCAGCGCGTACCTCGACGGCAAAGACATCGCCGACATCCGCGCCGCCTACGGCTTCGGCGCCGAGGCGCACGCGGGCCAGCGCCGCGCGAGCGGCGAAGCCTACATCTCCCACCCGCTCGAGGTCGCCCGCATCCTCGCGTCCATGCACATGGACGCGAAGAGCGTCATGGCGGCGATCCTCCACGACGTCATGGAGGACACCCAGACGCGCAAGGAGCACATCGTCGAGCGCTTCGGCAAGGACGTGGCCGAGCTCGTCGACGGCGTGTCGAAGATCACGCGCATCGAGTTCCAGAGCCAGGAGGAGGCGCAGGCCGAGAACTTCCGCAAGATGCTGCTCGCGATGGCGAGCGACATCCGCGTGA
>DATCLR010000280.1:0-1739 GCA_036563785.1 Burkholderiales bacterium | reverse complement strand
GCGCTACGGCATCGCGCCCAACGCGGGCGGTGCAGCATGAAGCGCCTGGATATCCCGCTGCCACGCGACCGAGCGCTCCGCGTCGCGGCAGGAGAGGGCCGGCTGCTGCTGCAACTGATTGAGCCGAGCGGTGCGCCCGGCTCGGCGCTGGTGCTCCCCGCCGAGGCCGCGCAGGACGTGGCCCGCGCGCTGGAACGCCTCGCCGGCGCGAGCGCCGCGCCCCATGAGTCGGCGCACGGGGATGGGGCGCCGTAAGTCATTGTCCCTGCGCGGCTTACGCGGTCGGCAGGGGGGCGGGTCCTTCCGCGGCCCCGAGCAGCGGGGGTGCCGCGCCGGCGCGCGATTTGGCTAGGTGCAGGCCCCGGAAAACGAGTTGACAGTTGACACGGGGGACGACGCAATGCCCAAAACCAAACCGAAGAACCTGATCACGCCCGCCGAATACGCCCGCCGGCGCGGCGTGAGCCGGCAAGCCGTGGCGGCCGCGATCAACGAGGGCCGCATCACGCTCGTGGACAGCAAGATCGACCCCGAGCGCGCGGATGCGGAGTGGGCCGAGCGCACGACCGGCCGCCGCGGCGGCACGCTCGCCGATGCGCGCCGGCGGTTGACAGAAGCGAAAGCCGCGCTCGCCGAGCTGGAGCTGTCGATTCGCCAGGGCGAGTACATGGCCATCCAGGATGTGCTCGCCGAGCACCGCAAAATGCTCGAGCGCCTGCGCGCGGTTTTGCTCGCGGCGCCGGGCAAGTACGCGCATCGCGTGCTGGGCATCGAGACACTGCGGCAGGCGGAGAGCGCGCTGCGCGCCATCATCGATGATCTGATGCTGGCTCTCTCCGAAGTCGGCGACGCAACGCCCGACGAGGAGGTATCCTGATGCGGCTGTTGTGCTCTCTTGCGCGGCGGCGGGTGCCAGAGCGTCGGCGCGAGCCGGCGCATGCGGGCACGGTCGCACGCGTGCAGGCGATACTCTCGCGCCTCGACGACGTGGCGACGTGGGACCACGTCGTCCGTGAGTGGCCCGAATACCAGCGCGCGCGCGCCGCGCTGGTGGAGCTGCTCCGCGCGGTCCGCGGCGAGTAGACCATGGACCCGAAGTACCGCGAGCGGATCGAGCGCGAGCTGTCCGCCGAGGAGCTCGCGGCGCTGCGCTGCACGATGGAGCTGCTGCGTGTGCCGGCGGATCGGTGGCCTGCCGTGCATGCCACTCGACGCTACGCAACGCTCGCGGCGTTGCTCCGGCGCGTGCGGCGTCTGGAGGCGGCCGGCCACTCGCGGCGCAAGGCGATTGCCGCCGCGGCTGCCTACTTCGGCATCGCCGAAACAACGGCCGCGAGCCTGATCGACCGCGCGTTGCGCGCCGCGGTGCGCGGCGGACGTGTGCAAAATGCGCGTGCGCGCACCGCAGCGTGAGTCTACTTTGGAGCGTAGACTCGAACCAGGATGGTCGATATGAGTGAAGAGCTTTCGACGCGCGACCTCGACGCCTGTGGCGAGTACCTGCGCTCGCTGGTCTATGGTGACGAGCGCGCGAACGCGACGCGCGCGCTCGATCGTGTGTCGGCTCCATCGGCGATGACGCCCGTTGAGTTCGTGCGGGTGCTGTCGTCGTATCGTCCCCCCCAGGCGTTGCCCGTCCGCGATGTGCCGTTGACGCAGCACATGGGCTTTGCGATTTCGCTCCGCGATGAGGCTGGCATTGTTGCGCAGCTCCGCGACCATCGAGAGCCCAGCGTGGA
>DATCLR010000276.1:0-7969 GCA_036563785.1 Burkholderiales bacterium | reverse complement strand
GAAGTACACCGAGTACTGAACGAGGGCGCGCGGGCGCCGATACCGCCCGCGCGCCTCGGTCCGTCCCGCGGGCCGGCGGCGGTATCATTGGCTCCGAATCCTTGACGTGGAGGTACGCGATGAAAGAACAGGAAATCCGGTACCAGGCGGGCGACGTCACCTGTCACGGCTTCGTCGCCTACGACGAGACGGCTTCCGACAAGCGTCCGGGCGTGCTCGTCGTGCACGAGTGGTGGGGGCACAACGACCACGCACGCGGCGTCGCGCGCAAGCTCGCGCAGGCCGGGTTCGTCGGCTTCGCGCTCGACATGTACGGCGAAGGGAAGCAGGCGGCGGATCCGCAGACGGCGAGCGAGCTGTCGGGCGCGATCGGCAAGAACCTGACGCTGCTGCGCGAACGCGTGGAGGCCGCGCGGACCGCGCTCAACCAGCAGCCGACCGTCGATCCGGCGCGCACGGCCGCCGTCGGCTACTGCTTCGGCGGCATGGTCGTGCTGCAGATGGCGCGCCTCGGCGCGGATCTGCGCGGCGTCGTGAGTTTCCACGGCATCCTGCCGACCGGCGCGGTCGCCCCGGGAACGGTGCGGGCGAAGATCCTGGTGCTCAACGGCGCCGACGATCCGTTCGTGCCGAAGGAGCAGGTCGAGACGTTCGAGAAGGAAATGCAGGCGGCGGGCGCGAGCTGCCGTGTGATCAACTATCCCGGCGCCAAGCACGCGTTCACGAACCCGCTGGCCGACGAGCGCGGCCGCAAGTTCAACCTGCCGCTCGAGTACAACGCCGAGATCGACCGCAAGTCCTGGGACGAGGCGCTCGCGTTCCTGCGCGAGGTGACGAAGTAGGCGTGCGCCCGGCGGCGCCCGCCGGTCGCGGGCGCCGCTACGCGTCGCGCGCCGCCGAACGGCGCTCAGGCGCCGAGCGCGCCCGCTTTCGCGGACGAGGGGCGCAGGAACTCCCTGAGCGCCCGGGCCGTGTGCGAACCCTTGCGCAGCGCTACGGTCTCCGGCGGGCCGGACGCGACGACCCGGCCGCCGCCGGCCCCGCCCTCGGGACCGAGATCGACGATCCAGTCGGCTTCCGCGATGACGTCGAGGTTGTGCTCGATCACGACGACGGTGTGGCCCGCATCGACGAGGCGGTGCAGCACCCGGATCAGCTTCTCGACGTCCGCCATGTGCAGCCCGATCGTGGGCTCGTCCAGGAGATAGAGCGTTCCTTTCGCCGCGCGCTCGCGCCCCCCGGCCGCTCCCGTATCGCCGGCGCTGCCCGCCTTGGCGAGCTCGGTCACCAGCTTGATGCGCTGCGCCTCGCCGCCCGAGAGCGTCGGCGACGGCTGCCCGAGCGTGAGGTAGCCGAGTCCGACGTCCCGCAGCAGCTCTAGCGCGCGATGCACGCGCGGATGCACGGCGAAGAACTCGGCCGCTTCGTCCACGCTCATCGCGAGCACGTCGCCGATGCTGCGGTCGCGGTAGCGCACCGCGAGCGTCTCCGCGTTGAAGCGGATGCCGCCGCAGGCTTCGCACGGCACCGTCACGTCGGGCAGGAAGCTCATCTCGATCGTCTTGACGCCCTGGCCTTCGCACTCCTCGCAGCGCCCGCCCGCGACGTTGAAGGAGAACCGCGCGGGACCGTAGCCGCGCAGGCGCGCCTCGGGGAGCCCGGCGTAGAGGCGCCGGATGTCGTCCCAGAAGCCGACGTAGGTGGCGGGACACGAGCGCGGCGTCTTGCCGATCGGGGTCTGATCCACCTCGAGCACGTTCTGCACGCGCTCGACGCCGTGAATCGCCCGGCAGCCGGCGAGCGCGGTTCGCGTCCGGCGCCCGCGCGGCGCGCGCACGAGGCGGCGCAGGTTCTCGTGCAGGATGTGCCGCACGAGCGTGCTCTTGCCGGAGCCCGAGACACCGGTCACGCACACGAGCCGGCCGAGCGGCAGCGTCACGTCGATGCCGCGAAGGTTGTGCATCGATGCCCCTTCGATGACGAGCGCCGGATCGCCCGGCCGCCATGCGCGGCGCGGCATGAGCGGATGGGCGAGCGGCTGCGCCAGGCAGCGGCCGGTGACCGACTCGCTCGAGCGCATCACGTCCTCGATCGAGCCTTCGGCCACGATGCGCCCGCCGAGCTTGCCCGCGCCCGGCCCGAGGTCGATCACGTGCTGCGCGCGGCGGATGGTGTCGGCATCGTGCTCGACGACCACGACCGTATTGCCCTTTTCCTCGAGCGCGGCGAGCGTATCGAGCAGCCGCAGGTTGTCGCGGTGGTGCAGGCCGATGGTGGGCTCGTCGAGGATGTAGCACACGCCGCGCAGGTTCGAGCCGAGCTGCGCGGCGAGGCGGATGCGCTGCGCCTCGCCGCCCGACAGCGTCGGCGCGGCCCGGTCGAGCGTGAGGTAGCCGAGGCCGACCCGCGTCAGGAACTGCAGGCGCGCGGCGATCTCGGGAAGGATGTCGCGCGCGATCTCCGCCGCACGGCCGCGCAGCTTGAGCCGGCGGAAGAACTGCTCCGCGGCCTCGACCGAGAGGCCGGCGAGCTCGGCGATCGAGCGGCCTTCGAACCGCACCGCGAGCGCGGTCGGGTTGAGGCGCGCGCCGCGGCAGTCGGGGCAGGTGCGCTCCTCGCCCTCCCACCAGGCGTTCCACCAGATCTCTTCGCCCGTCTGCTCGGCGTCGAAGCCGGCGAGCAGCACGCCGGTGCCGTAGCAGCGCGGGCACCAGCCGTGCTTCGAGTTGTACGAGAAGAGCCGCGGGTCGAGCGGCGGGAAGCCGCGGCCGCATTGCGGGCAGGCGCGCCGGGTGGAGTACACGGCCGGTGCCGCCGCGCCGCGGCCGCTTCGGCCGCTGCCGTGCACGGGCGCGACGTGCACGACGCCCTTGCCGATGTCGAGCGCCCGCTCGATCAGCGCTCGCAGCGTTCCTTCGGTCTTCGGCGTCACGGCGGTCTCGCCGACCGGCAGCTCGATGTTGTGCTCCTTGAAGCGCTCGAGCCGCGGCCAGTTCGCGGTCGGCGTCATGACGCCGTCGACGCGCAGGAACTCGACCCCTTTCGCCGCCGCCCACCTGGCGAGGTCGGTGTAGTAGCCCTTGCGCGCGGTCACGAGCGGCGCGAGCACCTGCACGCGGCGACCGCGGCAGTCGCGCAGCACGCGCGCTACGATCGCGTCGACGCTCTGCGCCTCGATCGGGATGCCGCAGTCGGGGCAATGCTGCGTGCCGAGCTTCACGAACAGCAGCCGCAGGAAGTGGTAGATCTCCGTGAGCGTCGCGACGGTGCTCTTGCGCCCGCCGCGTCTCGTGCGCTGCTCGATCGCGACCGTCGGCGGCAGACCGTAGATCGCGTCGACGTCGGGCCGCGATGCCGGCTGCACCAGCGAGCGCGCGTAGGCATTGAGCGACTCGAGGTAGCGGCGCTGCCCCTCGTTGAACAGGATGTCGAAGGCGAGCGTGCTCTTGCCGCTGCCCGAGACGCCGGTGATCACGGTGAAGCGCTCGCGCGGAATTCGCACGTCGATGTTCTTCAGGTTGTGCTCGCGCGCGTGGTGCACGCGTATCGCGCAGTCTCGTGCGATCGCGGCGCGCACATCGGGCTCGCGCGCTTCGGCGCGTCCGCGAGAGGGTGAGGCGGAGATCCCGCCGGCGCAGGAAGCGGCGGGCGGTGCCGTTCGTGCAGCCGCGGCTTCGTAGTCGCGCAGCGCCTTGCCGGTGTGGCTCGTCGGATGGCGCGCCACCTCCTCCGGTGTGCCGGCGCAGACGAGCGTGCCGCCCGCGTCGCCGCCTTCGGGGCCGAGGTCGATGATCCAGTCGGCCGCGCGGATCACGTCGAGATTGTGCTCGATCACGACGATCGAGTGGCCGTCGTCGAGCAGCCGCTGGAACGCTCCGAGCAGGGTGGCGATGTCGTCGAAGTGGAGCCCCGTGGTCGGTTCGTCGAACAGAAACAGCGTGCCGCGTGGCTCGTCGGGCCGTGCGCCGCGCGAGCGGCGGCTGCGGGCTTCGGCGAGATGGCCGGCGAGCTTGAGCCTCTGCGCTTCGCCGCCCGAGAGCGTCGGCACCGGCTGGCCGAGCTTGAGGTAGGAAAGGCCGACCGCGGCGAGGGGCTCCAGGGCCTGCAGCACCTCGGGATAGGCGGCGAAGAACGCCATCGCCTCGGACACGGTCATGTCGAGCACGTCGGCAATGGACTTCGCCGGCGGCGGCACGGCGCCGTCCGCCGTCCTCGGAACGAGCTTGAGCTCGAGCACCTCGGGGCGGAACCGCCGGCCGTCGCAGTCGGGGCAGCGGAGGTACACGTCGGAGAGGAACTGCATCTCGACGTGCTCGAAGCCGGAGCCGGTGCAGGTCGGGCAGCGGCCGTTGCCGGCGTTGAACGAGAACGTGCTCGCTGTGTAGCCGCGTTCGCGCGCGAGCGGCTCGGCGGCGTAGAGCTTGCGTATCGCGTCCCACGCGCCGACGTAGCTCGCCGGATTCGAGCGCGCCGTCTTGCCGATCGGCGACTGATCGACCAGCACCACGTCGCGCACCTGCTCGTGGCCGCGGATCGCGCGATGGCGCCCGGGGGCGTCCTTCGGCCGGCCCTTGAGCTTGGCGAGCGCGTTGTAGAGGACGTCCTGCACGAGCGTGCTCTTGCCCGAGCCGGAAACGCCGGTGATGCACACCAGCCGTTCCAGCGGAATGCGCACGTCGATGCTCTTGAGGTTGTTCTCGGCGGCACCGAGGACTTCGATAAAGCGCTCCGGCGGCGACCCGGACCGCGTGCGGCGCGCTTCGCCGACGCGGCGCCGGCCGCTCAGGTACTGCGCCGTGAGCGTATCCGCCCGGCGCAGCTCGTCCGGCGTGCCGAAGAACACCACGCGTCCGCCGCGCTCGCCGGGTCCCGGACCGATGTCGAGAATGCGGTCGGCGGCCAGCATGACCTGCGGATCGTGCTCGACCACGAGCAGCGTGTTGCCGGCGTCGCGCAGCTTGTGCAGCACGCCCACCACGCGGCCGATGTCGCGCGGATGCAGCCCGATCGAAGGCTCGTCGAGGACGAACAGGGTGTTGACGAGCGAAGTGCCGAGCGCGGTCGTGAGGTTGATGCGCTGCACCTCCCCGCCCGAGAGCGTGCGCGACTGGCGATCGAGCGTCAGGTAGCCGAGCCCGACCTCGCAAAGATAGGCAAGGCGCGTGCGGATCTCGCCGAGGACGAGGTCGGTCGCCTCGTCGAGCGGCGCCGGCAGGCGCACGCGCTCGAAGAACGCGCGCGTCTGCTCGATCGGGAGCGACACGAGCTCGTGCATGTTGAGACCGGGCGGGCGCCGGCCGTCCGCGGAGGCGGCGGCCGTATGCTCGACCTCGGTGCCGAGCCGCCAGAGGAGGGCCTCGGGCTTCAGCCGCGCCCCGGCGCAATCCGGGCACTCCGTGTAGGCGCGATACTTCGAGAGCAGCACACGGATGTGCATCTTGTAGGCGCGACCCTCGAGCCAGCGGAAGAAGCGCTCGACGCCGTACCACTTCCTCTCGGCCCACGAGCCCTCGCCCTTGATCACCCAGCGCTTGTGGTCGTCCGAGAGCTCGCGCCACGGCACGTCCACCGGGACGCCGCGCTTCCTGGCGAAGCGGATCAGGTCGTCCTGGCATTCCTTATAAGAAGCGGTCTGGAACGGCTTGACCGCGCCCGCGCGCAGGCTCTTGGACTCGTCCGGGATGACGAGCGCGTAATCGACGCCGATGATGCGGCCGAAGCCGCGGCAGGTGTCGCAGGCGCCGATCGGCGAGTTGAAGGAGAAGAAGTTGGGGATCGGGTCGCGGTACGCGATATCGCAGTCGGCGCAGTGCAGCTCCGAGGAGAACCGCCAGGTCTTCTCGACGGTGCGCGGCGCACTCGCGGCTTCCGTCTCTTCGCGCCGCGGAGAACCCGCACCCGCATCGAGCAGGTGCACCGCTACGCGGCCGCGACCGTGCTTGAGCGCCTTCTCGAGGTCCTCGACGAGACGGGAGCGGTTGTCGTGCGTGAGCCGGACCCGGTCCTGCACCACCTCGAGCCGCGCGCCGTCGCGGGCGTGAATGCGCGTGTAGCCCTGCTGCGCGAGGTAGCCGCGGACTTCGTCCTCGCCGAAATTCTCGGGCACGACGACGCCGAACGTGACGAGCAGCGTCGCGCCCGCCGGCGCGCGCCGGTAGAGCGCATCGGCGATGCTGTCCGGCGTGTCGCGGCGCACCTCCTGGCCGCAGCCGCGGCAGTAGAGCCGCGCGGCGCGGGCGTAGAGGAGCTTCAGATGATCGTTGAGCTCCGTCATGGTGCCGACGGTCGAGCGCGACGTGCGCACCGGGTTGGTCTGATCGATCGCGATCGCGGGCGGGATGCCTTCGATGCGATCGACCGCCGGCTTGTCCATGCGGTCGAGAAACTGGCGCGCGTAGGGCGAGAAGGTTTCGACGTAGCGCCGCTGGCCTTCCGCGTACACCGTGTCGAAGGCGAGCGACGACTTGCCGGAGCCCGAGACCCCGGTCACGACGATCAGCTCGTTGAGCGGCAGATCGAGATCGAGGGCGCGCAAGTTGTTCTGCCGGGCGCCCCGGATGAGGATGCGATCGTGCGACATCGGGAATTCGCGCAGAAGGACCGTTAGTATATCGGGGTGAGCGCAGCGCACCCAGCCGCGGAGACCTTCCGGCGGAGCGAGCCGTTCGGGCGATGGCGCCGGGCGGCGCGCGAGACCGTCGCGGCGGCGCTCGCGCTGATTCTGACCGCCGCACCGACGGCGCCCGCCGAGCTGCCCGCGCCCTTCGAGGCGAAGTACGCGGGCCGCCGGTTTCCGCTCAAGGCCGAGGCGACCCTGCGGCTGGAGCGCCTCGGCGACTACCTGCGCTACACCATGCGCGCGACGGTCGGGGTGGGGTTCTACGTGCTGACCGAGACCTACGATTGCAGCGTGATGCAGGCGCAGGACGGCGCGCTTCATCCCCTCGAGTACCGGCACCGCGATCGCCGCGACAGCGACCGTGCGGTCGGGATCCGATTCGATCGGGAGCACCGCCGCGCGCGCGTGGTGCGCGGGGACGGCTCCGTCGCCGAAATCGAGCAGCTGCCGTCGCCGGTCTTCGATGTGATGTCGATTCAGGTGCGGCTGCGCGCGGACGCGCCCGCGCTCGGCTCCGAAGAGACGCGCGAGTATGCGGTCGTCGAGCGGGGCGGGCTGCGCACGTATCGCGTGCGGCAGGGGGGTGCGGAGTCCGTGCCCGCGAACGGGGTTGCATTGCAGGCGCTCAAGCTCGTCGCCGAGAGCGCGCGGCGCGCGAGCGCGTTCTGGTTCGCGCCCGCCTACGGCTGGCTTCCGGTGCGCATGGAGGTAGGCGGCGTCACGCTCACGCTCGTTTCGCCGCCGGAGGAGGCCGCTCGGACCACCGGCGCACCGACGGACGAAGTGCCAGCCTGCGAATGAGGGGCGCGGTGAACCGCAACTGCCGCGAGGCGCAGCGGGCGTCCGGTGCCGTCTGCGGGTGCGCGTTCGAATCAGCGGCCCGGCGCTGCCGAGGAAGGCCGTGACCGCGCGCATCCATCGCCGCTTCCTCGCGACTGCGGAGCGCGTCGCGCCGCCGCTCAAGGCGGCGTTGATCCGCGTCGGCCGCATCGGGCCGCCCGAACCGCGGCGGCGGAGCCTGGCGTGCTTTCTCGCGCGCGCGGTGGTCGGTCAGCAGCTCTCGACGATCGCGGCGCGCAGCATCTGGGCGCGCGTCGAGGCGGCGGCGCGGGCGAGCGGCTGCGGTATCCCGGGCTTTTTCGCGGCGCGGCACGCGCGCCGGCTTCGCGCCTGCGGCCTTTCGCGGGCGAAAGTACGCACGCTCATCGCGATCCGCGAAGCGCACGAGGCCGGGCGGCTCTCGGCCCGGCGGCTGCGGCGCATGAGCCATGCGGAGCGCTCGGCCGTGCTCCGCACGATCCACGGTATCGGGCAGTGGACGGCCGACATGGCCGGAATCTTCTATTTCCG
>DATCLR010000275.1:0-3988 GCA_036563785.1 Burkholderiales bacterium | reverse complement strand
GCGCTATGGATGGCGCAAGCGGGACAGGCCGAGGCGCACCTTGCGTCAAGAAAGCCGCAACGCACGGGTCGCGCGACGCTCGCGCGGCGGACCGCCGGCGCAGCACATCATGAGCAATCCGTATTGCCGGCATCCGGACCCTGAGGGAAAATACCGAGCGTTCCGCGGACCCCGCGAGCAGAGAGAAGCCGCACGAGCGAGCCCGGCGGGCGAGTTGCCGGCTTACCGCGGAGTGACCAATCCCCCTTTATCGCATGCACAAAGACGTCGGAATCCGGGTCGTACACCACCCGGTTGAGCCGCCGTTTTTGAGGCGCAGAGGATCCGTATGAACGTGCCCTCCCAGCCGCAGACAGCCGACGCCCGCTCGAGCCTCCCGCGCCGCACGCTCGCCAATGCATTGCGCGCGCTTTCCATGGATGCGGTGCAGCAGGCGAACTCCGGCCACCCCGGCGCACCGATGGGGATGGCGGACATCGCCGAGGTGCTGTGGAACGATTTCCTCAAGCACAACCCCGCGAACCCGAAGTGGGTGGACCGCGACCGCTTCGTGCTGTCGAACGGCCACGCGTCGATGCTGCTGTACAGCCTGCTCCACCTCACGGGCTACGACCTGCCGCTCGAGCAGATCAAGCGGTTCCGGCAGCTGCACTCGCAGACGCCGGGCCATCCCGAATACGGCATGACGCCCGGCGTCGAGACCACGACCGGCCCGCTCGGGCAGGGCCTCGGTAACGCCGTCGGCATGGCGCTGGCCGAGAAGAACCTCGCCGCGCGCTTCAATCGGCCGGGGCACACGATCGTCGATCACTACACCTACGTCTTCTGCGGCGACGGCGATCTGATGGAGGGCGTTTCGCACGAGGCGTGCTCGCTCGCCGGCCACCTGCGCCTCGGCAAGCTGATCGTCTTCTACGACGACAACGGCATCTCGATCGACGGGCACGTGCGCGGGTGGTTCACCGACGACACCGCGAAGCGCTTCGAAGCCTACGGCTGGCACGTGGTTCCGGACGTGGACGGGCACGATCCCGAGGCGATCCGGCGCGCGATCCTCGCGGCGCGCGCCGAGAGCGAGCGGCCGACGCTCATCTGCTGCAAGACCACGATCGGCTACGGCGCGCCGAACAAGCAGGGGACGGAGGCGGTGCACGGGGCACCGCTCGGGGCCGACGAGGTCGCGGCCGCGCGCCGGACGCTCGGCTGGCACCACCCGCCGTTCGAGGTGCCGCCCGAGATCTACCGCGCCTGGGACGCGCGCGCGAAAGGCGAGGCGGCCGAGCGCGCCTGGAACGAGAGCTTCGCCGCCTACCGCAAGGCGCATCCCGAGCTCGCGGCGGAGTTCGAGCGGCGCATGCGCGGCGAGCTTCCGGCCGAATGGGACGCGCGCTCGCGCGCGTACGTCGCCGCGGCGGCGGCCCAGCGCGACGCCGTCGCGACGCGCAAGGCGTCGCAGCAGGCGCTCAACGCCTACGGTCCGCTGCTGCCCGAGCTGATCGGCGGCTCGGCGGATCTCACCGAGTCGAATCTCACCCACTGGAAGGGTGCGAGCGGCGTGACTCCCGAGAATGCCGGCGGGTCGTACATCAACTACGGCGTGCGCGAGTTCGGCATGTCCGCGATCATGAACGGCCTCGCGCTGCACGGCGGCTTCATCCCCTACGGCGGCACGTTCCTCGTGTTCTCCGACTACGCGCGCAACGCGGTGCGCCTCGCCGCCCTGATGAAGCTGCGCAACATCTTCGTCTACACCCACGACTCCATCGGCCTCGGCGAGGACGGGCCCACCCATCAGCCGATCGAGCACGTGGCGTCGCTGCGATACATTCCGAACATGACGGTATGGCGTCCGTGCGACGCCGCGGAAACCGCGGTTGCGTGGAAGGACGCCATCGAGCGCACCGGCGGCCCGACCGCGATCGTGCTCACGCGCCAGGCGGTTCCGGCGCAGCCGCGCGACGAGCGCGCGCTCGCCGCGATCGCGCGCGGCGGCTACGTGCTCGCCGACGCGACCGGCGGCCCGCCGGAGGCGATCATCATCGCCACCGGGTCCGAGGTGGGGCCGGCGATGGCGGCGCGCGAGCTGCTCAGCGCCCGCGGCCGGCGGGTGCGCGTCGTCTCGATGCCCTGCACGTCGGTGTTCGACGCGCAGGACGCCGACTATCGCGAGGCGGTGCTGCCGCGGGGCGTGACTCGCCGGGTCGCGGTGGAGGCGGGGGTGTCCGACTACTGGCGGCGGTATGTCGGGCTCGAGGGCCGCGTGGTCGGCATCGACCGCTTCGGCGAGTCGGCGCCGGGCGGCGTGCTGATGAAGGAGTTCGGGTTCACGGCGGAGCACATCGCCGCCGTGGTCGAGGAGCTGCTGCGCTAGGGCTCGCGAGGCTTCGACGCAGAGCGGTTTGGCTGGACACTTACTATTGGTTCGGGAGAATCGGTAATGGCAATCAAGGTCGCGATCAACGGCTACGGGCGCATCGGACGCAACGTCCTGCGGGCGCACTACGAGGGCGGGAAGCGGCACGGGATCGAGATCGTGGCGATCAACGATCTCGGCGACGCGGAAACCAATGCGCACCTGACGCGCTACGACTCCGTTCACGGGAAGTTCCCGGGCACGGTCGCCGTCGAGGGCGACTGCCTCGTCGTCAACGGCGACCGCATCCGCGTCTGCGCCGAGCGCGACCCCGCGAAGCTGCCGTGGAAGGAGCTCGGCGTCGATCTCGTAATGGAGTGCACGGGCCTCTTCACGAGCAAGGCCAAGGCGTCGGCGCACCTCACGGCCGGCGCGAAGAAGGTGATCATCTCGGCGCCCGGCGACAAGGACGTGGACGCGACCGTTGTCTACGGCGTCAACCACCAGGTGCTCAAGGCGAGCCACACCGTCATTTCCAACGCCTCGTGCACGACCAACTGTCTGGCGCCGCTCGTGAAAGTGCTGCACGAGAAAATCGGCGTGGTGCACGGGCTCATGACCACGGTGCACGCCTACACCAACGACCAGGTGCTGACCGACGTTTACCACAAGGATCTGCGCCGCGCGCGCTCGGCGACGCAGTCGCAGATTCCGACGAAGACCGGCGCCGCGGCGGCGGTCGGTCTGGTGCTGCCGGAGCTGAACGGCAAGCTCGACGGCTTCGCGATCCGCGTGCCGACGGTCAACGTGTCGGTGGTGGATCTCACGTTCACCGCCGCGCGCGAGACGTCGAAGGACGAGATCAACGCGATCATGAAAGCGGCGGCGGAGGGCGAGATGAAGGGCATCCTCGCCTACAACGACAAGCCGCTCGTGTCGATCGACTTCAACCACGACCCCGCCTCGTCGATCTTCGACGCCACGCTCACCAAGGTCATCGACGGCAAGCTCGTGAAGGTGCTGTCCTGGTACGACAACGAGTGGGGTTTCTCGAACCGCATGCTCGACACCGCCGTCGCCTTGATGCAGGCGAAGTAGCGGCCGCGCGCACCGCCGGCGCCGGCCGCGCCGCGGCCGGCGGCGGGCGCATTCGACCGGGGAAGCGACGATGCCGATTCTCAAGATGACCGACCTCGATCTCGCGGGCAAGCGCGTGCTGATCCGCGAGGACCTGAACGTGCCCGTGAAGGACGGCGTGGTGACGAGCGACCAGCGGATCCGCGCCTCGCTGCCGACGATCCAGCACGCGCTCGCGGCCCGCGCGCGGGTGATGCTCATGTCGCACCTCGGGCGCCCCCAGGAGGGCGCGTACAGCGAGGAGAATTCGCTCAAGCCCGTCGCCGACGCGCTCGCGAAGCTCCTCGGCCGGCCGGTGCCGCTCGTACGCGACTATCTCGAGAAGGCGCCCGCGGTCGGCGAGGGCGAGGTGGTGCTGTTCGAGAACGTGCGGTTCAACAAGGGCGAGAAGAAGGACGACCCGGCGCTCGCGAGGAAATACGCGGCGCTCTGCGACGTCTACGTCATGGACGCCTTCGGCACCGCGCACCGCGCCGAGGCCTCGACCCACGGGGTCGG
>DATCLR010000271.1:0-1806 GCA_036563785.1 Burkholderiales bacterium | reverse complement strand
GTTGCGCCGCGCGAAGGTCAGCGCTTCCGCGACCGCCTCGATGGTGAGCGCCACCACGATCTGGATGCACGCCTTCGCGACCTGACCGGCGCCGTTGTCGCCCACGTGGACGATGTTCTTGCCCATCGCCTGGAACAGCGGCAGGACCTTCTCGAAGACGGGCGCCTTACCGCCGACCATGATCGACAGCGTGCCGTTGATCGCGCCGGCCTCGCCGCCCGACACCGGCGCATCGAGCATCTCGACGCCGCGCTCGGCGAGCGCCGCGGCGATGCGCCGCGTCGCCCTCGGCGAAATCGTGCTCATGTCGACCACGATCGCGCCTTTGCGGGCCCCGTGCACCACACCCTTCTCGCCGAGGATCACCTGCTCGACGTCCGGCGTGTCCGACACCATGGTGAAGATGATATCGGTGCTCGCCGCGACCTCCTGCGGCGAGCCGCACGCTTTCGCGCCGGCGGCCACGAGCGGCTGCATGGTTTCCGGGCGCCGCCCGTAGACCCAGAGCGCATGACCCGCCTTGCCGAGGTTCAACGCCATCGGGCGTCCCATGATGCCGAGGCCAATGAATCCCACGTTCATAGCTGAGTGTCCTCCGCGTGCTGTTCGTGCCCGCGTTATATGCCATCCGCCGGGCGGTTGAAAGGGGATTGGGGCGCCCGGCGGCCCCGCGGTATAGTGCGGCGCGCTTCAAACCGGAAGACGACGCCATGACCGAGCCGCTCTGGACACCGTCGCCCGCGCGCCGCGCGCAAGCCGCCATCACCCGCTATCTCGCCTGGCTCGAAGCCGAGCGCGGTCTGCGGTTCGCCGATTACGAGTCGCTCTGGCAGTGGTCGGTGCGCGAGATCGAGGCGTTCTGGGCGTCCATCTGGGACTTCTGCGGCATCAAGGCCCACCGTCCGTACGTGCGTGTGCTCGACCGTCGCACCATGCCCGGGGCGCGGTGGTTCGAAGGCGCGATGCTCAACTACGCCGAGCACGCGCTGCGCCACGCGGAGCAGCCGGAGTTCGCCGCCCGGCCCGCGATCGTATTCCAGTCGGAGACCTGCCCGTGGACGGAAGTGAGCTGGTCGGCGCTCGCCGGGCAGGTCGGCGCGCTCGCCGCGACGCTCAAGCGTCTCGGCGTGCGGCCGGGCGATCGGGTGGTGTCGTACATGCCGAACATTCCGCAGACCGTCGCCGCGCTCCTCGCCGCGACGAGCGGCGGCGCCGTCTGGTCGAGCTGCTCGCCCGACATGGGTCCGGTGAGCGTGCTCGACCGCTTCCGCCAGATCGAGCCGAAGGTGCTCTTCGCCGTCGACGGCTATCGCTACGGCGGCAAGGACTTCGACCGGCGCGAAACGGTACGCGAGCTGGTACGCGCGCTGCCGACCCTCGAGGCGGTGATCTTCGTGCCGTATCTCGACCCGAACGCTTCTCTCGAAGCGGTCCTGCGCGACGCCGGACGCCGTCTCGAGGTGCGCTCCTACGCCGAAGCCACGGCCGAGGCGGAACCGCTCGAGTTCACACCCGTACCTTTCGATCACCCCCTGTGGGTCGTGTATTCCTCGGGCACGACCGGCATGCCGAAGCCGATCGTGCACGGCCACGGCGGCGTGACGATCGAGAATCTGAAATCGGGCATGTTCCACCTGGACGTTCGGCCGGCCGATCGCTTCTTCTGGTTCACGTCCACGAGCTGGATCATGTGGAACGTGGTGGCGAATGCGTTGCAGCTCGGCGCCACCATCCTGCAATATGACGGCAACCCCGGCTATCCGGATCTCACGACGCTCTGGCGCTTCGCCGAGCGGGCGCGCGCGA
>DATCLR010000268.1:0-19874 GCA_036563785.1 Burkholderiales bacterium | reverse complement strand
TTTGCGCGGTCGGTGGCGCCTCATATATAAGTAGCGCCACCGAGCGGGCGGGGCGTCGCCTCCGCAGCGAGAGCGTTGCCGCGCAGCCGAATGCCATGGCCGTCGATCTCCGGAATCTCTCGATCCAGGAACTTCGTGCGCGTCTTCTCGACGAGGCGGCGCCCGTGTCGGCTCAGGTGCTGCGCGCGCTGAAGCGCGACCGGCGGCAGGGCGTGCAGGCGCTCTATGCGGCGCTCCGGAAGCGCTACGAGCGCGAGCGGCGCGAGCAGGCGCGGCTCGACAGCATGCTCAATTTCGAGCGGCTGCTGTGGAACGCGGGCGTGCAGCACGTTGCCGGCGTCGACGAAGTCGGCGTCGGACCGCTCGCCGGGCCGGTGGTGGCGGCCGCGGTGGTGTTCCGTCCCGGCACCTGCATTCCCGGCGTGGACGACTCCAAGCGCCTCGATCCCGCGCAGCGCGCGGCGCTCGCGGCCGTGATTCGCCGCGAGGCGCTCGGCGTCGGCATCGGCATGGCGACGGTCGAGGAGATCGACCGGATCAACGTGTACCAGGCAGGGCTGCTCGCGATGCGCCGCGCGGTGCAGGCGCTGCCGGTGGTGCCGCAGCACGTGCTCGTCGACGCGCGCACGATTCCCGGTCTCGACGTCCCGCAGACCTCCTTCACCAAGGGCGACGGCATCAACTTCTCCATCGCCGCCGCCTCGATCGTGGCGAAGACGCACCGCGATGCGCTCATGGAGCGGCTCGACCGCAAGTATCCGGAATACGGCTTCGCGAAGCACAAGGGCTACGGCACGCCGGAGCATCAGCGGGCGATCCGCCGCTACGGACCCTGTCCGCTGCATCGGATGTCCTATCCGTTCATCCAGGAGCTGCGCGGCGCGTATTCGCCGCGATTCTACGAGCTCAGGGAGCGGCTGGCGCGGCTGCGCAGCGCCGCGTCGCTGCGCGCGATCGAACGCCGGCTCGAGGTCGACGGCGTCGATTTGAGCGAGACCGAGCGGCGCAAATTGAAACTGCTGATCGCGCGGCGCTGGAAAGCGCTTTGAGACCGGCCGCGCACGGAGGGGAGCCCGTCGCGCCGTCCGGCCTCCGGGCTCGACCGGCTGCCGGAGGCGGGCGCGGCGGAGACATTCGGTGTGCGCGCATGCCGCGGGGTCGTGCGGGGCGGCCGGCGTGCTCGCCGGCATGTGCGCGCCCGCCCGGCGCGCTAGAATACCCGCGTGCCAAGCGCCGACGTGTCATGAAGTACTGCAGCAAGTGCGGTTCCCCCGTCGACCTGCGCGTCCCGGACGGCGACCACGTGGCGCGCCACGTCTGCGGCGAGTGCGGGGAGATCCACTACATCAACCCGAAAGTCGTGGTCGGCTGCGTGCCGCGCTGGGAGGATCGCGTGCTGCTCTGCCGGCGCGCGATCGAGCCCCGCTACGGCCTGTGGACGCTGCCCGCGGGGTTCCTCGAGATCAACGAAACGACGATCGAAGGCGCCGTGCGCGAAACGCTCGAGGAGGCGTCGGCGCGCGTGCGCATACAGCAGCTTTACGCGCTGTTCAATCTTCCGCACGTCAACCAGGTGTACGTGATGTTCCTCGCGGATCTCGTCGAGCCGAAGTTCGGGCCGGGACCCGAGAGCCTCGAGGTGGCGCTCTACGAGGAACGGGATATTCCCTGGGAGCAGATCGCGTTTCCGGTCGTGGAGCAGACGCTGAAGCTCTACTTCGCCGACCGGCGAACCGGGCACTTCCCGGTGCGCACCGGCGATATCGTGCGCACGCCCGGCGGCGCGCGCCCGTTCGACGTGCGTATGCTCGGGGCATAGCATGCTCGAAGCGATCGCCGAGTTCTTCGATAAGCGCATCAGGGGAGCGCAGGCGCCGGCGCAGCAGGAGCGGCACGATCCGCTGCACGTCGCGACCGCCGCGCTGCTCGTCGAGATGATGCGCATGGACGGCGACATGAGCGCTCCCGAGCGCCGCCGCGTGCTGCACGCACTCGAGACGAAATTCGGTCTCGGCGCGGACGAAACCGAGGAGCTGCTGCGGCTCGCCGAGGAGGAGGCGCGCCGGGCGACCGACTACTGGCAGTTCACTTCGCTCATCAAGGACCGTCTGACGCCGGAGGAGAAGGAGCGGCTCGTTGAGCACCTGTGGGCCGTCGCCTACGCCGACGGCGAGCTGCACGAGTACGAGGAGCACCTGGTGCGCAAGATCGCCGATCTGCTGTACGTGCCGCACCGATCCTTCATCGCGGCCAAGCTGCGCGCGCGGCAGGCCGTGACGCCGCAGGCGTAGGAGGGCGCATGCGCACGTTCGAGGACGCGGCCGGCCGGAAATGGGACGCCGCCGTCCACGAAGAATCCTACGGCGTGGAGCGGCTGCTGTTCGCGCCGCGCGGCGGCGGGACGATGCGCAGCTGGGTGCTCGACGCGAACGGCCGCTACGAGGCCGAGCAGCAGCTGCTGCGGTTCACCGACGAGGAGCTGCGCGCGCTGCTCGCGCGGGCCGAGCCCTGGCCCGACTGATCGGGCGGCGGGTCGCGCCGTTGGACGGCCGTCGGGGCTTCGCTAGAATGGCGCCGCTTCCTCGACGGCGCCGGGAATCGCGGACGCGCTCCCGCCGGCGGACCTGTCGCCAGACGCCGGAGGCGCCGGCGCTTGTGACGGGTACGAAGGCATGAATTCGACCACCGCATGCACCGCCGCCCGAAGCGCGAGCGCGCGGCTCGCCGTTGCCGGTATGCGTCGTCCTGACGTCTGATGTACACGCGCTACTTCGGGCTTCGGGAAAATCCCTTCGCGCTCCCCCCGGATCCGCGCTACCTCTACCTCGCGCCCCGCTACCAGGAGGCGCTCGCGCATCTGCTCTACGGCATCAGCCAGGGCGGCGGCTTCGTGCAGCTGACGGGCGAGGTCGGCACGGGCAAGACCATGATGATCCGCGCACTGCTCGAGCGGCTGCCGCCCGAGGTGAACGCGGCGCTCATTCTCTATCCGCTGCTTTCTGTGGAGGAGTTCGTCGCGTCGATCTGCGACGACCTCGGCATCCCGAGCGCGGAGCGCGGCAGCAGCCTGAAAGGCGCGATCGACGCATTGAACCGCTTCCTGCTCGAGAACCATGCAAAGGGTCGGCGCACGGTGATCATCATCGACGAGGCGCACCGGCTCTCGCACGAGGTGCTCGAGCAGGTGCGCCTGCTCACCAATCTCGAGACCACGAAAGAGAAGCTGCTCCAGATCCTCCTGGTCGGGCAGCCCGAGCTCACCGGTCTGCTCGCGCAGCCGAATCTGCGCCAGCTCGCGCAGCGCATCACGGCGCGCTACAACCTCGGGCCGCTCACGGCCGCGGAGACCGCGCAGTACGTTCGGCGCCGCCTGGAAGTGGCCGGCGCGAAGGGACCGATCTTCACGCCCGGGGCGCTGCGCGCCGTGCATCGCCTCGCCGGCGGCATCCCGCGGCTCATCAACACGTTCTGCGATCGCGCGCTGCTCGGTGCGTACGCGCACGGCAGGAACCGCGTCACTGCCGCGCTGCTGCGCCGCGCGGCGGCCGAGGTCGGTTACCGCGGCCCGCGGCGTTACGGCGCGCGCGCCGCGCTCGCCGCCGGTCTCGTCGCGGCCGCGGCGATCGGCGCCTGGCAATGGCGGCTCCACGCGTGGCCGCCGCTCGCGGCCGAGACGGCGGAGGCGTCGGCAACGGTCGATGCCGCCGCGCGCGATGCCGCGCCGCTTACGGCTGACGCGGCGCCCGCGGCCGCGGCCGCACGAACGGCGGGGCTCACGGCTTTTCTGGCCGAGCGCGCCGACGCGACGGACACCGAAAACGCGTTCAAGACGCTCTTCGCCAAGTGGAACAAGGATTATGCGAGGCTCGCCGGTGCGACCGGCTGCGAGCGTGCGGAGCGTGCCGGGCTGCGCTGCCTCTATGCGAGCGGCACCTGGAACAATCTGCGGCAGCTGAACCGCCCGGCGATCCTCGAGCTCACGGACGACGCCGGCACGCGACATCAGGTCGTCGTGACGGCGCTCGCCGACGATCGGGTCGCGCTCGAGATCGCGAACGAGACGCGCGAATTTCCGCTGACCGAGGTCGAACGCTACTGGTACGGCAAGTACCTGACGCTCTGGAAGCCGCCGCCGAGCGGCGAGCTCGCGCTGCGCATCGGCATGGAAGGGCCTGCGGTGGCATGGCTGCGCGCGGCGCTCGCGCGCTATCGCGGCGAGCCGGATGCCGACGTCGGCAACACCACCTTCGACGCCGCGCTGCGCGCGCAAGTGCGCGAGTTCCAGCGCGCGCATCGCCTGGAGCCCGACGGCGTGGCAGGGCGCCAGACGCTGATCCATCTCGACGCGTACGGCCCGGATCTCGCGCCGCCGCCGCTCACGCGCGCCGCGGCGGAGCGCGGAGGCGGCTGATGTCGCTCATCCTCGACGCGCTGCGCAAGTCCGAGCAGGAGCGGCGCCAGATGGAGGCGTCCGCCGGCCTCCCGCCGCTTCTCGACGTGGCGTCCCCGCCGCCGCGGCGGCACGCTCCGATCCTGCCGGGCGCGGGCATCGCGGTGCTCGGCGCCGCGATTGTTGCGGCTCTCTACTGGCTCAACGTGGAGCGCGCGGCGCCGCCTTCTCGGTCCGCCGCGCCGTCGAGCGTGGCCGATGCCGCTGCCGGCGCGCCGGCTGCACCGGCCGCGACCGCGGCGGAGCCTGCGCGCGAGAGGGTTAGGGCGGCGGGCGACGCTGTGCGCCGCGAGAACGCGGCGGCGCAGGAACGCGTGGTGCGTGCGCTCGCCGAGGAAGCGCGCGTTTCCTCCCGTCGTGAGACGGAGGTGGCTCCCGCGCCCGCGCCGGCGGCGTCCGCCGCACCCGTGCGCGCCCCCGCGCCTGCCGTGTACGCACCCGCCGCGGTCGACGAAGACGTCAAGCTCCTGCGCGCGATGCCGCCGGAGTTCCAGCGCGAGCTGCCGGAGCTGGCGGTGACCATCCATATTTATGCGCCGAATCCGGCGGACCGCATCCTCTACATAAACAATCGCCCGTATCGGCCCGGCGAACGCGTGGCGGAGGGCGTCGTCGTCGAGGAAATCGTGCAGGACGGCGCCGTGCTCAGCTATCGGGGCCGGCGCTTCAAGCTCCCGCGCCCGAGCTGAGCGGCGGCGCGCGATGCGCGCACCGCGCAAGGATCGAGGCGGTCGTGCGCACGAGGCGACCGCAAAGGACGGCCGACGCGGCGGCACGACGTTTCGCCCGGGGCGGCGCAGACGATAACGGATTGACAGGAGCGAACCGCGCCGGTGACATGCGAGGCGGCGCGCCAGGCCGGCGCAAGGAGCGACAAGGAGATCGTCATGCAGGCGCGAGACATCATGAGCCGCAACATCCGCATCATCCCGACCGGCACGAGCCTGCGGGCAGCGGCCGAGCTGATGCGGCAGATGGACGTGGGCATCCTTCCGGTCTCGGAGAAGGGCCGCATCGTCGGCATGCTGAGCGACCGCGACATTGCGGTGCGCGCGGTGGCGGAGGGCGCCGACCCGGGCGCGACCTCGGCGGGCGAGGTGATGACCGGGAACGTGGTTTCCTGCTACGAGGACGAGGACGCGCGCAGCGTCGCGCAGCTCATGAGCGAACGCGGCGTGCGGCGGGTGGTGGTGGTCAATCGCAAGGACGAGGCGGTCGGGATCGTTTCGGTCGACGATCTCGCGATGCATCCCGAAACCCGCGCGCTCGCCGACGAGGTGATCGGGCGCTTCGCGACGCATTGATCGCGGACCCGGAAGGCGGCACGAGCGCCTTTCCGCGGCGATTCGCTTCTCGATCTACGCGGTCTCGTTTCCCCGCCGCTGCGTCACAGGCCGGGCTGCGGCTGTGTCGGCGCCTGTGCGCCGGGCGAGGACGCCTGCGCGGCCGCGTCGTGCGGCCGCACGCCGGTTTCGAGATAGGTCTTCATGCGCATGAGATCGTCGTCGAGCTGGCGCTTCGGGTCGTCGCCGAGGAGCTTCGCGATCGCGTACCCGACGGCGCCGGCGACCGGGCTGTAGCTGAGCGTCACCTCGGCGCTGGTGCTTCCGTCCGGATTTGCGGCGAAGCGCACCTGGCCGGTGTGCTGGATCAGCGCGCCCGGCTCTGTGCGCCACGCGATGAAGCGGTTCTCGTCGTAGGCCGTCGTGCGCGTCTCGAACTCGAACTCCATGCCGCTCGAGCCGCGCACGCGCCAGTGCCAGCGGCGCGACTCGCGCTCACCGCCGAGCGGGCGCACTTCCCGGACGTGCGTCATGAACTGCGGGAAGTTCTCGGCGTTCGCCCAGGTCTCGAACACGCGTTCGAGCGGCGCGTCGATGCGGATGGTCTTGTGCACCGTCACCGCACGGCGGCCGGCGCCGATGCCGATCAGTCGGCGCATCTCCATGTTGGTGGCGGCGCGCGCGAGCAGCGCCGCCCCGCCGAGGCCGAGTGCCTTGTTCACGGCGCCGCGGGCGGCGAAGCCGTAGAGCGCGAGCGCGCCGCCGGCGAGACCGCCGACCACGCGTGCGGCCGGGGACCACGGGCGCTGCATGAACGTGAACCTGGACTTGCCGGCATCCGGCCGCGCCTCGCCTTCCACGGCAGGGACAGTGCCGGTCTCCGTCTCGGGCTGAAGGCGGTTCACCACGTCTTGCACGCCGCGCACGGCGAGCACCCGGTCGACCAGAAGGGGTATTTCGCGCGCGGGGGCGGTACCCGAAAGCGTGACCGAGCCGTCGCTCGCCGCGACGTCGATGGCGTGCGGACGGCTGCACACACGGTCGAGCGCGTTGCGGACGCGCCTGGTGAGCACGTCGTCGCTCGACCGGAGGCGCTCCGAGGCGGAGCGCAGGGTGGACGCATAGCCCTCGGCGCGGCTGCGCACATCGGCCGCGGCGCTCTGCGCGGCGTCCTGCAGCTTGTGCCCGGAATGAACGACCTGATCGCGCACCTGTGCGCGTCGGCGGCGTCCGCGCTCCGGATCGAAGAGGTACATGGCGGCGGCACCGAGCGCGGTGCCCACGAGCAGAGCAGTGGGTTGATTCATCGAAACGACCTCCTGTCGCCTGTATGCGTCCCGCGCCGACCCGTGGCGCCCGGCTGCGTACCTTCGGAGACGGCCACCAGTCAGTCAATACGGGCAATCCCCTCCGAAGCGCGGGCACATCGAGACAACGGACCGCGTGCGATGGAGCCGTCGGCATTGCGATCGATGTACCGGGCGAATCGTCGGTCAGCCGGTGCAGCGAAGCCGCGAACCTCCGCCACGCGCGACGAGAACGGTCGAGCGCCGCCGGCAAGGGATACCGCACGGCCATCCGTCCGAAGCGCAGCGAGGCTCAGGGGATCAACGCATAGGATCGGCGGGCGGCGTGTGTTTACCTAGCCCGCGTGTGGACGCACATGCGGGAAATGCTGGCGGAGCTTCGGCGGGCGCCGCCGGGCGGGCGGTTTCGTCAATGCTACCGAACCTGGCGGGCGCGGCGGCGCGAGTCGTCGCTCGCGAGCGCGCTCTACATGGGTGCCGGCGCGCTGTGCCTCGGTCTCGGCGTCGTGTTCGCGTTCTCGCCGGTCGTGCCGGGATTTGTCTTCGTGCTCGCGGGTCTCGTGCTGCTCAGCACGCGTTCGGCGTGGGTGGCGCATCGTCTCGACCGGCTGGAGGTCGCCTGCCGACGCTGGCTGCCGCGCCGGTGGTTGCGCCGCGGTCAACGGCGCACCGGACCGGTGATGCAGCGCGAGGTGTCGGGCACCGCGGAGAGCGGCCGCCGCGCGCGCGGCCGTTCGTGATACGCAACGCGAACGGCGGGCTCGTCGAGCGTTCGTGCGGAATCCCGGAGCAGGCGGCCGAGGACGGGGGCGAGGGCGCAACCGACGACGGACCAGAGGAGGGCGGCGAGCACGAGCAGCGTGGCGAGGCTCATTGGGCGAGTGCTCCGCAGACGAATAGGCGCACGATGACGGAGGACACCAATCCCTGCAACATCAGCGGGGGTGCGGCGATACGAACGGCGATGCGGAGCGGACGAGCGGTCGAGGGCGGGAGCGCATGAGCGTGAGCCGCGGCGAGCTGCGGGTGGGCACTTCGGGATACCGATACGATCACTGGCGGCGCGTGTTCTATCCGCCCGAGCTGCCGAAGGCGGAATGGTTCGCGTTCTACGCGCGCCGCTTCGATACGGTCGAGATCAACAACACTTTCTACCGCCTGCCGGAAGCGCACGTGTTCGAGGCATGGCGAGCCGCGGCGCCGCCGAACTTCCTGTACGCGCTCAAGTTCAGCCGCTACGGCACCCACCTGAAGCGGCTGCGCGACCCGGTGCAGCCGATCGCGCTCTTTCTCGAGCGCGCACGCCGGCTCGGGCCGGCGCTCGGTCCGATCCTGGTCCAGCTTCCGCCGCACTGGCACGCGGACGCAGCCCGCCTCGAGGCGTTCCTCGAAGCGCTGCCGCGCACGCAGCGGTGGGCGATCGAGTTTCGCGATTCGAGCTGGTTGTGCGAACCGATCTTCGCGCTGCTGGCCAAATACGGGGTGGCGCTGTGCGTGCACGACATGCTGCCGCGGCACCCGCGGCGGGTGACCGCCGATTTCGTTTATCTCCGGTTTCACGGTCGCCGCTACGGCGGGAGCTACACGCCGCAGCAGCTTGTCGCGCACGCCCGGCGCGTGCGCGCGTTCCTCGACGACGGAATAGACGTGTACGCGTACTTCAACAACGACGCGGAGGGCCACGCCGTGCGCAACGCGCTCGACTTGCGTCGCTACGTCGGCGGGGCGGCGCGCCGGGCGGTCGCCTGAGAGTCGGAGGGATACCCATGAGCATGCACGCAGGCATAGGGAGTATGCAGGCGGGCGAACGCCGAAAGCCGTTTCGCATCGGCATTTCGGGTTCCTACGGAGGGCTGAACCTCGGCGACGAGGCGATCCTCGCGAGCATGATCCGTCAGCTCTCGCAGGCGGCCCCGGTGGAGATCACCGTGTTCTCGCGCGACGCCGAGGACACGCGCCGGCGCCACCCGCAGGTGGCGCGCGTCGTTCCGGTGCGGGAGCTCGGCCGCAACGAGGTGCTGCCGGAGATCGAGGCGCTGGATCTGTTCCTGCTCGGCGGCGGCGGCATCCTCTACGATGCGGACGCGAAGATCTATCTGCGCGAGGTGGAGCTCGCGCTCGAGAAGTCGGTGCCGGTGATGGTGTACGCGATCGGCGTCGGCCCGCTCAACACTCCGGAGGCGCAGCAGCTCGTGCGCGACCGCCTTTCGGCGGTCGACGCGGTGACCGTACGCGAAGCGCGCGCCCGCAAGCTCCTCGAAGAGATCGGCATCAAGCGCGACATCGTCGTGACCGCGGATCCGGCGTTCCTGCTCGAGCCCGATCCGCTGCCGGTCGGCGCGCTCGAGCGCGAAGGGCTCGATCCGGCGAGCCGGCTGATCGGCATGTCGGTGCGCGAGCCCGGCGCGGCCGCACCGGACATCGACGAGAACATGTACCACGCGCTGCTCGCGAACGCCGCCGACTTCATGGTCGAGCGCTACGACGCGAACGTCGTGTTCGTGCCGATGGAGCCGAACATGCACGACGTGCGCCACTGCCACGCGGTGATCGCGCAGATGCTGCGCCCGCAGCGCGCGACCGTGCTCAAGGGCGAGTACAGCGCCTCGCAGATGCTCTCGCTCGTCGGGCGCTTCATCTTCGCCGTCGGGATGCGGCTGCATTTCCTCATCTTCGCGGCGCTGCAGGGCGTGCCGTTCGTGGCGCTGCCCTACGCCTCGAAGGTCGAGGGCTTTCTCGCGGACATGGGAATGGTGATGCCGCCGCTGCACCTCGTGAACGCGGGGCGGCTGCACGCGCACATAGACTACAACTGGGACCAGCGCGACGCGTTGAAGGCCCGCATCCAGGCGCAGGTGCCGGTGCTGCAGGCGCGCGCCGCGGAGTCGGCGAAGATCGCCCTGGGATTGCTGCACGCGCGACGCGAGGGGCGCGGCGCCGCGAAGCTGACGTCGATCTGATGCCGGCTCTGCGGCGTCCCGAGCGGATCGAGCATCTCGAGCTGCCGCCGCGCCGGGCGCAGGTCGGCGGCACGGCGGACGTGCTGGTCGTGGGCGGCGGGCCGGCGGGTCTCGGCGCGGCGCTCGGTGCGGCGGAAGCGGGCGCCGACGTGGTGCTCGCCGAACGCTACAGCTTCCTCGGCGGCAACGCGACCGCGGCGCTCGTGATGCCGCTCATGTCGTTTCACACGCAGCATCCGCCGGCCGAGCCGGCGCCGGACGCGGACAGCCTCCTTCCCGCGGATCACGGGCCGGGCGACCCGATACTCGCCGGCGTCGTCTCGAAGCTGCTCGAGCGTCTCGTCCGCGCCGGCGGCGCGCGGCCGCCCTCGATCGAGACCGGCTACACGGTTCCGTTCGATCCCGAAGTGTTCAAGCTGGTCGCGCTCGAGCTGCTCGACGAGGCGGGCGTGCGCTTCCTGTTCCACGCGTTCGCGAGCGGCGTGATCTGCGAGGACACACGGATCGCAGGGGTCGTGTTCGAGACGAAGTCCGGACCGGTGGTGCTGCGCGCGAAGACGGTGATCGACTGCACCGGCGACGGCGACGTCGCGGCGCAGGCGGGCGCTCCCTACGACATCGGCCGGCCGGAGGACGGGCTGACGCAGCCGATGACGCTCATGTTCCGCATGGTCGAGTTCGAGCGCGAAGCGTTCGCGGAGTACGTGCGCCGCCACCCGGACCAGTGGCGCGGCGTGCACGGGCTCTGGGATCTGATCCGGGAAGCGACGGCGCGGGGCGAGCTCGAGCTGCCGCGCGAGGATCTGCTCTTCTTCGCGACCCCGCATCCGCGCGAAATCGCGGTCAACTCGACGCGCGTCACGGGCAAGCTCGGGATCGACGTGTGGGACCTGACGTACGCGGAATGGCAGAGCCGCCGGCAGATGCGGCAGATCGTGCAGTTCCTCGAGCGCTACGTGCCCGGCTTCGCGCGCGCCTACGCGGTGCAGAGCGGCACGACGATCGGCGTGCGCGAGTCGCGCCGCATTCGCGGCGATTATCAGCTCACGACCGACGACGTGCTCATCGCCCGAAAGTTCGACGACGTGATCGCGCGCTGCTCCTATCCCATCGACATACACAACCCGCGGGGGAGCGGCACGCTGCTGCGGCGGCTGCCGCGAGGCGAATCGTACGATATCCCCCTGCGCTGCCTGCTGCCGCAGGCGGTGGAAGGCCTCCTGGTGGCGGGCCGCTGCATCTCCGGGACGCATGCCGCGTTGTCGTCGTACCGCGTCATGCCGGTGGCGATGGCGATCGGGCAGGCGGCCGGCGTGTGCGCCGCCCTCGCGGCGAACGCCGGCGTGCGTCCGCGGGCGGTGCCGCACCGCGAGGTACAGGAGGAGCTCGCCCGCCAGGGCGCCGATCTGCGCGGCATCGTGTAGTTCCAGGCAGGGACAGTGGTCGCGAATACGGACAGCCTCTTGGCCGGTCGTTCTCCGGCGGACATTCCGGATCGCGCGTTCGACGGCGGACCGCGACGCGGGCGCACGCGGGCATTAAGATGTAGCGCCATGGCGCGGGATACGTTTGTCGACAAGGCCGCAGCGGGGCGAGACGTGCGGGGCGGAGGCGGACGATGACCGGGTTCGTGCTGCGATGGGTCGTCGGCGCCGTCGGGCTTTGGCTCGCGGCGGAGATCGTCGAAGGGATCCATGTCGCCGGTGCCGGCACGCTGCTCCTCGCGGCGCTCCTTCTCGGTGTGGTCAATGCGGTCGTGCGCCCGGTCCTCGTGCTGCTCACGCTTCCGATCACCGTCGTCACGCTCGGACTGTTCCTGCTCGTGATCAATGCCGCCATGCTCGGGCTCGTGGCGCTGCTCCTGCCGGGATTCGCCATCGACGGCTTTTTCGCGGCGCTCCTCGGGAGCATCATCGTGAGCATCGTGGGCTGGCTCGCGTCGTGGTTCATCGGCCCGCGCGGGCGCATCGAGGTGATCGTCCATCGGATGTGAGCTCGTGTCGGCCGCGCGCGCCGTTGGGGCGTTATTGCGGCTCGTGAAGAGAAAGTCCCCGTTTGCGGCCGTCCCGGCCCGGCGACGCGCGAGCATGCTCGGCGCCGTGCTGCTCGCTGCCGGCTATGCCGGCGCGGGGCTCGCCGCCGACATCACGAGCTACGCGTTCGTCCAGCGCGACGGCACGCTGCGCGTGCAGGGACGCACGATCCATCTTTACGGCATCCACATTCCGGCGACCGGGGAAGCGTGCCGCACGTTCGAGCGGCCGGTGCGCTGCTCTTCGCGCGCGGCGCTCGCGCTGGAGTTCAAGATTCACGGCTTCGTGCGCTGCACGCCGGTGGAGCGGCGCCCCGACGGCTCGCTCACCGCCGTTTGCCGCGCCGACGGCACGGACCTGAGCGCCTACCTGCTCGAGCGCGGCTGGGCGCTCGCGCTTCCGGATGCGCCGTTCGAGTACGTGGCGCTCGAACGCATCGCGCGCGAGCGCGGCGTGGGGCTCTGGGGACTGCCGGTCGAGCGCGCGCCGCCGCGGCGCTGACGGCGTTCGACGCCGCGTCTACTGCGCCTCGGCGGGCGCGATGGCGGACACCTCGATCTCGGTGCGGCGGTTCGGCTGCAGGCAGTCGATGAGATCCGCCCCGCGCACCTCCCGGCACTGGACGACCGGGTCGCCCTCGCCGACCGCACTGATCGTGATCGCCGCGAGCGGCACTCCGCGCTCGGTCAGGTAGTCGCGTACGGCCTGCGCGCGGCGCCACGACAAGTCGTCGTTGTAGGCGGTCGGTCCGATCTGGTCCGCGTGCCCGACGATGGTGATCGTCGCTTCCCGCGCGCTCTGCACCTGCTCGGCGATGCGATCGAGCGCGAGCCGCGACTTGGGCATGAGCTCGGTGCTGTCGAACTCGAAGAACGCGTCGGCGCCGATATAAATGGTGCGGTCCGGAGGCTCGCTGGGCGCGATGACGAGCTCCGTCGAAGTGTCCGGCTGCGTTTCGGCGGCGGGCGGCTGCGGCTCGGCGGCCGGGGCGGGAGGCGCCTCGGGCGTCTTGGCGACGAGCGCCGGGTCGCATTCCGCCGTCGCCATCTCCGGCGTCCAGTAGCCGGTGCGCACGCATTCCCCGCTGCCGCTGCGCACGACACCCGCGCGGCTGGACGCGTATCCGCTTTGCTCCGCCGCCGCTTGCGGCTGCGACATCGCGCTCGCGCACGCGGCGGCATTCAATACGAGCGCCATGGCGCCCAGGCCTCGCCACGGAATGCCGCGGGCGAGCGAGAAGTGCAGACGTTGATATGTCATGGCCGAGCCTCCGTGTCCGTAGCGAGTCCTCCTGCGAAGCGAGTCTAGGGGACGGTCTCCCCGCGCTTCAACACCCGCAGCGTGTGTGCTTACGCCGGAGCGCGCCCGCTCGCGCCGGAAGACCACACGTGCGGGAACGGCTCTTCGCCGTTCCCTCCGCGGAGACCCTGTGGAGACCGCCGCTATTCGCGGGGAAGAGGCGCGTCAGCGCTTCGCGTCGAGGCTGATAGCGCCCGGTCCGACCGCCGCGAGCACCAGCAGGCCGCCGATCATCGCGAGCTCTTTCATGAAGGTGGTGTACTCGCCTTCGAACCAGGGGGGATGGAACCCGAAGGCGGTGACGAGCGTGAAGAGCACGAGCATGACGGCGCCGAGTCGGGTCTTGTAGCCGAGCGTCACGAGCACCGCGCCGCCGAGCTTGAAGATGAGCGCGATCCACCCGAGCAGCGCCGGCGCCGGAAAGCCTTTGGCGGCGATGTAGCCTATCGGCGGGTTCAACGTGAACAACCAGGTGAGCCCGCCGATCAGGTAGATTAGCGCCAGGAAAATTCGCCCGATCAAGAGTACGACATTGTTGTTGTCGAGGAAGTTGAGCATGGGCGTTTGCCTCCGTTGCGGTTGGACACCGGGAGAGACCGTCCATAAGCCTACCCGAATTGCGGGCGCGGAACCGCTGCCCGCGGCCGGGCAGGGGATCGGGCGAAGCGCCTCCGGGGCTCCGGGCGGCCCTGATGCGTAGCCGGGAGGCGCTCGGCCCGCACGGGCCGCTCGCCCGTACGATTCCGGGCTTCGTGCCGCGCCCGGCGCAGCAGGAGATGGCGCAGGCGGTGGAGGCGGCCCTTGCCGAGCGGCAGACGCTGGTGGCGGAGTCCGGCACGGGCACCGGCAAGACCTTCGCGTACCTGGTTCCGGCCATGCTTTCCGGGCGGCGCGTGCTGATATCGACCGGGACGCGGAACCTGCAGGATCAGCTCTATCGCCGCGACCTGCCGCTGGTACGCGCCGCGCTCGAGCGTCCGGTGCAGACGGCGCTCCTCAAGGGGCGGGCGAACTACGCGTGCCGCTACCGCCTCGACCGCACGCTCGCCGAGGGCCGCTTCGGTGCGCGCGAGTCGGCGGCGCAGCTTCAGCGCGTCGCGGCCTGGGTGCAGCGCACGCGAACCGGCGATCTCGCCGAGATCGGCGACCTGCCGGAGGAATCGGAGCTCCGGCCGCTGGTCACGTCGACCGCGGACAACTGTCTCGGCGGCGACTGCCCGTATTACGCCGAGTGCTTCGTCAACCGCGCGCGGCGCGAAGCGGCGCAGGCGGAGCTCGTGGTGGTGAATCACCATCTCTTCTTCGCCGATATCGGCGTGCGGGAAGAAGGCTTCGCGCAGCTTCTACCTTCTGCGGACGCGGTCATCTTCGACGAGGCGCATCAGCTGCCCGAGATCGCGGCGGACTTCTTCGGTGCGACGCTCTCGAGTCAGCAGCTCCGCGGGCTGTGTCGCGACGTCGTCGCGGAGGACGTGAAGGAAGCGAGCGGTCTCGCGGCGCTGCGCCGCGCCGCGGAGACGACGGAGCGCGCGGTGCTCGAGGCGCGGCTCGCGCTCGGCCCGGTCGCGCGCACGCCGTGGGCGGAGCGCGCGGGCGAAGCGCGCGTCGCCGAAGCGTTTGCGACGCTGCACGCGCAGCTTCGCGGGCTCGCGGAGATTCTCGAGGTGGCGGCGGGGCGCGGGCCGGGGCTCGCGAGCTGCGCGCGGCGCGCGGCCGCGCTCGAGGAGCGCCTCGCCGCGATCACGAGCGGCGACGACCTGCACCAGGTCGCATGGGTGGATACGACCGAACGCGGCTTCGTGCTGCACCTGACGCCGCTCGATGTGGCGCCGGCGTTCCGCGAACGTCTCGCCGCGCTCGGGACCAAGGCGTGGGTGTACACCTCGGCGACCCTCGCCGTCGGGGAGGATTTCGGTTACTTCACCCGGCGCCTCGGGCTCGAGCACGCGCTCACCGCGCGCTGGGCGAGCCCGTTCGACTACGCGCAGCGCGCGCTGCTCTACGTGCCGCCGGCGCTTCCGACGCCGGGCGGCAGCGCACACACGCGCGCGGTGGTGGAGGCGGCCCTGCCGGTGCTGCGCGCGAGCGGCGGGCGCGCGTTCCTGCTTTTCACCAGCCACCGGGCGTTACGGCTCGCCGCCGAGCTCCTCGCGAAGCGGGTCGACTACCCGCTGTTCGTGCAGGGCACGATGAGCCGCGCGCGCCTGCTCGAGGCGTTCGTCGCGGCCGGCAACGGCGTGCTGCTCGGCGCGGGGAGCTTCTGGGAAGGTGTCGATGTGCCGGGGCCGGCGCTCTCGTGCGTGATCATCGACAAGCTCCCGTTCGCCGCGCCGGACGACCCGGTGCTCAAGGCGCGCGCGCTCGCTTGCGAAGCCGCGGGCGGCAATCCGTTCGTGGACCTGCAGGTGCCGGAGGCGGTGATCGCGCTCAAGCAGGGCGCCGGCCGTCTCATCCGAAGCTTCGACGACAGCGGTGTGCTCGTGCTCTGCGATCCGCGGCTCTACGAGCGCGGCTACGGACGGCTCTTCCTCGAAAGCCTTCCGCCGATGCCGGTGACGCGCGACATCACCGATGTCGAGCGCTTCTTCGAGCGGTTTCGGGCAAGCGGCCGTTCGTAGGCGCAGCATGCGCGCGCGGCGCGCACCTCGTCGCGTGCGGTCGCTTCCTGCTGCGAGATACCGGCTTCGCTAGCGCTCGATGGTAAAGAAGATGTCGCCGCCCGACGTCTTGCCTCCCGACTGCGCCTCCAGCGACCAGTTCGGCGTCAGGCGATAGCGCAGCCGCAGCACGTTCTCCGACTCGAAGAGGCCGATGCTGTAGTTGATGTAGAGCCGCGGCGACAGCTGGCGGCCGAGCACGAGCGCCGCGGCTTCGTTCGTCGATCCCGTCTCGATGTCCACTTCCTCGAAGCCGAAGGCGGCGCCGATTCGCCGCGCGATGCGTTCGCCGCCCGCGAGCTGCAGCGCGCGCGCCGCGGCGGCGAGCGAGCGGCCTTCGGCCGCGCTCGCGCCCTCGAGCGGCCGGCCGAAGAGAAGGTAGGAGAGCACGTCCGTCTGCGCCATGGCCGGGTCCGAGAACAGCGTGAGCTGCGGCGCCCGCAGCGTGCCCTTCACTTCGACGCCGACCGTGATCTGCTCGATCTCGCGCACCGCGCGGGCGTCGATGCCCGGATTGGTCACGGGACCGACGAAGAGCAGCCGGCCGCGCTCGACGCGCAGCCGCTGGCCGTAGGCCTCGTATTCGCCTTCGGCGACGCGCAGCTCGCCGCGCGCGGTCGTCGCCTGGTTCGGCGCATCGACGAGCACGACGTTGCCGGCGATCTTGCCGGCGAGCCCGAATCCCTCGAAGCGTACGTCGTCGCCGAGGAGAACGCGCACCTCGGCCGACACCTCCCATCGCGGCCTCGGCGCCTGTTCCGCGGGCGCGTTCACGATCACGACGTCGGGCGACGGCGCGATCGCGCCTGGACGCGGTGCGCGCAGCGCGAACGTCGCCTGCGGCACGCGCACGTCGCCGGTCACGTGGATGCGTTTCGGGTCGAGCTCGACGCGCAGCGCCGGCGATACGAGCACGCGTGCCGCGGGAAGGTCGGCAGCTCGAAACTTGTCGCCCGTCACTCGAAGTTCCGCGCTCCAGGCGCCGGCCGACGGCAGGCGCAGCCGCCCGGAGAGTGCGAGCTTGCCCTCGCCCGACTGCGCCTCGCCGTCGAGCGCGAGCACATCGCTCCCGTCGGCGGTGGCGGCGAAGCGCACGTCGGTGACGCGGATGCCGGCGGCGGGAATCGCCGCTTCGGCTTCGGCGAGCGCGATGCGCCCGCGCAGGCGGGGGCTGCCGACGGTGCCTTCGAGCGCGAGGTCGGCCTCCACCCGTCCGCGCAGCTCGTCGATCTGCAGCAGGAGAGCGTCGAACAGCGTGAGATCGTGCAGGCGCAGCGTCGCGCGTCCCGCGAGCGGCTGCGTCGCGAGATCGCCGCCCTCGTGCCAGCGCGGCAGCGCGACCGCGGCTTCCGCCGCGTCGGCGTTCGGCAGTGCGATCCGGGCGCGCGCCCGCAGCCCGGCGTCATCGACGACGAGCTCGAGCAGCGCGCCCTCATAGCGCAGGGGATTCTTGGTCAGCGCGGCCGGCGTGAGCACGCCGGCGCTGAAATCGAACGCGGCGTCGGCGCGTTGCAGGCGCCCGCCGACGAAGCGCAGCTCCGCCTCGCCGCTCGTCGTCCCGCTCAGCTCGGCGACATCCTCGAAGAGCGGCCGAAACAACGCGAGCGGCAGCGTGTCCGCGGCGGCGGAGATGCGGGTGCCCGCGTCGCGTGCGTGCTCGAGCGCGAGACAGACGTTCGCCGTCCGAGCGCGCCAGCAGCTGCGCTCGAGCGTCGCCGCATCCGCGGCGATCGCAAGGGCGGGGCGGTCCTGCAGTCGCCAGGAACTCTCGCCGAGGCGAAGCACGCTCTCCGCGATGTGCCCGCGCCATTGGCGGCTCGTCAGACCGCCCTCGAGGCGTGCCTGAAGCGAAGGGCCGGGAAGGCGCGCGTCGATTGCGATCGTATGCGCGGCGATGCGACCGGAGGCGTCGACCGCGAGGCGTTCAATCGCGCGGCCGAAGAGCATCCCGTCGGCGAGGCGCAGCCGCACGCGCGAATCCGACGCGTCGGAGAGATCGAGCGCGAGCTCCGCCTGCGCCTTGGCGGTTTCGACCGCGGCGCGGGCCAGACGCGTGGCCGAGAGGCGCGCGTCGATGCGCGGCGCGTTGCGCGGACCGCTCAGTCGGCCGCGGGCGTCGATGGCGCCGGACGCTTCGGGAAGCAGGTTGCGGAGGTCGGGCGCCGCGAGGCTCCAGGCGAGATCCCATGTCTCGGCGAGCCGGCCCTCTACGTGCGCGATCGCGGTGCCCGAGCGCAGCGACGCGGCGAGCGCGGGGAACGCGTCGCCCCGTCGAACCGCCGACGCCGAGGCGTCGAGCGGAAAGTCTCGGAGCGTCCCGCGAACGCGCTCCAGCACAAGGCGCGTTTCGGTGCGATCGCCGCTCGCGTGCGCGCTCAGCGACAGCGATCCGTTCCAGGCGGGCCATTGCGCGCCCGGATCGATACCCTCACCCGCGAGCTGCGCGTGCCAGCGAAGCGCGGGTGTCCAGACGACGCTCGCCGATCCCGCGAACGTGCCGCGGAGCGCCTCGATCTCGACGTGCTGCGCCGCGAGCTGCGTGCGGTCGCCGCGGCCGCGCGCCCGCCACTGCGCCGCCGGCAGCTGCGCGCCCCGCGTCGCCGCCTGCAGGGCGAACGTGTATTCGGCGAGCGTGCCCTCGGCATCGAGCCGACCTTCCGGGCTTACGACCCGGTGTGCTCCGGCGAGCGGCCACGCGAGGTTGTGCCAGCGCACGGTGGCCTGCCACTGCTCCGAATCGAGCTGCAGGCGGCCTTGCGCGACGACGCTCGCATCGCTCCCTTCGGCCCGCAGCGCGAGCCGTTCGACCGTGAGCACGCGGTCCGCGCCGTAAGCGAGCGCGAAGTGCGCGGCGAGCGGCGGCAGCTTCGTCGCTCGGGCTTCCAGATCGCCGCTCGCCGTGAAGTCACGGCGCGTGCCGCGCGCTTCGAGCACGAACGCGAGCTGCTCGGCGATATGCCCGTAGCCGATCGCCGCCGGATCGAACGCGGGGACCTCGGCACGCAGCTCCCAGCGCGGCGCATCGAGCGCGCCGCGCACGCGTGCGTAGAGCCGCGCCGTGACGGGTTCGGACACGCGCTGCTCGATGCGCAGATCGTCGAGATTGCCGCGTATCTCGCCCGCGCCCGCGACCCGGCGTTCGCCCGCCAGTATCGCGCGCCAGTCGACGTGCAGGCGCTGCTCGGTACCGGCGCGCAGGCCCAGCGTGCCCGCGGCACGGAGCGCGAAGTTCTGCGCGTCGATCTCGAGGCGCTCGATGCGCGCGACCTGCTGCCCGAGGAAGCCGCGCAGCTCCGCGCTGCGCACGGCATAGACGGATCCGTCCTGACGTTCGAACCGTAGATCGGTGAGGCGCAGCGCATCCACGGCCACGTTGAGCGGAAGCACGAGATCGGGCGGCGCGCCCTCGGCGCGCGCGTGGGCGAGGGCTACGTGCACGCCGTCGGCGGTGAGCTCGTCGAGCTGCAGCCGCCCGGCCAGGAGCGCGGAAGGCGTCCACTCGAGGCGCGCGAACGCGACGCGCACGCGCGTGCCGTTGGCTCGATAGACGAAGTCGCGCACCTCGATCGGGCCGATAATACGACCCTCGAGGGACCCGATCGCGAACTGCTGCGGCCAGCGGGCCTGCAGCTCGCCGTAGACCCAGCGCAGGCCGCTTTCCGTGGCGAGCAGCCAGTACACCGCGCCGCCGAGCGCGACGATAAGGGCGAGGGCGAGGAGCCAGGGAAGGCGGCGCATCAGAGGTCGGGTCCGACGTAAAGGTGAATGCGCCAGGCGTCGCCCGGGAGGTCCAGGGCATGCGCCGCATCGAGGCGGATCTGGCCGATCGGCGAGCGCCAGCGCAGGCCGATGCCCACGCCCCGCACGAGCGGGTCGGAGAAGTCC
>DATCLR010000263.1:0-36563 GCA_036563785.1 Burkholderiales bacterium | reverse complement strand
CCGCTCAGGCGCGCGAGCTCTACCCGCCGGCGGGCGAGCTCGATCGCCTGCCGCGCGACCGCGAGCGCGGCGGCTTCGTAATCGTTCTCGAACTGGATCAGCTCCGCGGTGTCCGCGCGCCCGGTGCGATAGCGCTCCGTCGCTTCCTCGAGCTTGCGCTGCTCGGCGTCGCGCGTGGCCCGCGCCTGCGCGAGCGCCGCCGCGAACGCCTCGATCTCCGCCACCGTCCGCGCGACGTCATAGCGGAGGTTGGTGCGGAACGTGTCGTACCGCCGGCGCGCGACGTCGCGCGCGAGGTAAGCCTGCGCGAGCTCGGCCTCCGCGCCGCGCCGGTCGAGCGCCGCGCGGTACTCGAGCTGCACGCCCGCCACCCCTTCGGTCTCGGACACCGAGCCGAACGCGGCGGTATCGCCGCGCACGTGCCGTCCGCCGAGCGAGAACACGAGATCGAGCCGGTCGCGGATGGCGTCGCGCACCCGCTCGATAGCGGCGTTCGCGAGCCGCAGGCGCGCCTGCTCGCGCCGGAGGTCCGGGCTGTGCTCGAGCGCCTGCGCCTCCAGCGCCGCGAGATCGAATGCCGCCTCGATCGGCGGCGGCGCCTCGACCCGCGGCTCGAACGCGCTGTCCCAGTCGCGCTCCATGAGCCGGTTGAGCGCGATGCGCTGGCTGTCCCAGAGCGCCTGCAGCGCCCGCTGCTCGGTGCGGCGCGCGCGCAGCTGCGCCTCCGCCTGCAGCCGGTCCTTCTCCTCGAGCACGCCGAGGCGGATGTTGCGCAGCACGAAGGCGCGCAGGCGCTCGGCGCGCTCGATCGCGGCGCTCGCGTTCTGCAGCCGCGCGTGGGTCAGCGCCGCGCTGAAGTACAGATCCGCCGCCTGGCGGGCGAGCGCGTCGCGCGCCGCATCCCACTCGGCGAGCGCCGCCTCGACGCTCGCTTCCGCGCTCTCGAGGCCCTGCCGGTACTCGACGTTGTTCGCGCCCTGCGCGAGCGGCACCCGGTAGCGGGCGTCCACGTTCAGGGACTGCATCGGGTTCGGGAGCATCGGCACCACGGCGATGGCGCTGTCCTCGTGCGCGACGCCGAGCCCGAAGCCGAGCGATGCGCCGGATTCGAGGCGGCGCTCGATACTGCCGCTCGCGGAGAGCCGATCGCTCGGAATGCCGAAAAGATTCAGATCGTGCGCGAAGCCGGTTTGCCCGCTCGCGAACCAGCCGAGCGTACTTTCGACGCGCACGGCTTCGAGGCGCGCGCGCTCGAGCTCGAGCCGCGCGATGCGCAGCGCCGCGTCGTTATCGACGGCGCGCTGCAGGACCTGGGTGAACGTGAGCGGCTCCGCGCGCGCGGACGCGGCGAGAATCGCGGCCGACAGCGCGGCGGCGACCGCGACGGTCCGCGCACCATTGCATGCCGCCCGCATACGGAGCGGGCGGTCGTGGAACGTACGGGTTTGCATCGGCGTCGTGACGAAGCGGCGAATGGGTGTACCGCCGCCGCGCTTCCGGTTCGCGAGGCGGTAGGCGGCCATGGGCGCGCATTCTAGCAGCGTCCGCGCACGCTAGCGCGCACTCGGCGTGAAGGCAGAAGGTGCCGCAAGGCTGCTCGCCGACCGAAGCCGGTATCCCACGTGGGAACCTTCTTTACGGAAACGTGCCCCTCGAAAGTTCCGAAAGGCCGCGCCCTTCTTACCTCGGCCGGAGTCGGCGGCTCGGCCCGCGTCCTTGCGGCCGCTGCACCGATTCAGCGCAGCGCCGTCCTGTCGGCCTCGCGCGAATGCGCGACCAGCGCTTCGCGAATCTCGCGCAGCTTCGTCTTGATGCGCGCGGCGTTCTCCGGACCCATGCGGATCATGATCTTCTGGCCGGCGGAGAGGCGCTCGAGGCGCGAGTCGGCGAACTCGTACATGACCTTGGGCTGGATCAGCTCGATCGGCTCGTGGATCTCCGGCGCCGCGAGCAGGTGGTCGATCGTCTCGATCACCCGGTCGTTGAAGTACCGGCCGGGGTAGCCGAGGTTCTCGTACTCCTGCTGCAACAGCGGATAGAAATGGACGTACAGCGCCACGAGCTTCCGGGTATCCACCGACTCGGCCAGCCGCACGTACGGCCTGTAGCGCTCGTAGTTCGCCGCGCTCAGCTTCGCGCTGTCGCCCTTGCCGAGCGTGCGGAAGCGGCCCGGAGCCGGCTTCGCGAGGTTGTAGCGCTGCGCGATCTTCTCGCGCGGCAGCTCGTCGATGGTGACGACGATGCGGCGCACGATGCTGTCGAGGTTGAAAAGCTTCTCCAGCGGCGCATCGCCGAGCAGCGTCTTCGCCTCTTCGCGCAGCGCATCGTCGCTTTCGCCGAGCGCCGGCAGCGTTTCGGCGGCGCCGCCCGGCCCGATCGGATGGCGTACCTCGGGTTTGCCGATCGGTCCGGACGACAGCGGCGGGGTCGTGAACTTCTCGACCTGCGGTTTCGAGCTCTGCAGCCAGTAATAGCCCCCGACGCCGGCGACGGCCAGCACGAACAGCACGAGAAGTATCGGTACGGTCGGGGATTGCGCTTTCTCGGACATGGGGAGGGCCGCCGCTTGGACTGGAGCGATTCTATGCCTTCGCGGCGCGAAGGCGAACAAGCAGCGGCTTGTCTCGCGCGCCTTCGCGCCGTACTCTCCCTCACTCGCGGCGGGGATTTCATGCGCTCTCACGCGTTCGTACTGCTGATCGGCCTCCTCTTCGGCGGCGGCGCCGGGTTCGTGCTCGGCATCTTCGTCTATCCGTTCCTTTTCCTGAACGACATCGTCGCGACCGAAGCGGCGCCGGACGCCGCCGCGGGACCGCTCCTCGCCCGCGGGCAGTTCATCCACGCGAACCCGTCCGACCCGCTGCACTACGGCAAGGGCGGCGTGCGGGTCTATCGGGACGTGCTCCACCTCGAGGCGGACTTCGAAGTCGGTCCTGGGCCGAAGTACCACGTCTATCTCGTGCCCCTCGACGAAGTGACGCCGGATACCGAAGTCGAGGAGACCATGTACGTCGACCTCGGGCGGCTGAAGGCGTTCAAGGGCAGCCAGAACTACCCGATTCCGGCCGGCGTCGACATCGGCAAGTATCCGCACGTCGTCATCTGGTGCGAGCAGTTCAACGTGCTGATCTCGCCAGCGCGACTGGAGCCGGGCGGCTGAGCTCGCGACTCGTCCGCCGCGCCGCTTGGCGCGCGGGCGGCCGTCGATCGTTTCGATCACCGGAGAGAACCTCATGAAGGAATACCGGATCGCCGTCATTCCGGGAGACGGCATCGGCAGGGAAGTCATGCCCGAGGGCATGCGCGTGCTCGAGGCCGCGGGCGCCAGGTACGGGCTGCGGCTGCGCTGGGACGAGTTCCCGTGGAGCTGCGAGTACTACGCGCGGCACGGGCGCATGATGCCCGAGGACGGCTTGGAGCAAGTCCGCAGCCACGACGCGATCTATCTCGGCGCGGTCGGCTTTCCCGGCGTGCCCGACCACGTCTCGCTCTGGGGCCTGCTCATTCCGATCCGCCGGCAGTTCGATCAGTACGTGAACCTGCGTCCGGTGCGGCTCATGCCGGGCATCCGCTCGCCCCTCGCGGGCCGCGAGGTCGGCGACATCGACTTCATCGTCGTGCGCGAGAACACCGAAGGCGAGTACTCCTCGATCGGCGGCCGGATGTTCGAAGGCACCGAGCGCGAGACGGTGATGCAGGAATCGGTGTTCACGCGCAAAGGCGTGGACCGCATCCTCCGCTACGCGTTCGAGCTCGCGCGCCGCCGCCCGAAGAAGCACCTCACCTCGGCGACCAAGTCGAACGGCATCGCCATCACCATGCCGTACTGGGACGAGCGCTTCCGCGCGATCGCGGCCGAGTACCCGGACGTGCGCACCGACCAGTACCACATCGACATCCTGACGGCGCACTTCGTGCAGCACCCGGACTGGTTCGACGTGGTGGTCGGCTCGAACCTCTTCGGCGACATCCTCTCCGATCTCGGTCCGGCGTGCACCGGCACGATCGGCATCGCGCCGTCGGCGAACCTCAATCCCGAGCGCACCTACCCTTCCATGTTCGAGCCGGTGCACGGATCCGCACCGGACATCTACGGCCGGAACATCGCGAACCCGATCGGACAGATCTGGTCGGGCGCGCTCATGCTCGAGCACCTGGGGCACGCGGACGCCGCGGCGGCGGTCGTGCGCGCCATCGAAACGGTGCTGATGGGAGGCCCGCGCACGCCGGACATGGGCGGCAAGGCGAGCACGCAGGAGCTCGGCAAGGCGATTGCGGAAGCGGTCGAATGACCGGCGTGCTTTGTCCCGCTATCGGATGATCGCTCGTCGCGCGGTGCGCGCAGCGCGATAACGGCGTAACGGCGCCGCAGAACCCCGCCAAACCAACGCGAGCGCGCCACGCCGCGCTCGCGCCGGCGCTGCGGCCGCCTAGAAAAGGTAGCGCCAGGCGCCGGTCGACATCACCGCGGCGCCGATCAGGAAGAGATAAACGAGGCTCGCGACGAGCAGCGGCTCGCGGTGCGCAAGCTGGTAGCGGAACATGCTCCAGGGATCGAGACGCCGGGCGCGCGCGAGAAGCGGCATCAGGTACGTTTCGACTTCGCCCGGCGCGTAGAGCGCCTGGCCGTTTCCCGTTCGCAGCGAGAACGTGAGGCCGCGGTAGGCGATTCGGCGCTCGTCGTAAACGAGCTGTTCCGGCGCGAGCGAGAGGCGGCGGCCGTCGGCCAGATGCACATAGAGCGTGCGGCCGTCGGTACCGAGCCGGTGCTGCAGGTTGCGCAGACCGATACGGCCGATCACGGGAACGCCGGCGACGAGCACCACGAGCACCAGAAAGGCGTTCATCAGGTCGTTCGCGACAGCGAGCCTGTCGGGCGGCAGCGCCGCCGCGGCCGGCGCGAACGTATAGTAGAAGTATCCGAGCACGGCGAACGCGGCGAGCACCGCCGCCCCGGTCGCCGTCGGGAACCAGCGAAGCGCGTGCTCGAGCCGGGGATCGCGCTGCAGCCAGCGGATGTCCCGCAGCTCCGCAATAGCCGCCTGCCGACTTGCGCCCGCCGCTTCGGCCCGCGCTGCGGTCCATGCGGCGCTCCCCATCGCCCCCAGGTTGCCCGCGAGGGCAATCGAGCCGTTTCTCATCGTCGCCCCGCACCCATGCCGTTGTTCTTTGTGCACCACCGGAGCAATTCCCGTGCCATGTCTTCTGCGCCTTTAGACCACCGGGAACCGCCCGTTGCGAGCCGCCCCGCGCATTCACGCTGCGATGTGGCGACCGGGCGTTTAGCCTTTTCCGATCCGGTACTTAGTTCAGAAACTTCGAGGAGCTTGCCTTTCTCCGGGCGCCGAAATTCCGGCGGCGCTGGGCGCGTAGCCGCGCCGCACGATCGCCGGTGCGCCCTTGCGCGCCGACGGCTCCATCGCCCGGATGAAGGCGTCCGCCTCCCGAATCGAGCGGTTCATGTCGGCGATGAGCGCGTTGATGTCGGTCTCGATCTTCACGCGCTCGCTGCGCAGCGACGCGATGGCGCGGGCGTTCAGGTTGTGCTTGAGGAACAGCACCCGGTCGCGATAGGCCGCGAGCACCGGATCGAGCTTCTTCTCGGCTCGCCGCATCGCCGTGATCAGCCGCCGGTAGCGGGTGCGCGTCGCCGCGAGCTGCCGCTCGCTCGAGCGGCGCAGCTCCGCGCTCGAATACTGCTCGAGCTCTTCGGTCCATTCCGCGAAGAGGTCTTCCGCCACGCGTTCGACGTCGGCGATGCGCGCACGGACCGCACGGGCGCGCGATTCGCTCTTCTCGTACGCCGCGCTCAGTGCCTCGTACTGCCGCTCCAGCTCGCCGCCGCTGAAATCCGTTACCGCGATGAACTGCTGCAGCGCGTCCTCGAACTGCGCCTTCGCCGCCTGCTGCGCTTCGCGCGCGTCCTCGACGCGATCGACCAGGATGTCGCGCTTCTCGTACCCGAGCTTCTCCATGGCGCTGTAGTACGCCGACTGACAGGCCGCGGCCGCGAGCGCGACGACGACGAACGCGAATCGCGCGCGAAATCCCTCGTTGAGCACGCCGAAGACCTCCGTGAACGGACGCCTGCGACCATCCCCCGAAGCGGGCGCGGGTGCAATGCGGGTGTTGCCGGTTCCGCCCTGCCGCCGGCAGGCACCGGGGAAAAGGCGAACCGGTCAGCGGGTTTCGCCGAGCGTATCGGCCACGCGTGCGCCGCGGCGCCCCATGGGGCGAGACGCCCCGACCGTGCTGTCGACGCGGGTCTGATGCTCCGTCTCGGCGTTGAGCTCGGCCCCGAGCAGCACGACGAATGTCGTGAGATAGATCCAGGTCAGCAGGATCACGATCGCGGCGAGCGCACCGTACGTCTTGTTGTAGTCGCCGAAGTTCGCCACGTACAGGGAGAACAGCGCCGAGCCGAGAAGCCACAGCACGGTCGCGGCCGCGGCGCCCCAGGTCACCCAGCGCCACTGCGGCTGCTTCCGATCGGGCGCGAACCGGTAAACCACGGCGAGCCCGAACACGAACGCGCCCGCGAGGATCACCCAGCGCACGAGGCCGAGCGCCGTGCGCACGCCCTGAGGCACCGGGAGCCACGCCAGCAGCGCCGGCAGCACCGCGACGAGCGCGAGCGCGAGCAGCGCGAACGCGATGGCGCCGAGTGTGAGCAGAATCGCGGTCCCGTAGTACCGGAGGTAGCCGCGACGCTCCTCCTCGCCGTACGCGATGTTCAGGGCGGTCATGAGGGCTTTGGTTCCGGCCGTCGCGCTCCAGAGCGCGAGCAACACGCTCGCGACGAGGCTTATGCCGAGCGCGCGGCGCGGGGCGCTCGCGAGCTGCTGCACCTGGCCCGCGACGATGGCGAGCGCCTCCGGGGGCACGATCTCGCCCGCCGCGGCGATGTAGCGCTCGATCTCGCCGGGGTTCATGACGAGCCCGACCACCGAAACGAGCGCCGCCATGGCGGGAAAGAGCGCAAGAAAGAGATAGAACGCGACGCCCGCCGCGACGATCGAGATGTGGTCCGCGCCGAGCTGATCCTTCACGCGCAGCAGGATGTCCTTCCAGCCGCGCACGGGTATGCCGCTCGGCGTCGCCGCATCGCGTCCGTGCGATCCGCCGCCGCGCACGACTTTCATCGGACGGGTCCTCATGGCCCCCACTGTACGTGCGCGCGCGGCGGCGCTTCAGCCGTGGGATTCCTTAATGGGTTATCAGGGCGGGACGGCGACGTTCGCGCGATCCCGCAGCGAACCGCCGTCCGACCGGGCGGGGCCGCGCGTGCGGCGCGAGCGCGGCGGCCGGAAGATGCGCCGCGTCAAACAGCCGGCGCGCGGACGGTCAGCGTCCCGCGGACTTCTCGAGCTCCCGCGCCATCTCCTGGAGCCGATCGGCGAGCTCGCGCAGCGCCGGGGCCGCCTCGCGCACGAACTGTTCGCGCATCGCGAGCAGCTGCTTCGAGGCGTCGCGGGAAAGCGCCTGCAGCTGCTCGCCGAGAGCCGCCGCCGCATCGAGGACATCGCGGCATGCCTGCTCGCCCGCCTCGCGGAGCCGTTCGGCCTCCGAATCGAACGGATCCGCCGCGCGGCCGTTCGCATGGGCAGACAGCGACAGCATGCCGAGTCCGACCAGGCACAGGACCGGAATCATTCGGGTACGCATGGCTATACCCCCGGAAAGCGTGTCGACGCAGTTCACACCATCATCGGGCGCGATGCAAGGTGTGGGACGAAGTCAAGGGGCATTTCTTGACACATGCAGTAAGCCAACCGAATAATCCCGCCCGTCGTGTGGTAGCCGTACCGGCAGAACAAGGCGCGAGCCGTCGACGGATGCATAAACAGCGGCAGCAGACACAGGAAGGCCCGACGCGCTTCGTCAAGCGGCTGCGCTTCATCCCTGGAAGAACACCACGAGGACTCCCATCATGACGAAGCTCATACGCAGAACGTCCATTGCCCTGATCGCTCTCGCCGCCGTCGGCTTCGGCCCGGCGGCTCCGGCGGCCGACATCGTCCTGCGCGCCTCGCACCAGTTCCCCGGCGGCAAGGGCGACGTGCGCGACGAGATGGTCCAGATCATCGCGCGCGAGGTGGAGAAAGCGAACGTCGGACTGAAGATCCAGGTATATCCCGGCGCTTCGCTGTTCAAGCCGAACGAGCAGTGGAACGCCGTGGTCAGCGGCCAGCTCGACATCACCGCGCTGCCGCTCGACTACGCGAGCGGCAAGGTGCGCGCGTTCAGCGCGACGCTCATGCCCGGGCTCGTGCGCAACCACGACCGTGCGCAGCGCCTGAACAAGTCGCCGTTCATGCAGGCGATCAAGGCGGAGATCGAGAAGCACGGCGTGATGGTGCTCGCCGACGCCTGGCTCGCCGGCGCCGTCGCTTCGAAGCGCGGCTGCATCCGCACCCCGGAGGACATGAAGGGCCTCAAAGTCCGCTCGGCCGGCGCCACCTTCGCCGCCATGTGGCAGGCCGCGGGCGCCTCGATCGTGTCGATCCCGTCGAACGAGGTGTACAACGCGCTCCAGACCGGCGTCGCCGACGCGACCGACACGAGCTCCGGCAGCTTCGTCTCGTTCCGGCTGTACGAGCAGCTCAAGTGCATCACCGCGCCGGGCGAGAACGCGCTCTGGTTCATGTACGAGCCGGTGCTGATGTCGAAGAAGAGCTTCAACCGCCTGAACAAGAAGCAGCAGGAGGTGCTGCTCGCGGCGGGCAAGAAGTCCGAGGAGTACTTCGACCGCGAAGCGCGCGGCCTGGACGAGAAGATGATCCAGACGTTCAAGGAAGCCGGCGTCGAGGTCGTGACGCTCACGGCCGAAGAGTACGACCGCTGGATCGAGCTCGCGAAGCAAAGCTCCTATGCGCAGTTCGCCAAGGAAGTCCCGAACGGCAAGGAGCTGATCGAAATGGCGCTGAGTGTTCAGTAGCGTCCGCAAATCGGCCGCGGGGGCGGTTTCCACCGCCCCCGTTTTTGTACGCGCCGCGCACGGCTTCGTGCGCGGCGTGCGGCTGCTGTCGCAGGCCTGCGGCATTTTCGCCGCTTTGCTGATCGCGGCGGCCGTCGTCGTCGTGTGCCACATGGTGTTCGTGCGCTACGTCCTGAACGAGCACACCATCTGGCAGACCGACTTCACCACCTACAGTCTGATCGCCGCTACCTTCATCGGCAGCCCCTACGTGCTCATGACGCGGGGGCACGTCAACGTCGACGTGCTGCCGATCTATGCCGGCCGCCGCGTACGCTGGTGGCTCGCGTTCGCCACGTATCTGCTCACGTTCCTCTTCGCGGCGGTCCTGACCGTGCTCGCGTACCAGTTCTGGCACGAGGCCTACACCAACAACTGGGTCTCGAACACGATGTGGCGCGCCCGGCTCTGGATCCCCTATGCGTCGATGCCGCTCGGCCTCGGGCTGCTCGCGCTGCAGTGCGTCGCCGACCTGATCGACCTCCTCACCGGCCGCGAGGCTCCGTTCGGCATCACCGAGGAGCAGCGGCTGTGAGCCCCGCGACCCAGGGCCTGCTGGTCCTCGTAGTGACGCTGCTCGTGCTCTTCACCGGGGTGCCCGTGGCGTTCGGCCTCGGCCTCGTCGGCCTGCTGTTCATCGTGCTCTTCGAGGGCGTCGACGGTTTGCGCGTCGTCGCCGAAATCTTCTACTCCGGGCTCGACGACTTCACGCTGGTCTCGATCCCGATGTTCGTGATGATGGGCGCCGCGATCGGTTCGTCGCCCGCCGGCAAGGACCTCTACGAGGCGCTCGACCGCTGGCTCTACCGCCTGCCGGGGGGCCTCGTGGTCTCGAATCTCGGCGCCTGCGCGATCTTCTCCGCGCTCACCGGCTCGTCGCCCGCCTGCTGCGCCGCGATCGGCAAGATGGGCATCCCGGAAATGCGCAATCGCGGCTACCCCGTCGAGATAGCGACCGGCTCGATCTGCGCCGGCGGCACGCTGGGCATCCTGATCCCGCCGTCGATCACGCTCATCCTCTACGGCATCGCCACCGAGACCTCGATCGGGCGGCTCTTCCTCGCCGGCGTGCTGCCGGGGCTGCTGCTCACCGGCCTCTTCATGCTCTGGACGGTGTTCTTCGTGTGGCGGCGCGGGCATCGCGCCCACGCACCCGACTTCCGCTACACCTGGCGGCAGAAATTCGGCGCCGTTCCCAAAGTCGCGCCGTTCATCGCCGTCATCATCGGCGTGCTCTACGTGCTCTATGGCGGCGTGGCGACGCCGTCCGAGGCCGCGGGTGTGGGCGCGGCGCTCTGCGTGCTGCTCGCCGTCCTGATCTACCGCATGTGGGACCGCGACAAGTGGTGGGCGATCCTGCGCGACACCACGCGCGAATCGGTGATGATCCTCATGATCATCGCCGGCGCCGTGCTCTACGGCTACATGCTCACCTCGCTCTATCTCACCCAGACGCTGGCGCAGACGATCGCCGACATGGACATCAACCGCTGGGTGCTGATGGCGCTGATCAACGTGTTCCTGCTCGTCGCCGGCTGCTTCATTCCGCCGGCGGCGATCATCCTGATGACGACGCCGATCCTGCTCCCGATCGTCACCGCCGCCGGCTTCGATCCGGTGTGGTTCGGCATCATCATGACGATCAACATGGAGATCGGTCTGATCACGCCGCCCGTCGGGCTCAACCTGTTCGTGGTGAAGGCCATCGCACCGGATGTCCCGGCCGCACGGGTCATGCGGGGCGCTATCCCCTACGTGCTGTGCATGGTCGTCGGGATCGTGATCCTCTGCTTCTTCCCCGAGATCGCCACCTGGCTGCCCGACGTGCTGATGGGGCCGACGGCTAAATAGCCGCGCAGGACGCCCGCCGTCGCCGCGCCGGCGGCGGTGCTCGCGATCCGCTGAGATCGCGCATCAACGACATTTCCCGCCCTTCCCTAAGGTGTACGACCGCGAACCCTCGGCGCGCGCCGGCGTCGAACAACGAGCGGCGCCTCTTCGACGGCGCGCAAAGCGACGAGGGCTTTCGATGACAAGGACCGTGATCGCACTGTTCGACAATCTCGGCAAGGCGGACGACGCCGTGCATGCACTGCTCGCGAACGGCTTCGAGCCGGATCGCATCGAGCTGCAGTCGGCGGAGGAATTCCTGCGCCGCAGCGAGCTGCCCCCGCCCGAGCACGAACGGGAGGCCGTGTGGCCGGCGGTCAAGAGCTTTCTCGACGAGCTCGGGATCACTACGCCGATGCCGCCGACCGACGCGTATCAGCCGATCGAGCGAGACGACGCGATCGTCATGGTGAAGGCCGCGGACGACCGCGCGGAGCAGGCCGCGGAGCTGCTCGACAGCAAGGGAGCGCTCGACATCGAGCAGCGCAAGCAGGAAGCGCGCGTACCGGGCAGCCGCGCCTCCGGGTTCGAGCCGGCCACCTCCGGGCGCACGCCGCCGCACATGCAGGAAGTTCCGCCGATGGACGACATCGACGAACGCGCCCTCGCGAGCGGTATCGCCGGCGATCGCAGCACGCGGCGCGGCGCACGCGTGTACTGACGTCGAGAGCCGGCGCCCGCGTGCATTTCGCCGCGGACGCCGTAACATTGAGCGGCGCCGATGACGTCCGCGCCGCCGCATGCGCTGGCGTTCCGCCGCACGAAGCCCGCCCGACCGGGAGGCCTGGCGTTGCGCCGCGCGGCCGCAATCTTTGTGTTCGTGCTGATGATCGTCGTGCTGCCGCTCGCCGGCGCGTGGCTCGCGGCCCGGCCCGTCACGGCGTACCTCCATTTATCGCCGCAACCGACGGATCGGGCGCCCGCGTCGTTCGTCTGGCCGGCATTCCTTATATACGCCGTCCTCATCCTCGGCGTCGTCGGCCCGGCGATCGGGCGGATCGTGCGCGCGCGAATCGAGGCTGCAGATGCGCTCCGCGGCGGGCACTTCCCCGCGTGGGGCTGGGCCGGTGTCGCACTCACGCTCGTTGCCTGGGCGATCACCTGGTCGCGCATTCCGGCGCTCGCCGATATCCAGCTCTACACCTTCACACCGCTCTGGCTGGGTTACATCGTGACGGTGAACGCCCTCACCTGCCGGCGCACCGGCCGCTGCCTGCTGCGCGACCGGCCCGGCGGCCTCATCGCGCTCTTTCCCGCGAGCGCGGCGTTCTGGTGGCTCTTCGAGTACATGAACCGCTATATCGGCAACTGGCACTACGTCGGGCTCGAGGCGCTCACGCCGCTCGGGTATTTCATCCACGCGTCGCTCGCGTTCTCGACGGTGCTGCCCGCCGTCGCGAGCACGCGCGAATGGCTCGCCTCGATGCCGCGGCTGCAGCACGCCTTCCGCGGCCTTCCCCCCGTGGCGTTCGGCGACGCGGCGGCATGGACCGCGGTCGTGCTCGGCGCGATCGGCTTCGTCGTACTCGGCGCATGGCCGCACTACGCCTACGCGCTCGCCTGGGCCGCGCCTGTGCTCGCCCTTATCGGACTCCAGGCGCTCGCGGGCCAGCGCCACGTCGTCGCGGGTCTGCGCGCCGGCGACTGGAGCGGTCTCGGCCTGTCGGCGCTCGCAGCGCTGGTCACGGGCTTTTTCTGGGAGATGTGGAACTGGAAGAGCCTCGCGCACTGGGAGTACAGCATCCCGCTGGTCGACGGCTTTCGCGTCTTCGAGATGCCGGTGCTCGGCTATGCCGGCTATCTGCCGTTCGGCATCGCCTGCGTGCTGATGAGCGAGCTCGTCTGCGGCGCGTCGGCACGCAACACCTGACCGCCGCGGCGCGGCTTGCGACTCGGCGGTTTGCGACTTATCGGCGAAACAACTAAGATGGAGACGGAAAGTCTTTCGGTGAAACAACGCCTTACCGATGCACCCGCGTAACATCTCGCTGCGCAGCCGGTCCGTTCACGGGCGGCGCTTCGCCGCGGCGTGCACACGTCCCTTCCGCAAGGGTTCCCGCCTCATCACGCACACGTAAGGGGTGCCTGCGGCTATCGCAGGCCCCCTGATCCAGACCTGACCCCGTTTCGCCGGCGCCGCCGGATTCGTGCTCTTGGAGGTCGTTATGGAGCGTGTGTACGTAGTCGAACAATCGCTTACCTGTGCGTCCGAGCCGTTCCAGCTCAAGTTCGCGGAGGAAGCGGCGCGCCTGCTGCAGCCGATCCGCGGCGTGCTGCCGCGCCCGACCGGCAAGGCGCTGCTCCTGCTCGGCACGTGCGAATCGGCGCTCGATCCGGCGCTCGCCGTGCTCGGCACGCGCTACGGCGAGGATCTGCGCGCGAGCGGGCGGCGCGTGCGCTATCTCGACGATCCGCCGATGGAGCCGATCATGGACGTGTTCGTGCGCGTGCCGGCCGAGCACGGCGAGCGCGTGCGCCGCGATCTCGAGCGGCGCCGCGGCGTGCTGCGCTTCAAGCTCGTCGAGCCACGCGGCTGGCTGATGCGGGCCGAGGTGCCGATGGCCGAGCTGATGCGCTACGGCGCCGACCTCGCCAGGATGACCGAGGACCGCGCCGAGCACTGGATTTCGTTCAACCGCTGGGAGCCCATCGAAGACGACGGCGGACGCGCCGCCTGAGGCGCCGCGCCGCGAGGAGGAAAGAATGTCAGCCACCGTGAACCAGGACCTGTACGTTTCGCAGAACGACTTGGCGCGGCTGCGCTCGTTGATTCAGCGCGTCCGCGGCAGCGACGACCGCGATACGAGCTACCTCGACGCGCTCGAGGCGCGGCTCGACAACGCGCAGCCGGTGCGGCCGCGCGACGTCCCGCGCGACGTCGTGACCATGAACACGCGCGTGTGCCTGCGCGATCCCGAAACGGGTCTGCAGCTCACCTACACGGTGGTGTTCCCGGAGGACGCCGATCCCGCGCAGGACAAGGTCTCGGTGCTCGCGCCGCTCGGCGCCGCGCTCTTCGGCGCGCACGTCGGCGACCGCATCAGCTGGAGCACGCCGAACGGCGAGCGCGAGATGATCGTCGAGTCGATCCTCTACCAGCCGGAGGCCATGGGGCATTACGACCTATGAGCGTGCCCGATGCCGTCCGGCACGCGGACGTGCCGGCACTCGAGGAATGGCGCGGCGCCTGCCCCGGCGCGAGCGCGCGCGACCTCGAAGACCGCGAAGTGGTCTACGTTCAGGGCGACCACGTCGAGCACGTCTACATCGTCGACCGCGGCTATATTGTCCTGCACCGGCGCAACGGCGAAGGCCACGACGTCGCGTTCGCGCTCCTCAGCCGCGGCGACGCGTTCGGTCCCGGGCTCACCGGCCGCGCCCGCGCCGAGGAAACCGCCTCGGCGAACGGACCGGCGCGGCTGCTGCGCATCCCGGCGGCGGATCTGCAAACGATCCTGGCGCGGCGTGCGGACATCGCGTGGTCGGTGCTCCGGCGGCTCGCGGCGCGCGAACGGCTGCTGCTGCGCCGTCTCGAGCAGCTCGACGCACCGTCCTTCCGCGACCGCGTTATCGGCGGCCTCGTCGACCTCTTCGATGCGCACGGCGAACCGTGCGCGCCCCGCGGCCTGAGCCTGCGCATCACGCGGCCGCAGCTCGCCGACCTTTGCGGCACGCTGCGCCCGCACGTCTCGATGGTCCTGCGCGAGCTGAGGACGCAGGGGCTGGTGCGCTACAACCACGAGAGCATCTACGTGGAGGACTACGACGCGCTGCGGCGGCTGCATCAGCGGCGGCGCGCTTCCTGCTGAGCTCCCGCCCGCACGAAAGTCCGCTTCGTCCCCCGCGGCGCCGTGGAAGCGCGCTAGAATTACGGCGCAACGCGATCGTCCTGCCCGACAAACACAACAACGTGAAACCAGACCTTACGGCGTCCCGCCCGCCGCGAAATGCGGCCCGAGCCGTGCTGCGCCTCCTCTGGTGCGGACTCGGCGCCGCGGCGGGGCTCGGCCTGGCGCTCTATCTCGTCGGTCCGTCGCGGTCGCCTTTTCTCCTCGCCTCGCTCGGCGGCTCCGCGGTCTTCCTCTTCGGTCTGACGCGGGCTCCGGCCGCACAGCCGCGCGCGCTGTTCGGGGGGCACCTGGGCGGCGCCCTGATCGGCGTTCTCTGCTATCAGTGCTTCGGCGACGGGCTCTGGGTGTACGTGCTCGCGGGCGTGCTCACGCTCGTCTACATGCTGCTCACCCGGACGGTGCATCCGCCCGCCGGCGCCAATCCGCTCCTCATGGTTCACGGCAAGGCGAGCCTGGCGGCCCTCTGGGCGCCCGTGTTCGTCGGTGTGCTCACGCTCGCCGTCGTCGCGTTCGTGTGGAGCCGCCTCGTGCCCGGCCTCGCACGCTACCCGGTCAACTGGCGCGACCCGTCGCCGCCCACGATTTTCTGGGGCGGCTGGGCGGACTAGCCATCCTCTTCAGATCCGCTTGACCAGGAGCAGCGCGTACCCGCCGGCTCCGTCGAGCAGCGGGTGCGGGTGCAGCCGTTCGCGCCGAGTTTCCTCGAAGCCTGCGCGCGCATAGAAACGACGCGCGCCCGCGTTGCCCTCGAACACGATCAGGCTCAGCAAGGAAAGGCGATGGTCGCGCGCTTCGGCTTCGGCCAGGCGCAGCAGCCGGCTGCCGATGCCGCGGCCGCGGTGCTCGGGAAGCACGGCCATGGCGGAGACGTAGAAGCTCTCCGCCTGCTCCAGCCGGTCGATCGGCCGCAGGACATCGTCGATCGCGAAATCGAATTCGTCGGGTGGGCGCACGGCAGGCCGCACCGGATACGCCGTCAGCATTCCGGCGACGGATCCGTCGAGGAGCGCGAGCACGGCGTTGCGGTAGCTGAAGTCCGTGCTCTCGCGCGCGTAACGGCGGGCACCGACCTCGAGCGGGGTTTCGCCGGGGGCCGCGAGCCGGCGCCAGATGTAGTCGGCCAGGCCGCTCGATGCGATGCGATAGAGCTGCGCGAGGATCGTCGCGTCCTCGCGGGTGGCGCGGCGGAATTCAAGTGACATACGCGGCCCGACCCGGGCATTCTTGCCCGACAACAGGGAATGCGTATCATGAGCCCGACTCGGGCAGCGGGCGAGCCCTGCGCGATTCGCTCCGGATCATCTACGGGGACTGCCATGAAGAAGACTCCCTACGACGTCGACCTCGACAAGAACGAAGCCAACTACACGCCGCTCTCTCCGCTCTCGTTCCTCCGAAAGGCGGCCGCCGTCTACCCCAACCGCGTCGCCACCATCCACGGCGACCGCCGGCTCACCTGGGCCGAGGTCTATACGCGCTGTCGCCGCCTCGCCTCGGCGCTCGCGCAGCGCGGCATCGGGCGCGGCGATACCGTCGCGACGATGCTCCCGAACGTACCGGCGATGGTCGAGCTCCACTTCGGGCCGGCGATGATCGGCGCCGTGCTCAACACGCTCAACACCCGTCTCGATCCGGGGGCGATCGCGTTCATGCTCGACCACGGCGAGGCCAAGGTGCTCTTCGCCGACCGCGAGTTCTCGGGCGTGATCGAGCAGGCGCTCTCCATGGTCAAGCGCAAGCCCATCGTGATCGACGTGGACGACGCGCTGTATCAGGGGAGCGGCAAGTTCCTGGGCGAGCAGGAATACGAGGCGTTCCTCGCGGGCGGCGATCCGGAGTTCGCGTGGTCGCTGCCGGCGGACGAGTGGGACGCGATCTCGCTCAACTACACGAGCGGCACCACCGGCAACCCCAAGGGCGTCGTCTATCACCACCGCGGCGCGTATCTCAACGCGCTCAACAACATCGTCGACTGGGGCATGCCGCGGCATCCGGTGTATCTCTGGACGCTGCCGATGTTCCACTGCAACGGCTGGTGCTTCCCGTGGACGATCGCCGCGGCGGCGGGCACGAACGTGTGCCTGCGCAAGGTCGACGCGAAGCTCATCTTCGATCTCATGCGCGCGCACAAGGTGACGCACTACTGCGGCGCGCCGATCGTGCACAACACGCTCATCAACGCGCCGGCCGAATGGAAGGAAGGCGTCACCGGCGTCTCCTGCATGGTCGCGGGCGCCGCGCCGCCGGTCGCGATCATCGAAGGCATGGCGCGCATGGGCTTCAACCTGACGCACGTCTACGGCCTGACCGAGACCTACGGTCCGGCGGCCGTCTGCGCCAAGCATCCCGAGTGGGCGGAGAAGAGCATCGAGGAGCAGGCGCAGCTCAACAGCCGCCAGGGCGTCGCGGCGCTGCTCGAGGAAGGAATGGCCGTGATGGACCCGCAGACCATGCAGCCCGTGCCGCACGACGGAGAGACCATGGGCGAGATCATGTTCCGCGGGAACCTCACCATGAAGGGCTACCTCAAGAACCCGAAAGCGACCCGGGAGGCGTTCGCGGGCGGCTGGTTCCATTCGGGCGATCTCGCGGTGGTGCATCCGGACGGCTACGTGAAGATCAAGGACCGCTCGAAAGACATCATCATCTCGGGCGGCGAGAACATCTCCTCGATCGAGGTCGAGGACGTGCTCTACCGCCATCCGGCGGTCCTCGGCGCCGCGGTGGTGGCGCAGCCGGATCCCAAGTGGGGCGAGTCCCCGTGCGCGTTCGTCGAGCTCAAGGAGGGCGCGAGCGTGACCGAGCAGGAGCTCATCGACTTCTGCCGCGAGCGCATGGCGCACTTCAAGGCGCCGAAGACCGTGATCTTCGGGCCGCTGCCGAAGACCTCGACCGGCAAGATCCAGAAGTTCGTGCTGCGCGAGCGCGCGAAGAGCGCTTCGGCGATCGCGTCCTGACGCGCTAGCGCCGCTCCAGCAGCAGCACCCAGTCGCGGTCGTCGGGCGGCCGCGGCACCCGCCAGCTGTCGACCGCCCGCGGTCCGCGGCGCAGCGGCCGGTACCGGCCGCTGCGCGGGTCGAACCAGGACGCCGCATAGCTTCCGCCGACGAGCCCGATCACTTCCATCGCCCGCGAGCGCCGACTTCCGGACGGGATGTAAACGACGAAAACGTGCCCCGGGTTCCCGGCGCAGCGCGGCTGCGCGGGCATGTCGTGCTCGGGCGGATCGCCTTCGAACCGCACGCACCCGATCGTCGGATCGAGCGTCCACCACTCGAGCCGGCGAAAGAAGTCGACGAGATGCTTCATGTGGCGCGAACCGGGCAGCCGCAGCGCGCGGACGTCGTCGAGGTAGTAGACGCCCTCGGCGCCGTAGACGAAGCCGGCGGCACCGGCGAGGAACGCGGTCCATGCCTGCAGACGCATCGTGTCCGCGTCGCAGTCGCCGGCGTTTTCGTAGCAAGGCTCGGCGAGCACCACGGGTTTGGGCTCGGGCGTGCGGTAGGCGCGCTGCAGCTCGGGCACCACACGCTCGACGAAGCGGTAGGTCTGCAGCCAGTTGTGATCGAGCCACGGCTCCCGGTGCATCACGTAGTGGGAGCTGAAGGCGCCGTCGGCGGCGGGATTGCCGCCCGCCGGATGCACGCTCATCGGGTGGCGGTAGGCGCGTTCGTTGATCGCCTGCATTTCGCGGCCGAGCGCGCGCAGCGCCGCGAAGCGGTCCTCGCGCCAGTACGGTTTCGCGTGATCGAGGTTGTATTCACCGGTGAGGCTCCACACCAGGCTGTAGGCGCCGTAGCGCGCGTATACGTAGCGCGAGACGGCCACGGCCTCGGGAAGCCGCATGTCGGTCGTGGTGATCCAGGTGGGATGGAGCGCGACGACGAAGCCCTGCTCCCAGAGATGAGCGAAGCGCCGGTCGGACGCCCGGAAGAACGCCGCGTTCAGATTCGACCAGACGCGGGCCGGAAACGCGTGCCCTGCTTCGTTCGGAAACTCGATGAACGCCGCCGCCTGCGCGAGCGTGAAGCCCTTGCGCCGCCGGTCCCCGGCCCAGCGATAGAAATTGCCGCGCCCGCGCGTATCGGCGCTCGCGTTGAGCGAGTTGAGCGCCCAGAGCGTATCGCCGACGTAGAGAAACGGCGTGCCGTCGGCGCGCTCGAAGTACCGGCGGTTCGCGCTCACGCGCAGGTGGCCGCGATAGCTGGGGTTCGCGGCGCGTTCGGCCGCCGTCGGCTCGCGGGCGGCGACGCAGCCACGGCCTCGAAGCTGCGGATCGCCGGATCGCGCTTCCCAGCACCACTCGCCGGCCGCGGGCAGCGCGTAGCGCACGCGCCAGCGCCTGCCGCTGTCCCAGAAGGCGTCGACGCGCAGCGTGCGGCCGCTCGCGCGATGCGTGAACTCGACCTGCAGCGGAAACTCGTCCCAGGCGTGCGCCTGGGACGCCGTGAACGGCGGAAGCTCGGCGGGCCGCCAAACGACGAGCTCGGGCGCGGCCGCGACACCTCGCGTCCCGAGGAGCGCGAGCCCGAGCGGCAGCCAGGCCCTCAAATGCAGCTTGGGGAATCGGCGGTGCCGCACGTGCATCCCTTCCTGTCCGTCATCCTTCCTTGAACCGGGTGCGGCGTCGCGCGTTGCGCCGCCGCGATCTCCCGGAGCGGTCGCGAAGGCGCCGCGCGAGCGCGGTTCGCGACGAGCCGGACGCCGTCGCCGCTACTCGGTGAGCGACGCCCGCGCGCCGCGCAGCCGCGCGAGCAGCGAATCGAGCAGCCCCACGAATGCCAGAATCCAGGCCGCCGCGGCCAGATAGAAGAATAACCGCGACAGCGGCAGCAGAAACGGCAGGTGGAGCGTGCGCGCCAGATGGTAAGTGCAAACGCTGTACATGCCCAGCGGAAACACGGCTCCCCAGTACAGGGGATCGTAGCGCAGCGGAAACTTGCGCACGCAATAGCGCCAGACGCCGAGCACGACCAGCATCGGGATCCACCACGTCCCGACGGCCCAGAAGAACAGCGTGAAGCCCTTGAGGAATGGCGCGAGATCGGCGAGCTCCGGCACCGGCTGCTGCAGCAGCACGGTGCCGGCCAGCGTCGAGATCGCCACCGCTCCCATGTTGATCCAGTACGGCGGCGCGAGATCGCCGGGCGCCATGCGTCCGAAGGTGTAGCGCAGCACGATGAGCGTGGTGAGCCAGAGGTAGAGCGCGCCGCCGCCGAGCCAGAGCACCAGCGCCGCGAACACGAGAAGCGGCGCCTGGGCGGACAGCGCCTCGCGCGCGAGCAGCGCGGTGAGGATGGCGACCGATTGCGCGGCGACCACGCTCACCAGCCAGCCGCCGTTGAGCCCCTGCTCGAGCGTCGGTTTCGGCTCGGTGACCGTGAGCACGGACAGCACGCCGTAGGTCACGAGCACCAGCAGCGCCGCCGCGGTAAGCCAGAGCACCTGCGCCCAGACCACGGCCTGCGCCTGAACCAGCAGCTGTATCCCGAGCACGGCGGTCGCCGCGACGACGGTGAAGAACCCCACGCCGCGGCTGTGGCTCCCGATGTCCGCGCGGAAGGCCTCCGGATACCGCACCGCGCGCACGACCGTGAGGACGACGAGGACGGCGTAGAACGCGACATTGAGCCCGAGGAGCGCTCTCGCCGGCCGCGCGAGCCCCCACACCGCCATGTCCAGAGCGACGATGCCGGTCGCCATGACCAGCGCAAAGTACGCCGGGTGCAGCGTACGCAGCTCGTCGGGCGCGCCGCGGCCGAAGCGCAGGAGCATTCTTACCGGCTCGTCTCGCTCTTCATGGCGCCGGACCGGCGCGGAACGTGCGGGCCGGTCGGACGGCCAAGACGCCGCGCGCCGCGAACCGGGCGGCACCGGCATCGGGGGGCTGCCGCGCGAGCGGTCGGCTCGCGCAGCCGCCGTCCGGATCCCGTTCCGCCCGATACGTTCCCGCGTCGCCGCCGCGTTCCCTGCGGCGCGACGGAGCGCGACGATCCGCCTAGCCGTAGAAGCCCTTCCCTTCCTTCGCCAGGCGCTCGAGCAGCGGGGCAGGCTCCCAGTACTCGGGACCGAACTGATCCCGGTACTTGAGGATCGCCTGATAGATCGTGCTCAGCCCCACCTGATCCGCCCAGAACATCGGCCCGCCGCGGTACACCGGGAAGCCGTAGCCGTAGATCCACACGATATCGATGTCGATCGGCCGCGCGGCGATGCCCTCCTCGAGGATCTTCGCGCCTTCGTTGACCATCGAGTAAAGCGCGCGCTCGAGGATCTCCTGGTCGCTGATCGTGCGCCGCTTGATCCCGCGCTCCTGCGAGTGCTTGACGATCAGCTCCTCGATCACCGGATCGGGCGACGGATTGCGGTTCTCGTCGTACTTGTAGAAGCCCGCGCCCGTCTTCTGGCCGTAGCGGCCCATTTCGCAGATCTTGTCGAGCAGGTTGTTCGCCTGCTCGCGCGGCGTGAGCTTGTGAAAGAACGCCTTGCGGTTGCGCCAGCCGATGTCGAGCCCCGCGAGATCGCTCACCGCGAACGGCCCCATGGGAAAGCCGAAATCGTAGAGCACCTTGTCGATCTGCTGCGGCAGCGCGCCCTCCTCCAGCATGAAGCCGCACTCGCGCGAGCGCTTGGCGAGCATGCGGTTGCCGACGAAGCCGTGGCACACGCCGACCAGCACCGGCACCTTCCCGATGCGCTTGCCGACCTCCATAGCCGTCAGGTACACGTCGGGCGCGGTCTTCGCGCCGCGGACGTTCTCGAGCAGGCGCATCACGTTCGCCGGGCTGAAGAAATGCATGCCCATCACGTCCTGCGGCCGCTTCGTGGCCGCGGCGATCTCGTTGATGTCGAGGTACGAGGTGTTCGACGCGAGGATCGCGCCCGGCTTCGCCACCGCGTCGAGCCGGGCGAACACCTCCTTCTTCACCGCCATGTCCTCGTAGACCGCCTCGATCACGAGGTCGACGTCCCTGAGGTCGTCGTAGGACAGCGTCGGCGTGATCAGCGCCATGCGCTTGTCCATGTCCTCCTGCTTGAGGCTGCCCTTCGCGACGCTGTTCGCGTAGTTCTTGCGGATGGTGTTCAGGCCGCGGTCGAGGTTTTCCCGATTCATCTCGAGGATGGTCACCGGGATGCCCGCGTTCGCGAACGCCATCGCGATGCCGCCGCCCATGGTGCCGGCGCCGATCACGCCCACGCGCTTCACCTCGCGCGGTTTCGTGCCTTCCGGAAGCCCCGGGATCTTCGTCACCTCGCGCTCGGCGAAGAACACGTGCCGCTGGGCCCGCGACTCGGGCGAGGCGACGAGCTCGGCGAAGATCTCGCGCTCGCGCTTCATGCCCTCCTCGAACGGCAGCTCGGTCGCGGCCCGGACCGCGTCGATGGCGCGGAACGGCGCGAGGAAGCCGCGCTTCTTCTTCGCGATGCTCTTCCTGTACTCCTCGAACAGCCCCGGATCGTCCACCTTGGCCGCGAGCTCGCTCAGCCGGCGGAGCGGGCGCTTCTCCGCGGCCACGCGCGCGGCGTAAGCGATCGCCGCCGCCTTGAGCTCGCCCTCGACGATCTCGTCGATCAGGCCGTACACGTGCGCCTTGGTCGCGGCGACGTGCTCGCCGCTCACGATCATGTCGAGCGCCGGCTTCACCCCGATCAGCCGCGGCAGCCGCTGCGTTCCGCCGGCGCCCGGGATGATGCCGAGGTTCACCTCCGGAAGGCCGACCTTGGCGTTCGGGAGCGCGATGCGGAAGTGGCAGGCGAGCGCCACCTCGAGGCCGCCGCCGAGCGCGGTGCCGTGAATCGCCGCCACGACCGGCTTGGGCGAACGCTCGATGCCGGCCGCCACTTCCGGCAGATCCGGCGCCTGCATCGGCTTGCCGAACTCGCGGATGTCGGCGCCGGCGATGAACGTGCGGCCTTCGCACCAGATGACGAGTGCCTCGACCTCGCCGTCCGCGATGCCCTGCGCCACGCAGTCCCGCAGCCCCGCGCGCACCGCTTGCGAGAGCGCGTTGACCGGCGGGTTGTTCACCGTGACGACCCCGACGTTACCGTGCTTCGAGAAAGAAACCACCGACATGTTGCGTTCCTCTCAACTGGTTGTAGCGGTACCGCACCGGCCGCTCCCGAACGGCGCAGGCCGCGCCGCCCGCTCGAGCGGCCGATCCGCGTCCTCACGCTCCCGACGCGCGCCCGGACGCAGCGCTGCGCTCGACCATCTTCGCGATCGCATAGATGGCCTCGAGCGCGGGTATCGGCACGTTCGCGCGCTGCGCGGCGCGCACCACGTTGCCGAGAATCGCTTCGATCTCCATCGGCCGGCCGTTCGCGTAGTCGAGCGCCATGCTGGTCTTGTACGGCGGCATGGCGCGGGTGTTCTGAACGATCTGATCGACCAGCGACGGCGGCAGCGCGTGGCCGTGCGCCGCGGCGACGGCGCACACCTCCGCGAGCGCGCGGCGCACGAACGCCTCCGGCGCGCCTTCGGTCAGGATCTGACCGGTGTCGAGGACGCCGCCCATGATCGAGAGCGGATTGAAGACGGCGTTCCACACCGCCTTCTGCCAGCGCTCCCGCTGCACGTCCTCGACCACGCGGCAGGAGATCCCGCCCGCCGCGAACAGCGCCCCGAGCCGCTCGGCCGCCGGCGTCACGCCGGCGGGATACCGCCCGAGCACGATGCGGCCGTAGGACTGATGCACGAGGCGGCCGCCTTCGAGCCGGTTCACGCCGGCGTAGGCGACCGCGCTCAGCACTTCGTTCTCGGGAAAGGCCGCCGCGACTTCGGATTCGATGTCGATGCCGTTCTGCACGAGCACGATGACCGTGCGCGGACCGACCGCCGGACGCACGAGCGCGGCGCGGTCCTCGCCCGGCAGGACCTTCGTCGCGAGCAGCACGTAATCCGGCGCGCCGCCGTACTCCGCCGCCGAGCGCAGCACGCGCTCCGGCCGGAACACGTACTCGCCGAACTTGATGCTCCGGATGCGAAAGCCGTGCTCGCGCACCGCGGCGTAGTCGGCGCGGCAGACCGCCGCCACGCGCGCGCCCGCACGCGCGAGCACCGAGCCGTAGAACGCGCCGATGGCGCCGGCGCCGACGACGAGAACGGACGGTTTTTCTTCTTGCGTATCCGGCATCGATGGCTCTCGCCGCATCCGCCGGCGAATCGGCCGGCGGCGGTCACGCGGCCGCGCCGACGGCCCGCGGCCGCGCCCCGCGCGAAACTAGAACAACGCCTCTTCGAGACGCAGCGTCGATTCCGCGCCTTCGACGACCGCGTGCCGGTAGGCCGAGGCGCGCGGCAGCACGTGATCGGCGAAGAAGCGCGCCGTTGCGAGCTTCGCGGTACGGAATCCGGGGTCGGCCGCGCCTTCGCTCTGCACGGCGAGCGCGGCGCGTGCCATCTGCCAGCCTGCCGCGACCGTGCCGAAGAGCATGAGGTACGGCACGTAGCCCGCCGCTGCGGCGCGCGGATCGGCGCCGGCCGTCGCGAGCAGGTGCTGCGTCGCCGCCTCGAGCGCATCGATGCCGCTCCCGAGCGACGCGGCGATCGCGCGCAGGTCGCCGCCCGCCTCGGCGGCGCGCTCCCGCGTTTGCCGCATCTCGGCGATGAGGCTCTTCGCCGCCGCGCCGTTGTCGCGCATGAGCTTGCGCCCGACGAGGTCGTTCGCCTGGATGCCGGTCGTGCCCTCGTAGATCGCGGTGATGCGCGCGTCGCGCAGGAGCTGCGCGGCGCCCGTTTCCTCGATGAAGCCCATGCCGCCGTGCACCTGGATCCCGGTCGAGGTCACCTCGTTGACCTGCTCGGTGCACCAGCCCTTCACCACCGGCGTCAGCAGATCCGCGATCGCCTGGGCGCGCTGGCGCGCCGCGGCGTCGGGCTCGCGCATCGCGCGGTCGAGCATCCCGGCGGCGTAGTAGGCGAGCCCGCGCATCGCCTCGGTCTGCGCCTTCATGTTCATGAGCATGCGCCGCACGTCCGGGTGATGGATGATCGTCGTGCGCCCGCCGCTCGTGCCGATGGCCCGGCCCTGCACGCGCTCGCGTGCGTACGCGAGCGCCTGCTGATAGGCGCGCTCGGCCATGGCGACGCCCTGGAAGCCGACGCCGAGGCGGGCGCGGTTCATCATCAGGAACATGTACTCGAGGCCGCGGTGCGGCTGCCCGACCAGGTAGCCGATCGCGCCGCCCTTGTCGCCGTAGGACATCACGCAGGTCGGGCTCCCGTGGATGCCGAGCTTGTGCTCGAGCGATACGCAGGTGATGTCGTTGCGCTCGCCGAGCGAGCCGTCGGGATTCACCAGGAACTTCGGCACGATGAAGAGCGAGATGCCTTTCACGCCCTCCGGCGCGTCCGGCAGCCGCGCGAGCACCATGTGCACGATGTTCTCCGCGCAGTCGTGCTCGCCCCAGGTGATGAAGATCTTCGTGCCGGTGATGCGGTAGTGGTCGCCTTCCGGAACCGCACGCGTGCGGATGGCGGCGAGATCCGAGCCCGCCTGCGGCTCGGTCAGGTTCATGGTGCCGGTCCACTCGCCCGTCACCATCTTCGGGAGGAACGTCTTCTTCTGCTCCGGCGAACCGTACTGCTCGATCGCCTCGACCGCCGCCTGCCCGAGCATGGGACACAGCTGGAACGCCATGTTCGCCGAGCACCACATCTCCTGCAGCGCCATGGCGACGAGCTGCGGCATCCCCTGGCCGCCGAACTCCGTCGGGGCCGCCACCGTCGGCCAGCCGCCCTCGACGTACTTGCGGTAGGCCTCCTTGAAGCCGGGCGGCGTGGTGACCGCGCCGTTCTCCACCCGCGACGGCGTGCGATCCCCGACTTTGTTCAGCGGATCGAGCACCTCGGACGCGAAGCGGCTCGCTTCCTCGAGAATGCTCTGCACCGTGTCGGGCGTGACCTCGCTCCACCCCGGGAGCTTCGCGAGCTCCTCCAGACCGGCGAGGCTCTTCATAACGAAGAGCATGTCCTTCACGGGGGCCACGTACGTCGTCATTCGGGTCTTCTCCGGATCTTCGGCGCTACCGGCGATACGTCGCGCGCGGAGCGCGGTCCTTCGGGAAACGAGGCATGGCGCAGAACGTTCGCGCTGCGGAATCGCGTTTTGCTCAGGGGCGGGACATGGTATCGTCCCGGAGCGACTAATAGAATACCTCCTTCCCTTCGTAACGCTTTCCGGATCGAGCACCCATGATCATTCGCGACAAGTTCTTCATCGACGGCCGTTGGGTGAACCCCGCCGGCACCGGTACCATCGACGTGCACTGCCCGGCCAACGAGGAAGTGCTGGCGCGTATTCCCGAGGGCACGCCGGCGGACGTCGAGGCGGCGGTGGCCGCGGCGCGGCGCGCGTTCGACGCCTGGTCGAGCACGCCGGTCGCGCAGCGGGCCGAGTACCTGCAGAAGATTCACGAGGGACTGAAAGCGCGGTCCAACGAGATCGCCGAGACGATCTCGAAGGAAATGGGGATGCCGATCAAGCTCTCGCAGCGCATCCAGGCCGGCTCGCCGATCGCGGTGTTCGGCTATTACGCGAAGCTGCTCGGCGAATTCCAGTTCGAGGAGCGCGTCGGCAATTCCCTCGTGGTGCGCGAGCCGGTCGGCGTGGTGGCGGCGATCACGCCGTGGAACTACCCGCTGCACCAGATCTCGCTCAAAGTCGCCCCGGCGCTCGCGGCCGGGTGCACGGTGGTGCTCAAACCCTCCGAGATCGCGCCGCTCAACGCGTTCATCCTCGCGGAGGTGATCGAGGCGGCCGCTCTGCCGGCGGGCGTGTTCAACCTCGTCACGGGCTACGGCCCGGTCGTCGGCGAAGCGATGGTGAGCCACCCGGAGGTGGACATGGTCTCCTTCACCGGCTCCACCGCCGCCGGAAAGCGGGTTTCGGAAATCGCGTCGAAGACCGTGAAGCGGGTGGCGCTCGAGCTCGGCGGCAAGTCGGCGGCGATCCTGCTCGACGACGCGGACTTTCCGGCCGCGGTCAAAGGCGTGGTCAACAACTGCTATCTCAACTCCGGGCAGACGTGCACCGCGCACACGCGCATGCTGGTGCCCGAGTCGCGCTACGAGGAGGCTGCGAAGCTCGCGGTCGAGGTCGCGCGCAACTTCCGCGTCGGCGATCCCCTCGCCGAGGGCACCATGCTCGGTCCCCTCGCCTCGGCGGCGCAGCGCGAGCGCGTGCTGAAGTACATCCGCAAGGGCATCGAGGAAGGCGCCGAGCTCCTCACGGGCGGCGTCGAGCCGCCGGAGGGCCTGACGAGGGGCTACTTCGTGCGCCCGACGGTGTTCGGCCGCGTGAAACCCGGCAGCACCATCGAGCAGGAAGAGATCTTCGGACCGGTGCTCTCGATCGTCCCGTACAAGGACGAGGACGACGCCATCCGCATCGCGAACGGCACGCCCTACGGGCTCGCCGGCGGCGTGTGGTCGGCGAACGAGGAACGCGCCCAGCGCGTCGCGCGGCGCATGCGTACCGGCCAGGTCGACATCAACGGCGCGCCGTTCAACATCCAGGCGCCTTTCGGGGGCTACAAGCAGTCGGGCATCGGCCGCGAGCTCGGGCGGTACGGGCTCGAGGAGTTCCTCGAGTACAAGGCGATCCAGTTCAAGCCGGCGACCAAAGCCGCCTGAGACCCGCTGCCGTCGCAGGAGCCCCCGCCTCGCCGGGGGCTCTTCGTTTGCGCCGTTGACGGCGCACGCGATTCTCCCCGAGAGTACGGCGTCGTCCCTTCCGCCGTTGCTCGAGCCCGACTGACCGATGGCAATACCCACCGAGGAGGCGTCCGCAGCAGCCGCCTACGCCGCACGTACGCGCGAGCTGCTGCAGGGGCCCGTCCTACGCACCCTGCTGCGGCTCTCCGCCCCGAACCTGCTGAACCTCGCGGCCCTCGCGATCATCATCACGTTCGACGGTCTGTACGTCGGCCGCCTCGGCCCTGACGCGCTCGCCGGCGTCTCGCTCGCGTTTCCGCTGCTGATGCTGATGCAGCACATGTCGGCCGGCGGGCTCGGCGGCGGGGTCGCCTCCGCGGTGGCGCGCGCGCTCGGCGCCGGGCGCCGCGACTTCGCGAACGCCATCGCGATGCACGCGCTGGTGGTGGCGGCGGCGATGGCGCTGCTGTTCGCGGTCGCCGAGCTCCTGCTCGCGCGCCGGCTCTTTCGCGCTATCGGCGGAGACGGCGCCGTGCTCGAGGCGGCAGTCACGTATTCGCAGGCGATCTTCGCCGGCGGTGCGGCGCTCTGGGTGGTAAACGTGCTCGCCGCGGTGGTGCGCGGCACGGGGCACATGATCCTTCCGGCGGTGGTGCTCTTCGGCTGCGCCGTGACGCACGCCGCGTTCTCGCCGCTTCTCATCTTCGGGTACGGCGATCTCCCTCCGCTCGGCGTCGCCGGCGTCGGCACCGGCCTCATGCTGTCGTTCGCGCTCGGCGCCCTGGTGCTCATCGGCTACCTGCGATCGCCGCGCGCACTCGTGCGGCTCGACGCGGCGCACCTCAGGCCGCGACGCGAGGTGCTGGCCGAGATCCTGCGCGTAGGTGCGCCGGCGACGCTCAACACGCTATTTACGAACATCGGAGTCATTCTGCTGACCGCGGTGGTGTCCACGTTCGGGAGCGCGGCGGTGGCGGGCTTCGGCATGGGGGTGCGCGTCGAATACGTGCTGATGCCGCTCACCTTCGTGCTCGGCACGTCCGTGGTCACGATGGTCGGCACCAACGTGGGTGCCGGCGAGATCGAGCGCGCCGAACGCATCGCCTGGGTCGGCGCCGGCTGCACGTTCGCCGTGGCGGCCCTGATCGGCGTCGGAATAGCGCTCTTTCCGCATGCGTGGATCGGGCTGTTCACCGGCGACCCCGCGGTGCTCGAGGTGGGCGCCACCTATGCGCGCATCGTCGGTCCCTTCTATGCGCTGTTCGCGCTCGGGCTCGCGCTCTACTTCGCGTTCCAGGGGGGCGGCCGCCTGTTCTGGCCGCTCACCGCGAGCGCCCTGCGCCTCGTCATCGCGGTCGCGGGCGGCTGGGCCGCGATCCACTGGTTCGGCGCGGGGCTGCGCGGCTTCTTCGCGATGATCGCGGCCGCGTTCGCCGCCTACGGCGCCGTGGTCGCGCTCGCGCTGCGCGCGGGCACCTGGTACCACGCGTCGAAGCCGGGCTGACCGGAACCCGGTCGCGCGGCACCCCTGGGACCGCATGTCGGAACGGGCGGTCCGACGGAGCGCGCCCCGCGCGGCGGAAGGCCGACGCACGACGCAGGCGCCGAGGGGCACCGAACAGCCGCCGTGCTATGTCTCCTCCCGGGCGTCGCGCGTTGTGACTCCCTCCAAAGAGAACGTGCCGCGTCTCGGCGACGAAACGCACCGCTCCTCAGCAAGGGCGCCCGCTCCATGGGACGTGCATCCGCAGCGTGGATTGCATCGAAACGGGGCGCGGTGTAGCGTAACCACAGATTCGGCAGGCCGGCACGAGCCGTGACCTCTGAGAAGTACGCCGGCCGCCGGTCGCTCAACCACCATGCAACGCAATTGGAGGTCCACATGCTTCGCCGAATGTTGGCGGCCTTCGTCGCTGCACTAGCGGGCACCACGCTCACGGTGACCGCCGCGCAGGCCGCGGATCCGATAAAAATTGGCATCGTCGGGCCGATGGCCTTCGTCCAGGGCGAGAACCACTGGCGCGGCGCCGAGATGGCCGCGGACGAGATCAATCAGGCAGGCGGCATCAAGGTCGGCAAGGAGCAGCGCAAGATCGAGCTGGTGAAGGTCGACACCAACGAGATCCTGAACGTGCCGGATGCGGCGAACGCGATGGAGCGCGCCATTACCCAGGACAAGGTCGACTTCGTGATCGGCGGCTTCCGCACCGAGGCGGTGCTCGCGATGCAGGACGTCGCCATGGACTACAAGAAGATCTTCCTCGGCGCGGGCGCGGCGCACGATCAGCTGTCGGGGCGCGTCGGCCAGGATTACGAACGCTACAAGTACTTCTTCCACGTCGCCCCGACCAAGTCCTCGGACCTCGGCAAGACGCTGTTCGCGGTGCTCGGCCAGATCGGGGGGCAGATTCGCCAGGACCTCGGCAAGGACAAGCCCAAGGTCGCTATCATGGCGGAGAAGGCGGCCTGGGTGGACGGCATCGTCAAGGCCGCGCAGGCGAATCTCCCCAAGATGGGGATGGAAGTGGTCGGCCTGTGGCAGCCCTCGCCCACCGCGACCGACGTGACGGCGGAGCTCTCGGCGATCCGCCGCGCGGGCGCCGACATGATCTTCACCGTCATCTCCGGCCCGGTCGGCATCGTGCTCGGCCGCCAGATGGGTGAGCTGCAGGTGCCGGCGATTCCGTTCGGCATCAACGTCGAGGCGCAGAAGGAAGGCTTCTGGCAGGCGAGCGGCGGCAAGGCCAACTACGTCGCGACGCTCGACACCTTCGGCGCGGGCGACGTGCACATCACCGACAAGACCGTCGAGTTCGTCGCGAACTTCAAGAAGCGCTACGGCACGACGCCGGCCTACACCGCCGCCACCTACGACGCGGTGTATCTGCTGAAGGAGGCGATCGAGCAGGCCGGCACCACCGACGCCGACAAGCTCGTCCCGATCCTCGAGAAAACCGACCGGGTCGGCACGGCCGGCCGGCTGGTGTTCGACAAGAACCATGCGCCGACCTTCGGCCCGGGCTACCTCACCGGTCTGGCGATTCAGTGGCAGGACGGCCAGAAGGTCGCGTTCTGGCCGAACAACTGGAACGGGGTCACCTACAAGGGCGTGAAGCCATTCAAGATCCCGCCGCACATGATGGCGCAGAAGAAGAACTAAGAGCGGCCGATCGGACGCCCTTGGTCCCGACGGACCAAGGGCGTTTTTCTATCCCAACGGACGCACTCGAATCATGTTTCAAGACATCCTCATAACCGGGCTGGTGAACGGGGGGGTGTACGCGCTGCTCGCGATCGGGTTCTCGCTGATCTTCGGCGTGGCCCGCATCGTCAACATCGCGCACACGGCCTTCTACATGCTGGCCGCCTACCTGGTGTACACGTTCCTGAACATCGCCGGGCTGCCGCTGCTCCTTTCCGTGGTCCTGGCGGTCGGGCTCGTCACGCTGCTCAGCATGGTCTGCTACAAGCTCGTGATCGAGCCGGTGCGCGAGTACGAGTCGGCGGTGCTGATCGCCACCATCGCCCTGGCGCTGATCTTCCAGGAGACGCTGCTGCTCATCTTCGGCGGCCACTTCCTCGGCAGCCCCACGCTGATCCCCGGCAACATGGATCTCGCCGGCGTGCGCGTGTCCTACCAGCAGCTGCTCACGATCGGCGTCGTGGCGGTGGTGCTGCTCGGGACCTGGTACCTGCTGGCCCATACGCGCCTCGGGCTCGCGATCCGCGCCACCGCGAACGATCTCGAGGTCGCGAACCTCATGGGCATGAACGTGAGCCGCGTGGCCATGTACACGGTCGCGATCTCGGTCGCGCTCGCGGCGATCGCCGGCGTCGTCGTGGCGCCGCTCTTCGTGGTCGATCCGCTCATGTGGCTCGCGCCGCTCGTCACGATCCTCGCGATCGTGGTGCTCGGCGGCCTCGGCAGCCTCAAGGGAAGCCTCATCGGCGCCTTCATCATCGCCTACGTCGAGGCGATCACGGTGTTCACCGTGCCGGCGGGCGCGTTCCTGAAGGGCGCCGTGGCGCTCTCGATCATGATCATCGTGCTGCTGATCCGCCCCGAGGGGCTTTTCGGCGTGGCGTTCGAGGAGGAGCGATGATCAACGCGCTGACCTACCTCATCCGGCGCGGGTACACGCAGCTGCGCACCGAGGTCTTCTCGCTGCCGAGCCGCACGATCATGCTCGTCGGCGCGCTGGTGCTGCTGCTCCTGCCGCTGTATTCGACCGACCCGTACCTGATGCGCATCATCATCATGGCGAGCATCTTCGCGATCTTCGCGGCCAGCTGGGATCTGCTCGCCGGCTTCACCGGCCAGGTGAACTTCGGGCATGCGCTCTTCTTCGGGCTCGGGGCCTACGGCTCGTCGCTGCTCAACCACCATTTCGGGCTGAGCCCGTGGATCACGATGCCGATCGGCGCCGTGATCGCGACGCTCGGCGGCGTGCTCGTGGGCATTCCGTGCCTGCGGCTGCGCGGCTCGTACCTGAGCCTGGCGACGCTCGCGTTCCCGCTGATCCTGACCGGCATCCTGTTCGCCTTCCCGGAGTTCTCGGGCGGCGAGCTCGGCATTTCCGGGATCCGGCGGCTGTTCGTGAAGCCCGTGCACAACTACTACGCCGCCGTCATCCTGATGCTGGTGCTGTGCTTCATCATGTGGAAGATCAGCACGTCCAACACGGGGCTCATCTTCCACGCGATCCGCGAGGACGAGGTCGCCGCGCGCGCCTCGGGCATCAACACCAAGCGCTACAAGCTGCTCGCGTTCGCTCTGAGCGCCTTCTTCGCCGGCATCGCCGGGGCGTTTTTCGCGCACTTCATCCGCATCGCCGGCCCCTCGACGCTCGAGGTGGCGCTCTCGTTCCAGGCGGTGATCTGGGGCATCTTCGGGGGTGTGGCGACCATCTACGGCCCGATCGTCGCGGTGTTCATCCTCTACCCGCTGACCGAGGCGGTCGCGGTGTTCCCGGAGCTGCGCGAGTTCCGGCTGCTGATCCTGGCGGTGGTCGTGCTGCTCGTGCTGCTCTTCATGCCGCAGGGGCTCACCCCGTGGCTTCGCGACAAGATCGAATCGATCTGCCAGCGCTGCAAGAACCGCAACGTGTTCTGGCGGCGCGAGTGTCGCATCTGCAGCACCGCGATGCACTAGACTAGCCGTCGGCGCGGTACGCCGGCCGCAAGGCCGGCGGGCGAGCCCGGAGGCACGTGCGCCATCCGGGCTTTTTGCTGTGCGTGCATCGCGCGTCCGGTCTTCCGGCCCGGCACAGGGATCCGCCGAACGCGCCCCCGGCGCGAAGCAAAAAAATCCCGGGCGGCTCGCCCGGGATTTCCGCGAAACAGAAGCGGGTAAGGCCTACATCCCGAGATAGCTCGCCCGCAGCGTCTCGTCCGCCGCGAGCTCCTTGCTCGTCCCCTGCGCCACGATCCGGCCCTGCGAGAGGATGTAGTTCCGGTCGGCCATCTGGAACACCTTGCCGACCTCCTGCTCCACCAGGAGCACCGGGATGCCGCCGTCGTGGATCGTCTTGATGGCGGCGAACACCTCGTTGCGCACCTTGGGCGACAGGCCGAGTGAAGGTTCGTCGATGCAGAGCAGCCGCGGCTTGTACATGAGCGCCCGACCGATCGCGACCATCTGCTGCTCGCCGCCCGAGAGCGTGCCCGCGAACTGCGTGCGGCGCTCCTTGAGGCGGGGAAAGAGCTCGAACACCTTCTCGAGGTTCTGCTTGATCTCGGCCGCGCTGGTGCTGAGGTACGCGCCGGCGCGGAGGTTGTCGAGCACCGTGAGCTCGCGGAACGGCCGGCGCCGCTCCGGGCAGTGCACCAGACCGCGCTCGACGATCTGGTGCGCCGGCAGGTTGGTGATGTCCTCCCCGTCGAACCGCACCGCGCCCTCGACCACGATGTCGCCGCGCGCGCCGCGCCGCATGTCCCGCTCCCACTGCACCAGGCCGGAGATCGTGCGCAGCAGCGTCGACTTGCCCGCGCCGTTCGGCCCGACCAGGCCGACCAGCTCGTCGGCGCCGACATCGAGCGTGACGCCGTTCAGCAGCACCGCCTTGTCGTAGCGGACCCTGATATCGCGGACTTCAAGCAATGCCCTGGACATGGTCCACTCCGAGATAGGCTTCGATGACGCGCGGATCCTTCACCACTTCCTCCGGCTTGCCGTCGAGCAGCACCTCGCCGAAGTTGATGACGATGACGCGGTCGACGATCGCCATCAGCTCCTTCAGCTTGTGCTCGATGATGATCATGGCGGGGCCTTCGCTGTGCAGCCGTCCGAAGCGCCCGCCCTTGTGCAGCCGGCGGATCGACTTCGCGAGCAGCTCGGATTCGGCCGGGTTGAGGCCGCCGAACGGCTCGTCGAGCAGCAGCAGCTCGGGCTCGGCCGCGATGGCACGCGCCACCTCGAGGCGCTTGAGGTCGCCCTGCGAGAGCGCGGAGGCCGGCTCGAGCGCGAGGTCCGAGATGCCGACGAACTCGAGCGCGTCGAGCGCCTTCGCCTCGATGCGCTTGACCCATTCGCCGCGCTTCTTCGCGCGCTGGTTGAGGCAGGGCACCATGCAGTTCGCAATGATCGGCAGGTGCCGGAACGGGCGCGTGTTCTGGAATGTGCCCGCGATACCGCGGTTGACGATGTCCCAGGGCTTGAGGTCGGTGATGTCCTCGCCGTTGAAGATGATCCTGCCGCTGTCGGGCTTCAGGATCTTGGTGATCAGCCGCAGCAGCGTCGTCTTGCCGGCGCCGTTCGGGCCGATGATGCCGACCATTTCGTCGCGGCGCATCTCGAAGCTGACGTTGTTGACCGCGACGAGGCCGCCGAAGCGCTTGGTCAGCCCCTCCACCTTGAAGAACGGGGTGCCCATCAGTTGCGCGCCTCCTTCAGCGACTCCTCGCGCAGCTCGCGGCGCGACACCTTCCCGACGTCGGTCTTCGGCAGCTCGCCTCGGAACTCGACGATCTTCGGCACCTTGTAGTGCGCCAGACGCTCCTCGCAGTACTTGCGGATCTCCTCCTCGGTCACCTTGCCGCGCGCCTCCGGCTGCAGCACCACGATCGCCTTGATGATGCTGCCCTCGGCCGGATCCGGCACGCCGATGACGCCCGCGGCCTTGATCTGCGGGTGCGTGTACAGCACATCCTCGATGTCCTTGGCGAACACGGAATAGCCGCGGTACTTGATCAGGTCCTTGCGCCGGTCGTAGTAGTGGAAGTAGCCCTCCTCGTCCATGCGCACGAGGTCGCCGGTGCGCAGCCACCGCTCGCCATCGACCTCCAGGAACGCGGCTCTGGTTTCCTCCGGATTCTTCCAGTAGCCCTGCATGATGCTCGGCCCCTTGAGCACGAGCTCGCCGATCTCGCCGACCGGCAGGAACTCGGTGCCGTCGGGATCGACGACGGCGGCCATCATGTTCGGGACGGGAACGCCGAAGGAGCCGACCTTCGGGCGGCTGATCGGGTTCACGTGGCTCGCGGCGGCGCACTCGGTCAGCCCGTAGCCCTCGGTGATCTTCGACTGCGTGCGCTTCTCCCAGTCGCGCACCGTGGTCTCGTGCAGCGTGTCGGCGCCGCAGAGCAGCAGCTTGAGCCGCTTCCAGTTCACCTTGTTCGTGTCCTTGTGGTCCTTCAGGTACTCGTAGAGCGTCGGCACGCCGAGGAACACGGTGGCCTGATAGCGCTCGATCGCGTCGAGGATCGATTCGGTGTGCGGCGTCGTGAAGAGCACCAGCGTGTGCCCCTGGAAGAGGCCGTTCAGCATGATCACGACCTGCCCGAAGATGTGGAAGAACGGCAGGAACGCGATGAACACCTCCTCGCCCTGCTGGTACTTGTACACGGAGGCACCCGCGGTCACGGCGGCGACCAGGTTGTAGTGCGTCAGCACTACGCCCTTCGGGTTGCCGGTAGTGCCGCCGGTGTACGGCAGCACGGCGATATCGGTCTTCGGATCGATGTCGACCTTGGGCGGGTTCGGCGGGTACTTCTTGAGCAGGTCCTGGTACTGGTGCACGCCGGCGATGTGGCGCGCGCCGCCGGCCGCGATCTCGCCGAAGGCGTTGGTCCGGCCGAACAGCTTCTTCAGCATCGGCAGGTATTCGCCGATGTTGGTGACGATGACGTGCTGCAGCTTGACCCCGGCCTTCTCCACCTTGTCGTACAGAATGTCCTGGCAGATCAGCGCGCGCGCCTCGCTGTTCTCGAGCTGATGCTTGATCTCGAAGCTCGTGTAGACGGGACTGATCGGCGTCACGGTGCAGCCGAGCTTGAGCGCCGCGAAATACGAGATGACGAACTGCGGGCTGTTCAGGAGATAAAGCGCCACCTTGTCGCCCTTCTTGAGCCCGAGGTCCGCGAGCGCCGCCGCCAGCCGGTCGGTGTGGTCGCGGAGCATGGAGAAGCTCACGCGCTTGCCGTAGAAGATGAGCGCCGGCTTGTTGCCGTACTTCGACGTCGCCTCGTCGAACAGCTGCGGCAGCGACTTCAGCGGCACCTCGACGTCCGCCGGCACCCCCGGCTCGTAGAACTTGACCCACGGTCTGGCTTCGTAGCTCGCTTTGGCACCCATGATGGCCTCTAACGTTGTGCTTTTCGTCACGATACCCGGACTAATGCTACCTGCTTTACGTCATCGCTTGAATCGACGGACGCGCGTCCGGAGGCGCCGCCGCTAGCGCCGCCGGCGTCAGTCCCCGCCGCCGAGCGACATCTGCAACCGCTGCACCAGGTCGATGAGCCGCGGCCGCACCTCCTCGAGCAGGAACTCGGGCGACAGCTGGAACGCCGGGCCGCCGCAGTTGATCGACAGGTGCGTGAGCCCGCGCGGCGAGCGGAACGCGACGGCGACCGCGTTGACGTCGCGCTGCCAGTCGCCGAAGGAGGTGGAGCAGCCGAGCCGCCGGTACTGCTCGATGTTGGCCTCGATCGCGGCCTTGATCCGCGGCCAGTTGGCTTCGTCCTGCTGGCGGATCTGATCCATGATCTCCGCCCGCTCGGCGTCCGAGAGGATCGCGAGGTAGGCGCGGCCCATCGCCGTCGTGGCGAGCGGAATGCGCGACCCCACGTCGAGGCTCAAGGTCAGGGCCGACTGGCTGCGGCAGTTCTCGATGTAGATCATGTTGAGCCGCTCGCGCATGCCGAGCGAGACCATGCCGCGGGAAAAGTTCGCGAGCTCCTGCATCAT
>DATCLR010000249.1:0-13717 GCA_036563785.1 Burkholderiales bacterium | reverse complement strand
CGTCCGGCATAGCCACGGCTGCACCGGCTCGCCAGAGAATACCGGACCGCCGATCGGGTGATTGCGGATGGTAATCTCGTGACCCGAGCCGTCGGGAAGTCGCGCACGCAGCACGTTATTCCCTTCGATCATGCCGGTCACTAGGCCCGCGTACTTGCCGTTTTGGCGAACCGCGAAGGCATCCGTTATGTCTTGACCATTTAGCGTGACCTTCACGGCTGCTGGATCGACTTCGTTAGACAGCCTTATCGCCACCAGCGCGTCTCCGCCCGAAATAAGATCGGCGCGGTTCGACAGTACGTCTATTCCCTGAATCGCCGCCTCGCCGTAAGCGACGGCGGCGTTGATACACAGGCATGCAGCGAGCATGCCTACGATCCGACTCCTCGCCATAGCCCCTCCTCTTTATTGTTGGTAGTGGTGGTACGCCCAGTGTGTAATTTAAAGGGCGTTAGATCGGACAGTGATCGGGGGCATTCGGATGTGTCAAGCCGCGGAGTCGACGGCGACGAACGCACGCCTCGCGCCAAACGTGTCGGCGTTCCGAGACGCGGAACCCGCTGCGGCCCGGACATTGATGAGACGCGAGAAAGAAGCCGGCGCCGGCGCAGGGCTACCGCATCAATCGTTAGGTCCGGGCGGATTCACGTGCGCGCCACCGCCGACCGCGTCGCGCACGCCGTCCGGATTCGCCGTGGGCCTGATTCGCCTGCCGCGCATGTTCGGTCGACAGGTTGGTCACGATAGCCCGTCCCGAATCGATCCGACGCACCGGCACGAGCCGCCCGTTCCGCGACCGGGTATTCGCGCGCGTGGCGAGTGGGCCCGGCGCGCCGCGGCGCGTCCAGGGCATCGCGCCATCACGCTAGCGCTGCGCGCTGCGTTCGGATCTTCCGACCGCCGCTCCCGCCCGCGCGGCCGCGGATTCAGGATCTTGCGCGCAGATACTGCGCCGGGAAGTAGTCGATGTCGGCGCCGAGCTTCGCGGCTGCGCGCAGCGGCCAGTACGGATCGCGCAGCAGCTCGCGCGCGAGCAATACCGCGTCGGCCTGCTCCGTCGCGACGATCTGCTCCGCCTGTACCGGCTCGGTGATCAGGCCGACGGCGGCGGTCGCGATCCCGGCTTCCCGGCGGATCGCCTGCGCGAACGGCACCTGGTAACCGGGCGACGCCGGAACCTTCGCGTCCGGCACCATGCCGCCGCTCGAGCAGTCGATGAGGTCGATGCCGATGCTCTTGAGCGCACGGCAGAGGGCGATCGATTGCTCGAGATCCCAGCCGCCCGGCGCCCAGTCGGTCGCGGAGATGCGCACGAACACCGGCAGCCGCGCGGGCCAGGCGGCGCGCAGGACGCGCGCGACCTCGAGCGTGAGCCGCATGCGGTTCTCGAGGCTGCCGCCGTATTCGTCACGGCGCCGGTTCGCGAGCGGCGACAGGAACTGGTGCAGCAGATAGCCGTGGGCCGCGTGCAGCTCGATCACCTCGAAGCCCGCCTCGAGCGCCCGGCGCGCCGCCGTCTCGAACGCCGCGATCACCCCCTCGATATCGGCTTTGGTCATTTCGCGCGGAACGGGGTGCTTGGGCGAGAACGGCACCGCGCTCGGTGCGATCGGCTGCCATCCGCCCTGCTCGGGCGACAGCGGTCCGCCGCCGAGCCAAGGCTTGTCGGTCGAGGCCTTGCGACCGGCATGCGCCAGCTGAACGGCGGGCACGGCGCCCTGTTCCTTGATGAAGCGCACGATCGGCGCGAACGCGTCGCGCTGCGCGTCCGACCAGAGGCCGGTGTCGTACGGCGAAATGCGGCCTTCGGCGGTGACCGCAGTCGCCTCGACCATGACGAGCGCCGCTCCGCCCACCGCACGGCTGCCGAGATGCACGAAGTGCCATTCGTTCGGTACGCCTTCCACGGCCGAGTACTGGCACATCGGCGACACGAAGATGCGGTTGCGGAACTCGAGCTCGCGCAGGCGCAACGGAGTGAACAGCACAGCTGACATCGAAAACTTCTCCTTGGCTGGTGGTCAGGTGCCGGATTCTACCCGCTGTTCGCCGCGCGCTCCGCTCCCGCCGGAGCAGCGCGAGTCTCGATGAGGCACGGCGCCAGACGGACGCGCCTTCCGTCGCCCGGCGAAACGCGGCACACGAACGGACGGGCGACGGCGCCGGGCGCCCGATCGTGGCAAAATCCGCGCTTCGCGATATTGCTCAACCGGAGAAGCCTACGATGACGGAAGCATTCAGCGATGCGCTCGCGCCGTTCCCGGTGCGTATCACCATTCCCGTCGCATGGGGCGAAATGGATGCCATGCAGCACGTGAACAACATCGTCTACTTCCGCTACATGGAGAGCGCGCGCTTCGCCTATTTCGAGCGCATCGGCTGGACGCGGCCGTTGTCGGACAGCCGCATCGGGCCGATCCTCGCTTCCGCACGCTGCCTGTTCAAGTTTCCCCTGACGTTCCCGGACAACGTGATCGTCGGCACCAAGGTGACGCGAATCGAGGGCGACCGCTTCACCATGCGGCATCGGCTGATGAGCGAGCGCCACGGACGGCTCGCGGCCGAAGGCGAAGGCGTGATCGTCGCGTACGACTACGGCGCCAGCCGGAAGGCGCAGCTTCCGGAAGCCATCCGCGCACGCATCGAGGAGCTCGAGCGCGACGCCCCGCCGCTCGCGGAGTGAGGCTGCGCCGGCGGGCTGGATCCGAGCGCCGCTCGCCGGGGTTCGTCCCGGTTTCTCTCCGACGGCAGGCGGCCGAGGCGCCCTGAGAAAAAAGCGGCGGCGCGGTGCACCGCGCCGCCGCTCACTGCGGGGAGCTCACCGCCAGAGCGTACGAGCGGCGATCAGATTTCGAAGAACACCGTCTCGTCGTCGCCGTGGAACCGTATGTCGAAGCGGTAGACGACCTGATTGCCGCGCTGCTCACGCTGGGCGATGAGCGTCTTGCGGCGCACCTCCCACTCGATGGAGTTGAGCACGGGATCCTTGGCGTTCGCCTCCTCTTCGTCCGAGAAGTACATGCGCGTGTTGAGGCCGATGTTGATGCCGCGGGCGACGATCCAGAAATTGATGTGCGGCGCCATCACGCGGCCGTGCCGGCCTATCACGGGTCCCGGCTTGATCGTCTCGAACCAGTAGAGGCCCGTCTCGAAGTCCGAGGCGGCGCGGCCCCAGCCGCGGAAGTGGGGATCGATCGGCTTGTCCTGGAGATCGGCCGGATGGTTGTACTTGCCGGCGGCGTTCGCCTGCCAGATCTCTAGCAGCACGTCGCGCAGCGGCGTGCCCGAGCCGTCGAGCACGCGACCCTCGATGCGGATACGCTCACCCTTGGTGTTCGGGCCCACCAGGACGTTGTCGAAGTTCCTTTCGTAGATATCGAAGCCCGCCTGACGCGGCGCGAGGCCGATGTGCACGTACGGGCCCGCGGTCTGGGAAGGCGTTTCCTGGAGATAGTCGAGGCGCTGCGTCATCACTTTTCTCCCTGCACGTAGTTCTCGAACGGAGTCGCGCGCGAGCCGCGCAGCACGATGTCGAAGCGGTAGGCGCGGTAGTCGAACGCCGCGAAGGCGTTGCGGTCCTGCACCGCGATGAGCCGCCGCGCTTGCGCCTCGTCGGGGATCGTCCGCAGGATCGGACACATCGGGATCAGGGGGTCGCCCTCGAAGTACATCTGCGTGATCAGCCGCTGCGCCCAACCGTAGCCGGAGATCGAGTAGTGGATGTGCGACGGCCGCCACTCGTTGTTGTGGTTGCGCCACGGATAGGGGCCGGGCTTTATGGTGCGGAAGACGTAATAGCCGTCTTTGTCGGTGAGAGTGCGGCCGCAGCCGCCGAAGTTGGGATCGAGCGGCGCGATGTAGCGGTCGTTCTTGTGCCGGTAGCGTCCCCCGGCGTTCGCCTGCCAGATCTCGACCAGGGCGTTGGGCACGGGGCGGCCGTTCTCGTCGCGCACGTAACCGTGCACCAGAATGCGTTCGCCGATGGGCAGCCCGTCCTTCGCGTAGTTGAGGATGAGATCGTTGTCGAGCGGTCCGAGCTCGCTCGGGTCGAACACGGGCCCCGTTATCTCGGACAGCGAATTCTCGATCGCTATGAGCGCGTTCTTGGGCGAGCGCAGGATGCTCGTCTTGTAGCCTGGCGTGTAGGCCGGGGGATGCACCAGCCGGTCGCGCTGATAGAACTCGCCGACCCTGAAGCGATGGTCGTTCATGGCAATGGACCTCCTCATTAAAGGAAGGGATTGCCGTACTCTAAGTTGAGAGGATTTCATGTAAATTGAAATCTTGGGCAGCTTCTCATAACGTGTCGTTATGCTCGACACCCTCTCAGCCAGCCGCATCCGGCTTCGACACATTCACTGCTTTGTCGCGGTCGCGCAGGAGCGCGGCATCGGCAAGGCCGCGGAACGGCTGCGTCTGACGCAGCCGGCGGTATCGAAGACGCTCGCCGAGCTCGAGGACATTCTCGGTGTGCGGCTGTTCGAGCGCGGCCGCGGCGGCGCGCAGCTCACGCGCGAGGGGGAACTGTTCCTCGGCCGAGCCCTCGCGGTGCGCGAGGCTCTGGAGGCGGCGCTGAGCGCAGTCGGTTCCGTGGCGACGCCGGCCGAGACGCTGCGCATCGGAGCGCTGCCGACGCTCGCTCCGGATCTGCTGCCGCCCGCGCTCAAAGCGCTGCGCCGGCTGCGCCCCGAGACGCGCGTGCTCGTACGTACCGGTACGAACACGGCGCTGCTCGAGATGCTGAAAGCCGGCGCGCTCGATTTCGCGCTCGGGCGCATGGCCGAGCCCGCGGACACGGCCGGATTGGCGTTCGAGCTGCTTTACGTCGAGCCGCTCGTGCTGGTCACGCGGCCCGACCACCCGCTCGCCGCGCGCACGGACGTCTCGCTGACCGAGGTGCTTCGCTATCCGCTTCTCGTCTCCGTCCGCGGCACGACGCCGCGGCGCAATGCCGAGAGCCTGCTCCAGGCGCGCGGCTTGCGGCTGCCCGCCAACTGCACCGAGACGCTTTCGGTGTCGGTCGGTCGCCTCCTCGTGAAGCAGTCGGACACGGTCTGGTTCGTCTCGGCGGGCGCAGTGCGGGACGATCTCGAAAGCGGATTGCTCGCGACGCTGAGCGTGCCGACCGAAGGCACCGAGGAGCCGGTCGGTTTGCTGCACCGAACTGAAGGGGAGCTGTCGGCTGCGGCGCGCGTCTGCATGAACATCGTACGTCAGCTCGCCGAGCGTCGACGCGCTGCACGTTAGGCCGTCGCCACGGCCTCTCTCTTCTTACCTGCCGGGCTCGGGCGTCGACCGGCGTTTGCCCGGCGACGCGCCGCAGTCGGGGGTCGGCGATGATCCGCCGGCGGCTCAGGCGAGGGCGACGTCGAGCACCATCATCGTGACGAAGCCGCCGATCGTGCCGAGCGTCGCGGGCTGCTCATGGCCGTTTCTGTGCGACTCCGGAATGATCTCGTGCGAGATCACGAAGAGCATCGCGCCGGCGGCGAACGTGAGGGCAATCGGCAGCAGCGGCTGCGCCGCGCTCACGAGCGCGGCGCCGAAGAGACCCGCGAGCGGCTCCGCGAGCCCGGTTGCGCCCGCGAGCAGGAACGCCGTGAGCGGCGCGTAGCCGAGCGTGGCGAGCGCGAGGGCGACGGCCAGGCCTTCGGGCATGTTCTGGATCGCCATGCCGGAGGCGAGAGCGCCCGCGTCCGGCTGCCCGTTGCCGAAGCTCACGCCGACGGCGAGACCTTCCGGAAAGTTGTGCAGGGTGATCGCGAAGACGAACAGCCACACCTGCCTGAAGCGCCGCGCATCCCCGCCCTCGCGCCCCTTGATGAAGTGCTGATGGGGCACCAGCCGATCCGCGCTCCAGAGGAACAGCGCACCGGCGGCTACACCGGCCGCCGCGACCGCTGCGGCGAGCCCGCGGCTGCCCCAGAGCGCTTCGGCCGCGTCGATGCCGGGGAGGATCAGGGAGAACACGCTCGCCGCGAGCATGACACCCGCGCCGTAGCCGAGCATCGCGTCCTGCGCGCGGCGCGAGATCGCGGCGGAAGCTAGCACCGGCGCGGCGCCGACGGCCGTGGCGAGCCCGGCGATCAGGCTCGCGCCCGCGGCGTAGCCGATGCGGGGATCGTGGCGGATCAGCGACCAGGTCGCTGCCGCGAGCACGGCGGCCGCGGCGAGCGCGGCCGGCAACCAGCGGGGGGCGCGGCTGCCGCCCGCATTCGTGTCCGTGCGCGAGGCCGAAACGATACGCTCGATCATGCGCTCATCATGGGGCCGCAGCACCCCATTTCCAAGCTAATCGAATAAATGGTATGGATAATCTGAGATTATGATTGGAGGCCGCGGGGCGCGGTTCCCCCGGGCGCCACTCGCGTTCCGGGTTCGGCCGTGCGCAGCAGGCGCTCGAACGCCTCGGCCGCGGAGTCGCCTTCGCAGGGAGCCCAGAAGGCGAACTCCGCCGGAGCTTCGGGTTCGTACGGCCCCCGCTTCACTTCGAAGAGCACCGTGCCGGGAGCGAGCGCCACCAGCGTGTGCCAGGTGCCGGGCGGGATCTCGACGACGCGCACCCGCTCGGCGCCGAGCTCGATGCGCTCCTCCACCCGGCCCGCGGGATCGAACGTGAGCACTGCGGCCGCCCCCTGCAGGTGCACCAGAAGCTCCCACTTGTCCCAGTGCCGGTGCGGCCGCAGGTAGGTGCCGGGCTCGAGGTCGTTGAGCAGGCGCTGCACGGCGTCGTCCCGCGCTTCGTGCAGGTCGAGATTGATGCGCCGGCGCGGGCTCGCCGCCGCCTGCAGCGCGAGCGCCGCGATCTCCTTCGCCTCCACGCGCTTGATGTCCATCGTCGCCCCTCCATGTGCGCCGGGCGGGATCCCCGGATTATCCCTCGGGCGCAGCCGCTCCGGTATCCGGCGCAGTACGCTCGAACAGCCACCTGTGCGCGAGCGCGCCGGCCGCGAGCGATGCCACGAACACCGGCGCCTCCCACGTGCCGAGCCCGAGCGCCGCGATGCCCGGCCCCGGGCAGTACCCGGCCAGCCCCCAACCGACACCGAAGATCGCGGCCCCGACGAGCAGCGAGCGGTCGATCTCCGTCTTGCTCGGCAGCGCGAACTGCGCTTCGAGCAACGGCTTCTGTCGGCGCGCAATCAGCCGGTAGGCGACGAACATCACGCCCACAGCGCCGGCCATGACGAACAGCAGGCTCGGGTCCCACCGGCCGGCGACGTCGAGAAAGCCGATGACCTTGGCCGGCTCCACCATGTGGGACACCGCGAGCCCGAAGCCGAACACGATGCCGGAAAAGAGCGCGGCGAGGTGGCGGCTCACAGCTGCACTCCGAGAACGTGACGGACCAGGAATACGGTGGCCATCCCCGTCGCCAGGAATACCGTGGTCGCGGCGACCGAGCGGAGCGACAGGCGCGCCACCCCACAGACGCCGTGGCCGCTCGTGCAGCCACCGCCCATCCGGGTACCGAAGCCCACCAGGAACCCGCCGAGCACGAGCAGTGCCGGCGGAAATCCGGTGCGCGGCGTATAGCCCGCCGGATCGAGCGCGACGTAGAGCGCCGCGCCGGCGACGAGACCGACCAGGAACAAGACGCGCCATCCGGTTTCCGCCGAGGGGGCGGCGAGGATGCCGCCGAAGATGCCGCTGACGCCGGCGATGCGCCCGTTCAGCCACAGCAGCGTGGCGGCGGCAAGCCCGATGAGCGCGCCGCCGACGAGCGCACTGACGGGAGTGAACTGTTCCATGACCATGCCTCCTTCTCCGCGGGGCGGCGAGCATATACTATACTCCCCATAGTATCAACGGAGCGCTCCCATGAACGGCATCGGTTCCGAGGCGGACAAGACCGCATTGACGTTGCGCCTGCGGCGCATCGAAGGCCAGCTGCGCGGCGTGCAGCGCATGATTTCCGAGGACGCGGATTGTGAGCGCATCGCGCAGCAGCTCGCGGCGGCGCGCAAGAGCCTCGACCGCACGTTCTATGAGATGATCGCCTGCATGCTGGAGAACGAGCTTGACGCGGAGCTCGGCAGGAAGCCGCAGGTGCGCACGCGCATCGCGGAGATGACAAAGCTGCTGGCGAAATTCGCCTGAAGGAGAGCGCCATGATCTTCCGGCAACTGATCGACTCCACCACTTTCACCTACACGTATCTCGTCGCCAGCCGGCGCGGCGGCGAAGCGGTGCTCATCGACCCCGTCGTCGAGCACGTGCCGCGGTATCTGCAGCTGATCGAGGAGCTCGGGGTGAAGCTCGTCTACGCGATCGACACGCACGTGCACGCCGACCACGTGACGGGTCTCGGCGAGCTGCGCGAGCGGACCGAATGCACTACGATCATGGGTGCGCAAACCAAAGCCGAGTGCGTGTCGCGCCGCGTGCACGACGGCGAGATCATAGACGTCGACGGGCTCGAGATCCGCGCGCTCCACACGCCCGGACACACGGACGACTCCTACAGCTTCGTGATGCATGACCGCGTGTTCACCGGCGACACCCTCCTGATTCGGGGGACCGGGCGGACGGACTTCCAGAACGGCGATCCGTATGCGCAGTACGACAGCCTCTTCAACAAGCTGCTGCGGCTGCCGGAGGAGACGCTGGTCTACCCGGCGCACGACTACAAGGGCTGGACGGTGAGCACGATCGGCGAGGAGATTCGCTACAACCCGCGCCTGCAGGTGCGCTCGGCCGACGAGTACGCCGCGATCATGCGCGCGCTCAAGCTCCCCGACCCGATGCTCATGGACATCGCCGTGCCGGCCAACCTGCAGTGCGGCAGGCGTGCCGCACGTCACGTGTGAGCGCGGATCCCGGCAAGACCGCGCGAACCGGCGCGTGGCTGCCGGCGCTCGCGTGGCTGCGTCGCTATCGACGATCCGATCTGCGTGCGGACGGGGTCGCCGGGCTGATCACGGCGGTCCTGCTCGTTCCGCAGGCCATGGCGCTCGGCATGCTCGCGGGGCTGCCGCCCCAGGTAGGGCTGTACGCCAGCGTCGCAGCGCCGATCGCCTATGCGCTCTTCGGCAGCAGTCGCACGCTCTCGGTCGGTCCGGTCGCGGTCGCCGCGATCATGGTGGCGGAAGCGCTCGCCGCCCCCGAGGTGCGCGCGCAGGGCAGCGCGCTCGGGAACGCCGTCGTGCTCGCGCTCGAGTGCGGCGCGATCCTGCTCGCCATGGCGGCGCTGCGCCTCGGAATGCTCGTCAATTTCATCAGCCACCCGGTGCTCGCGGGCTTCACCATCGGCGCCGCGACCCTGATCCTGCTCTCCCAGCTTCCGCCGCTTCTCGGCGTCGCGGCACCCGCCGCGCTCGTCGCGCACGAGATCGTCGCCGCGTTGCTGCGCGAGCTGCACGCGATCAACTGGGCCACCGCGGCGCTCGGCGCGGGTAGCGTGCTCCTGCTCGCGCTCGCCGGCGGGCCGCTGCAGCGCCGCCTGCGCGCCGGCGCCGCCGGCGAATGGGCGCTGCTCGCGGCGCGCGCCGCGCCGCTCGCGGTCGTCGTCGCGGCCGTGCTCGTCGTGGCCGCGTTCGATCTCGATCGCACGCGCGCCGTCGCCACCGTCGGCCCTATCCCCGCGGGACTTTCGCTGCCCGATGCCGGCATCCTGCGGCCCGGCCCGTGGATCACGCTCCTTCCTTCGGCGCTCCTCATCGCGCTCGTGAGCTACGTCGAGAGCGTATCGATCGCGAAGATCATCGCGAACCGCGTGCGCGAGCGCATCCACCCGAACCGGGAGCTCGCCGCGCTCGGCGCCGCCAACGTCGCGGCGGCGCTCTCGGGCGGCATGCCCGTCGCCGGCAGCTTCAGCCGCACCACGGTCAACTTCGCCGCCGGCGCGCGCACGCAGATGGCGAGCGTCGTCGCCGCGCTCGCGATCGGTGCGACGCTGCTTCTGCTGGCGCCCTGGTTCGCGCGGCTGCCGAACGCCGCGCTCGCGGCCGTGATCGTGGTCGCGGTCGCGCCGCTCGTCGACTGGCGCGCGATCCGCACGCTCTGGCACTACGAGCGCAGCGAAGCGGCGGTGCTGCTGCTCACGCTCGCCGGCGTCCTGCTGCTCGGCATCGAGATCGGACTGGTGCTCGGCCTCGTGACGTCGCTCGTCGCTTACATCTGGCGTTCGAGCGCCCCGCACGTCGCGGTCGTGGGCCGCATCCCGGGAACCGAGCACTTCCGCAACGTGGCGCGGCACGACGTCGAAACCTGGCCCACGCTCGCCCTCATCCGCGTCGATGAAAGTCTCACGTTCGTCAATATCGGGGTGATCGAGGATTTCATCGTCGCCCATCTCGCACGACATCCCGAGGTCGAGCACGTGGTGCTGGTGGCGAGCGCCATCAACCACATCGACAGCAGCGCGCTCGAAGGGCTGGAGCGCCTCATCGCGGGGCTGCGCGAGGCCGGCGTGACGGTGCACCTCGCCGAGGTCAAAGGTCCGGTGCTCGACGCGCTCGAGCGTGCGGGGCTCCCGGCACGCATGGCCCCCGGGCGCGTGTTCTTCCGCACCAGCGAGGCGGTGGAAGCGCTGGCGCGCGCGCCCCTGCGCACGACGGGGTGAGAGCGGGAAGCGATCCCGGCAACGCGCGAACGATGGTACGCGCCTGTCTCAGGCCGCGCTCCCGCGAGATCGCGGCGTCACGTGAGGCAGGCGGAATACCGCCGGCGGCGGGCGCGATCGCGGCTCAAGCGGCGCTGCGGAAGGCGGCGAAGAGCCGGACGTTGGGACAGAAGCGCGGCTCGCCCGATGTCTCGCCCTCGAGCCACCGCGCGCACAAGTCCGGATGGCGGCAGCCGCGGCACCGGACGATCATCTCGCGCAGCCGATAGCCCAGCAGCTCGCGGGCCGCGCGGTCCACGTCCACCTCGAGCCGCGCCATCATCCGCCCGAGCAGCTGCATGCGCTCCTCCGCCCTCAGACGGGCCGACGTGCCTGGGGTCAGCATAGCTACCTCCGGGATTTTCACGTGGCTAAGCGTAGTGGAGCAGGCGGTCGAGCGTGTTGATCTGCGTCAAGCGGTGAACGGCCGCGACGAATCGGTGCCGACCAAAGCAGGGACGGCGGCGCAGGTGCGCCCCGGGGCGTCGGCGGCGGCGATATGGAGGCGAGAGCATCTCCCGGTTGCCGCCGCGGCGCGGCAAGCGCTCGCGTCGGAACCGCGTGTCGGCGCTCAGCGCTTGACGTAGAGCTCGCCGCCCCGTTCCCGGAATTCCTTCGACTTCTCCGCGAGGCCGCGCTCCGCGTACTCGCGCACCTCCTGCGTGATCTTCATCGAGCAGAAGTGCGGTCCGCACATGGAGCAGAAGTGGGCGAGCTTCGCGCCTTCCTGGGGAAGCGTCTCGTCGTGGAACTCGCGCGCCCGCTCCGGATCGAGCCCGAGGTTGAACTGGTCCTCCCAGCGGAACTCGAAGCGCGCCTTCGAAAGCGCGTTGTCGCGCAGCTGCGCACCCGGGTGGCCTTTCGCGAGATCGGCGGCGTGCGCGGCGATCTTGTACGCGATGATGCCCTCGCGCACATCCTCCTTGTCGGGGAGCCCGAGGTGCTCCTTGGGCGTGACGTAGCAGAGCATGGCCGTTCCGTACCAGCCGATCTGCGCGGCGCCGATCGCGGACGTGATGTGATCGTAGCCCGGCGCGATGTCGGTCGTGAGGGGCCCGAGCGTGTAGAACGGCGCCTCGAAGCACTCCGCGAGCTCCTTGTCCATGTTCTCCTTGATGAGCTGCATCGGCACGTGCCCGGGCCCCTCGATCATCACCTGCACGTCGTGCTTCCACGCGATCTTCGTGAGCTCGCCGAGCGTCTCGAGCTCGGCGAACTGCGCCCTGTCGTTGGCGTCGGCGATCGAGCCCGGCCGCAGTCCGTCGCCGAGCGAGAACGACACGTCGTACGCCTTCATGATCTCGCAGATCTCTTCGAAGTGCGTGTAGAGGAAGTTCTCCTTGTGATGCGCGAGGCACCACTTCGCTATGATCGACCCGCCGCGCGACACGATGCCGGTGACCCGGTCGGCCGTGAGCGGGATGTAGGCGAGGCGCACGCCGGCGTGGATCGTGAAGTAGTCGACGCCCTGCTCCGCCTGCTCGATGAGCGTGTCGCGGAAGATCTCCCAGGTGAGCTCCTCGGCCTTGCCGCCGACTTTCTCGAGCGCCTGATAGATCGGCACGGTGCCTATCGGCATCGGCGCGTTGCGAAGGATCCACTCGCGCGTCTCGTGGATGTTCTTGCCGGTCGAGAGGTCCATCAGCGTGTCGCCGCCCCAGCGCGCCGACCACACCATTTTCTCGACCTCCTCCGCGATCGACGAGGTCACGGCCGAGTTGCCGATATTGGTGTTGATCTTCACCCGGAAGTTGCGGCCGATGATCATCGGCTCGAGCTCGAGGTGATTGATGTTCGCCGGAATGATGGCGCGCCCGCGCGCCACCTCGTCGCGCACGAACTCGGGCGTGATCTCTTCCGGAATCGATGCGCCGAAGCTCTGGCCCCGATGCTGCTTGAGCAGGCTGCGGTAGCGCGGGTCCTCGCGCAGCTCGTTCAGGCGCATCGTCTCGCGGATCGCCACGTACTCCATCTCGGGCGTGATGATGCCGCGGCGCGCATAGTGCATTTGCGTGACGTTGCGGCCGGGCTTCGCCCGCCGCGGCTTCCTGATGTGCTCGAAGCGCAGATGCGCGAGCGCGGGATCCGCACGCCGCTGGCGCGCGTACTCGGAGCTCAGGTCCGGCAGCTCCTCGGTGTCTCCGCGCTCGAGAATCCAGGGCAGACGCAAGGGCGGCAAACCCTTCGTGAGGTCGATCTGCGCGTCCGGATCGGTGTAGGGACCGGAGGTGTCATATATATAGATGGGCGGATTCTCCTCGAGCCCCTTCGCGGTCCGCGTCGGAGACTGGCGTACTTCACGCATGCCCACGCGGATGTCGGGCCGGGATCCCTGAACGTAGATCTTGCGCGACCCGGGATAGGGGCGGGTGGCTTCGGCCGAAAGGGCCGCCGCCTTCTGGAGGAATTCCTTGGGAATTGCGCTCATCGCTCACTCCTGCCGCTTGGGCTGCTGAAAAGTGGCGCAGGCGCTTTCGTCGGTGGTCGAGCGAACAGCTTTCCTACGCCGGTATTAACCGGATCAGGTTCGAAGGGTATCTCTCACCACGTCGGAGACGTGGACCCCTAGCTGTCGTTGAGGCCGGCCGTCCGAGACCACGGCTCGGCTCGGCCGCTTCCCGGCCGAACGCCGTGAGGTCGGCCGGTCGTGGCTCGGCGGAATTTCCGCTTCGCCCTTGGACGCTTCCGGCAAGCTATAAGATCGGTGCCGAGTTTGCAACTCGGCTTGCCTGACCGGCGCAAAGCTCTTAGGCTACGCGGCCTCGGCCCTACCCGTAGTGTATGTAATGCAGGCTTTCGACTTCGCGACCGCGCGACAGAAGATGATCGCGCAGCAGATTCGGCCCTGGGAGGTGTTGGACGAACGCGTCCTCGATGTGATCGCGCGCACGCCGCGCGAGGACTACGTACCCGCGGAATATCGAGTGCTGGCGTACGCCGACATGAATATTCCGCTCGGCCACGGGCAGGTGATGCTCACCCCCAAGGTCGAAGCCCGGCTGCTGCAGGCGCTCGATGTCCGCCCGAAGGACAAGGTGCTCGAGATTGGCACGGGCAGCGGCTACATGACGGCGCTGCTCGCGGCGCTGGGCGGCCAGATCTACAGCGTCGAGA
>DATCLR010000234.1:0-36116 GCA_036563785.1 Burkholderiales bacterium | reverse complement strand
TGGAACGCGGCGAGCGCCTGCTGCACGGCCTGCTCGACCTCGGCCTCGCCGGCGACCGGCATTTCGCCGACCACGTGGCCGTCGTACGGACAGCGGATGGTGTCGACGCGCGCGGACGCGCTCTTCGCGGAAACGCTCATGTTTGTTCCTCCGTCGTTGAGTGGCGCTACGACATGCCGACGTAGGCCTCGCGCACCTCGGGGGCGGCGGCGAGCGTGCGTGCGTCGCCGCTCATGACCACGCGCCCGCGGTCGAGCACGTAGCCGCGGTGCGACAGGTCGAGCGCCGTCATCACGTCCTGTTCGACGAGCAGAATCGAAATGCCGCTGCGGTTGATCTCGAGCAGCGCTTCGCTCAAGACCTCGACCGCGCGCGGCGCGAGCCCGAGCGACAGCTCGTCGATCATCAGCAGCCGCGGCCGGCTCATGATCCCGCGGCCGATCGCGCACATCTGCTGCTCGCCTCCGGAGAGGGTGCCGGCGTCCTGGCGCGCGCGCTCGCGCAGCCGCGGGAAGATCGTCATGACGCGCTCGAGATCCTCGCGCACGCTCGGGTCGTTGGCCGGGCGCAGGTACGCGCCCATCAGCAGGTTGTCGCGCACCGACATCGTCGGGAACAGCCGCCGCCCCTCCGGCACGAGCGTGACGCCGGCGCGCAGCACCGGCTCGCAGCCGCGGCCGGAGACCTCCCGGCCCGCGACGCGCACGGAGCCGGCCTTCGGCGCGATCAGACCGGCGACGGTCTTGAGCAGCGTCGTCTTGCCGGCGCCGTTGGAGCCGATGAGGCAGACGATCTCGCCGGCGTGCACCGTGAGATCCACGCCCCAGAGCACCCGAATGTCGCCGTAGCCGCTCTCGAGGCCTTCGACTTGCAGCAGCGGTTCAGCCACGCGGCACCTCCGCGCCCTGCGCGCGCGCATAGCGGTGGCCGAGATAGGCCTCGATCACGCGCGGATCGCGGCCGATCTCCGCCGCGGTGCCCTCGGCGATCTTGGCGCCGTGGTGCAGCACCGCGATGCGGTGGCACAGGGTCATCACGACTTTCATGAGATGCTCGATGATGATGATGGTGACCCCGCGCTCGGCGATGCGGCGGATCAGCTCGAGCGCGACGTCGATCTCCGCCGGATTGAGCCCGGCGTTGACTTCGTCGAGCAGCAGCACCTTCGGATCCATCGCGAGCCCTTTCGCGAGTTCGAGCCGCTTGCGTCCGGCGAGCGTGAGCTCGGAGGCGCGCATGTGCGCGTGTGCGCCGAGCCCCACGAACTCGAGCGCCTCGAGCGCCTTGCGGCGCGCCTCGGCCATGCCGCAGGCGTGCGGCCCGAACACGGCCGGCGCCATCACGTTCTCGAGCACGGTCATGTCCGGGAACGGCTGCACGATCTGATACGTGCGAGCGATCCCGAGGCGCGCGATCTGGTAGGTCTTGAGGCCGTCGATGCGCCGCCCGTCGAACACGACCCGTCCGCTCGAGGGACGGTAGACGCCGGTGATGACGTTGACGAGCGTGGTCTTGCCGGCGCCGTTCGGACCGATGAGCCCGAGCACTTCCCCCGGCCGCACCGCGAGATCGACTTCGGAGAGCGCCATGAGCCCGCCGAAGCGGCAGGACACCCGCTCGAGCGCGAGGATCTTACTCATTGTGCCTCCCTCCCCATCGCGAGCGGCGCCGCGCCCTCCGGCGGCGCCGGCCGGCCCCGCACGAGCCCGAGGATGCCGCGCGGCAGGAAGAAGATGAGCACGACGATGATGAGCCCGAGAACCGCCGCGTGGATGTCGAGGAAGTTGCGCCACACCAGCTCCTCGGTCACGAGGAACACGGCCGCGCCGAGCACCGGTCCGAAGACGGTTCCTGCGCCGCCGAGCAGGGCCATGACGATCGGCTTGACCGACGTCAGCACGTGGAAGACGTCCGGCGGCTCGATGTAGAACACCCAGGAGGCGTACATCGCACCCGCCCCGCCGACGAAAAGCGCCGACAGCGTGAAGGCGATCACCTTGTAGAGCGTGGTGTTGATGCCGACCATCGCCGCCGCGTCCTCGTTCTGGCGGATGCACTGCAGCCCGAAGCCGAGGCGGCTCGAGGCCACCGCCCAGGTGAGCGCCAGCGTCAGCACCCCGAGGGTGAGCATCGACCAGAAGAAGAGCCGCGCCTGCGCGTCGACCGAGATGCGGATGATCGGCAGGTTGAGGCCGGTGCCGCCGCCGGTGAGATCGGTCCAGGAGGTCGCTATCTCGAGCAGCACTTCGCCCACCACCAGGCTCGCGATCGCGAAGTAGTGGCCCTTCAGGTGCAGGATCGCGATTCCGAGCACCGCCGCGAAGAGCGCCGCGGCGAGGCAGGCGGCGGCCCAGGCGAGCGGCATCGGGACGCCCGCGTTCTGCAGCAGCGCACCCGTATAGGCGCCGAGCCCGAAGAACGCCGCTGTGGCGAACGATGGGTAACCGGCGAAGCCGCCGATGATGTTCCAGGAAAGCGCGAGCACGGCGTACATCCCGAACATGGTGCCGAGCCGCAGCAGGTAATTGTCGCCGAGCACCGGAAGCGCAGCGAGGACGGCGATGCCGGCGGCGGTAAGGGCGATGCGCTTCATTCGAACCCCTTGCGTCCCATGATTCCGGTCGGCCGGAAGATGAGGAGCAGCACGAGCAGCACGAACGCGACGGTGAGCCCGTGCTCCGCGCCGATCAGGCTCGCCGCGAAGCTCTGGATGACGCCGAGGGCGAGCCCGCCGATCATCGCGCCAGGCACGGTGCCGAGGCCGCCGAGGACGCACGCGACGAAGGCGAGCCCGAGGAACTCGCCGCTGTTGAGCGGCGAGATCGGAAAGATGAGGCTGAGGAGGCTGCCGGCCGCACCCGCCATGAGCGCGCCGAGGCCGAACGTGATCGCGTAGGTGCGGCGCACGTTCACGCCCATCAGCGCCGCGGCCTCCGGGTCCGTGCGCACGGCGACGATCGCGCGACCCATCTTCGAGCGCACGAGCACGAGATAGAGCAGCCCCGTGAGCCCGAGCGCGAGCAGCATCGCCCACACGCGCTCGAGCGGCAGGACCAACCCGGCGACGATCTTGCTGCCGAGCGGATTCGCGAGCTGAACCGTACGGTAGTCCGCGGAGAATGCGAGGAGCGCCGCGTTGTTGAGCAGCAGGTCGAGCCCGAACGTCAGCACCAGCGTCGTCAGCACCGGCGCGCCGATCACGCGGTTGATGAGCCCGCGCTGGACCAGATAGGCGAGCACGAACAGCACCGCGCCCGAAATCGGGATCGACAGGAACGGGTGCAGCCCGAGGTGCGCGTAGCCGAAGTAGGCGATGTACGACCCGAGCACCACGAAGGTCCCGTGCAGGATGTTGATGACGTTGAGCACGCCCCAGACGAGCGAGAACCCGACGGCGATGCAGGCGTACAGGCCGCCGAGCATCAGGCCGTTGATGAAGACTTGGGCGTAGTGCATGGCGCCGGGTCGAGGGCGCGGGCGGCCGCGGGCGGCGAGCCGCCCGCAGTGCGCGCCGGCAGCGGTTGGTTACTGAATCCCGCCGAAGCGCAGGTCGGCCTGCTTCACCTGCGACGGGTAGACGACGACCGCCTTGCCTCCCTGGATCTGGAACACGGGCGGCTCGAGCGAGACGATCTGCCCCGTCTCGCCGAAGCGGATCGGTCCGTAGAAGGTGACGGTGTCCATGGCGGCGAGCGCGTCCCGCACCGCCTTCGGATCGATGCTGCCGGCCTTCTCGATCGCGAGCTGCAGGATCGCCCCGGCCGCGCTCGCGGACGCTTCGGCGTAGTCCGGCGTCGTGCCGTATTCCTTACGGAAGCGTTCGACGTAGTCCTTAGTGCTGCCGAAAATGTCCTTGCCCTGGTAGGACACAGCCGGATGCCACCAGGCCGCGCTCGAAACGTTCTCGGCAAGCGGGCCGGCCGCGTCGATGAACTCCTGATACGCCGGACCCGCGATCATGGTGAGCACCTTCGGCGTGATGCCGAGGTCGGCCATCTGCTTGCGCATCAGGATCAGGTCGTTGATGTAGCCGGTGGCGAACACCCAGTCGGGCTTCGACTGCCGCATCGCGGTGAGCGCGGAGGCGTGGTCGAGCGTCCCGATCGCGTACTTCTCGAACGAGAGCACCTTGAACCCGAGCCGCTTCGCGGACTTCTCCATCTCCTGGGCGATGGCGAGCGGGAACAGGTCGTTGCGCGCGTAGATCGCGACGGTCTTCACGTCCTGCTTCGACGCCGCCACGATCTCGGTCAGCGGATCGGTCAGGGTGTTGTTCGGCGTGAACGTCCCGAACAGGTACTTGTAGCCCTGGTCGTACACCTCCTTCGAGGAGGCCGTGGCGGCAATGGTCGGGATGCCATAGCGCTCCGAGACGCTGCTCGCGGCCTTCGCCGCCCCGGAGCCGAACGGCGAGAAGAGGAAGTTCACCTTTTCGTTGGTGATCAGGCGTTCGGCGCTCTGGACCGCGCGGGGCGTGTTCGACTCGTAGTCGACGTATACGATCTCCACCTTGTAGGTGCGCCCGCCGGCCTTGATGCCGCCTTTCTCGTTGGCCACCTTCGCCCACAGGTCGTAGCCGCGCTGCTGCTTCTTACCCTCGGGCGACAGCGGCCCGGTGAGCGGCAGCGGCGCGCCGATCCGGATCACGTCCTGAGCGGCCGCCGTCCCGACGCCGCCCGCCAGGATTCCGGCGGCGGCCGTGGCGAGGAACATCGTGCGCAGCTTCTTCAACAGGTACACGGTTACCCCCTCTCGCGGAAAGCCAAGTCGTGGGGGCATTGTGGCCTCGGGACGCGCGGCAAAAAAGCAGAGATTTTCGCACACAGTGTTGCGTTTAGCGCAACACCGGTACGGCACCCGACGCCTGTATCAGCGCATCCATGAGCGCTTGCCCGGCGGGGGTAAGCTCGATCTCCGCGTGGCGGCAGAACTGCGTCACTGTCGTCAGGAGCCCCGGGTCCGTGAGCCGTACGCCCACGAGCTTGCCGGCTGCGGCCTCCTGCTCGAACGAGTACCCCGGCAGAAACGACACGCCCATGCCCGTCGCCGCGAAGCGGCGGAGCATTTCGATCGAGTTCGTCTCGCAGCGGATGTTGAGCCGGATCGGCCCGATCTTGACGGCGTGGTCGATGAGATGGCGGATGCCGAAGGTCTTATCCGGCAGGCTCACCGGCTCGTTCTCGAGGTCCGCGAGCCGGAGCGACGGACGGCCCGCAAGCGGGTGATCCGGAGCCATGACGACGAACAGCGGCTCGCGCACCTCGGCGACCGGCAGCACGTTCGCGCGCGGGTACGGATGGAACGAAATGCCGATGTCGCAGCGGCCTTCGGCGACGGCGAGCATGACGTCATCGGTGGCCGCCACCTTCACTTCGTAAGTGATAGCCGGGTAGCGCCGGGAGAACTCGGCCAGCGCTTTCGGAAGAAACCCGCCGAGCAGCCCCTCGACGATCCGCAGCGATACGTGTCCGCGGCGCAGGTTCTTCAGATCGTCGATGAACGCCTTGACCCGCTCGATCTCGCGCGAGCGCGTCTGGATGAACTCGTACAAAATGCGTCCGGCGGGCGTGAGCTCCACGCCTTGCGGACGGCGAATCAGGAGCGGCGCATCGAACTCGCGCTCGAGCTTCGCGATCTGGCGGCTGATGGAGGAGGCGGAGATGTAAAGGCGTTCTGCCGCCTGGCGGATCGAGCCGAGCCGGGCGACCTCGGCGAAGTAGACGTAGGCTGATTCCACGAACCTTCTCTAATGTGCTTGTGAGCGGCGGTGCGCCTGGTTAGAACGAAACGGCGCCCCAAGATTCGCTTCGCTTCGGACCGCCGTCGGGTCGGCCGCTCGGAAGAGCCGCCGAGAGGCGCCGGCCGGTTCGAACGCGGCCCGCCGGCCGCCTTCCGGCCATCGCCATATATAGGTATAGCGGCTCGACCGGCGCGCCGCCCGAATCGGCGGCCGCGGCGGGCGGGCGGTCCCGAGGAGCGCCGCATGCGGACACCCCGGCGCGCTCGGATGCGGTGTCAGCGGCCGCTTCGCAGCCGTCGTCGGCCGCGCCGGACGGCACGGCGCGACGACCGTTCGCACACGTGCGGCGCAGCGGTTCCGTGAGGAAGCGACGGGCACGGTATCATGTCGGCCATGCCGCGACTTCCCTCGCTGAACGTCCTCGTTCTCGCCGGATTCGCGCTGGTCTCGATACCGCTCATCGCCGCCATACTGCTCACGCGCACGTACGTCGACGCGCTCGCGCGCCAGACCGCCGCGACGGTAACGGAAAGCGTGCGGGCGGCGCGCGATACGCAGCGCCTGCTCGAGCTCCTGACGACGCTCGAGCGCAATGCGCTGCAGTACCGCGTCGTCGGTAATCCGGACCTGCTCGCGGTCTACGAGGAGCGCCACAAGCAGCTCCTCGGCATCCTGGCGCGCTACCGCAACGGCGCGTTCGACGGCGGACAGCCGGGGGCGGCGATCGAATCCGAGGCGGTCGCGATCCTCGAGGCGCTGCGCGCGCACCGGCACGACTCGCCCCGCGCGGCCGCCGCCGTCGAGCGCTTCGAGCGCCTGCACGCCGCGGCGCGCGAGTTCAAGGCGCTGCTCGATCGCAACATCGATGCCTCCCTCGCGGAGCTTGAGAGCCGCAGCGCCGCCGTGCAGCAGGCGCTCTACTGGCAGGCGGCCGCGCTGATCCCGCTGGCGCTGGCGCTCGCGGCGCTTTTCGCGGCGCTGATCGCGCGGCCGATCCGCCAGCTCGGCAACGCGATCCGCCGCCTCGGCGAGGCCGGGCTCGATCACCCGGTGTCCGTGCGCGGGGCCCGCGACATCGAGGAGCTCGGCGGCCGGCTCGAGTGGCTGCGCCGGCGATTGCGCGACCTCGAGCAGCAGAAGCGCACGTTCCTGAGCCACGTCTCGCACGAGCTGAAGACGCCGCTCGCGAACATCCGCGAGGGCATCGATCTGCTGATCGACGGCACGGTCGGCCGGCTCGCGCCGGCGCAGCAGCAGATCGCGGCGATCGTGCGGGACAACAGCCTCGGTCTGCAGAAAAAAATCGAAGACCTGCTCGACTTCAACGCCTGGCAGCAGCAGGAGACTCGGCTCGAATGCGCGACGTTCGATCTGCGCGCGCTGGTGGCCGAGGTGCTGGCGCAGCACCGGCTCGCCGCCGAGCGCCTGCGGCTGCGGATCGAGCAGGATCTGAAGGCGGCGGAGCTGACCGCAGACAGGAGGAAACTGCACGTGATCCTGGACAATCTGCTGTCGAACGCGATCAAGTTCTCGCCGGGCGGCGGGCGCATCCTGATCGCGAGCCGCCCCGTGCCCGGCGGCGTCGAGCTCGCGGTCGGCGACGAGGGTCCGGGCATACCGGCCGCGGAGCGCGAGCGCGTCTTCGAACCGTTCTATCAGGGCGCACAGCGCCAGCGGGGCCACGTGCGCGGAACCGGCATCGGGCTTTCCGTGGTGCGCGCGTTCGTGCACGCGCACGGCGGACGCGTGGACATAACCGAAGGAGTGCTTTGTGGTGCCAACTTCCGGATTTTCCTGCCGCAGCCGGCCGCGGCCTGAGCGCGCGCTCGCCGCGCTTTCTCTCGCGGCATCGCTCGCCGCCTGCGCGGTCATGCCCCAGGCAGAGACGCCGTCCGCCGCGCCGACGCCGACCGCTGCCGCACCGACCGCTGCACCCCCTCCGGCTTCGGCCGACGATGTCCTCGCCGCGCTGCGGCTGTTCCTCGCGGCCGGCCCGCAGGAGCGCGCCGAGATGCTCGAGCAGGCGACGGTTGCGGCGCTGCTCGACCCGACGCCCGAGAACCGCCTGCGGCTCGGCCTCATGCGAGGCTGGCCCGGACATCCCGACTACGATCCGGCGGTCGCGCGCGATCTGCTGCGAAAAGCGGCCGAGGCGCCGGAGCGGCTCACACCCGGCGCCCACGACCTCATCGACGTTTACCTGCAGGTCCTCGGGCAGCGCGAGCGCGCGGCGCGCGAGCTGCAGGAGCTGCGCAAGGCGTTGACGGAGGCGCAGCAGAAGATCGATGCGCTCACGGCGATCGAGCGCGCCGTCCAGCCCGCCGTAACCGGAGAGGCCGATGACAACGGGGAAGAAGAAGCACCACGTCCTGCTGGTCGATGACGACCCCGGGATGCTGCAGCTGCTGCGGATCCGGCTGCAGGCGGCGGGCTACACGGTCGAGACGGCAACGAGCGCCGCGGCGGCGCTCGGCTGCATCGCCGCACGACGACCCGACGCGGTGATCAGCGACGTGCGCATGGACGGCATGGACGGCATCGCGCTGCTGCACGAGGTGCAGCGGCGCGCGCCCGGCCTGCCGGTGCTCCTGATCACGGCGCACGGCACCATCCCGGACGCGGTCCACGCGACGCAGAGCGGCGCGTTCGGTTTTCTCACGAAGCCCATCAATCGCGACGAGCTGCTCGACCTCCTCGCCCGCGCGGTGCGGCAGAACGGCGCCGTCGCCGCGCCCGAGGACTGGCACGCGGACGTGATCACGCGCAGCCCCCGCATGCAGGACCTGCTCGCCGACGTGCGCCGGGTAGGTCCGAGCGACGCGAGCGTGCTGATCCGCGGAGAAAGCGGCACCGGCAAGGAGCTGATCGCCCGCGCGCTGCACCGCATCAGCCCGCGGCGCGACGGCCCGTTCGTCGCCCTGAACTGCGCCGCCCTGCCCGAGACGCTGATGGAAGCGGAGCTCTTCGGGTACGAGCGCGGCGCGTTCACCGGGGCGACGCGCGAGTATCCGGGACTGATGGCCGCAGCGGATGGCGGGACTTTGTTCCTCGACGAGATCGGCGATATGCCGCTCAATCTCCAGGCCAAGCTGCTGCGCGTGCTGCAGGAGCGCCGCGTGCGACGCATCGGCGGCGTGGCTGACGCGCCCGTCGACATCCGGGTGGTGTCGGCCACGCACCGCGACCTCGAGACCGCAATCCGCACCGGATCGTTTCGCGAGGACCTCTACTACCGCCTCAACGTCGTGACGCTGCACGTGCCGCCTCTGCGCGAGCGGCGCGAAGACATACCGCTCCTTGTCAACCACACGCTGAACCGGATCGCCGCACGGGCCGACGGCGTGCGCAAAGTCTACGCGCCGGAAGCGATGGAGCTCCTGGTGGGGGCCGAGTGGCCGGGCAACGTGCGCCAGCTCGAGAACGTGGTCGAGCAGACGGTCGCGCTCTCTCCCGGCCCGGTGATCAGCGCCGCGCTCGTGCGCAAGGCGCTCGGAAGCGCGGCCGGGCGCATACCGGCGTTCGACGAAGCGCGCGACGAGTTCACGCGCCAGTACCTCGTACATCTGCTACAACTCACCGGCGGGAACGTCACGCACGCGGCCCGCCTCGCGCAGCGCCACCGCACGGATTTCTACAAGCTGCTGCATCGCTACGCGCTCGATCCCAAGCAGTTCAAGCCGGCCCGCTGATGTAGCCGTTCGGCGACACCGATTCCTCCGCGGCGACCGCTAGTTAGCGCACGAGCCGCGCTCGCCGTCGCCGGCCGGCTACGAGGCGCGCGCGGCGCCCACAGACCTCTCGCGGCCAAACGCCTGAAACGATGCGCTTTTTCGCCCTCGGCAACGCCTGGCACGGCGCTTGCCTGCTGGCGGCCGGAGCACGGGCCTCCGTCAGCAACAAGAAGCGGACCACCACCTTTCGTTCGACCGGCGCGCGGCGCGTCCGCGCGGCGACGGGCCGTGCGCGCGGTCGATGCGGATCCCAACGAGCGGCGCAGGCCGTCCGACGATTCGCCAGCGCTTTCTCCCGCGCCAGCCGTCAGAGGAAGCGATCGCGCCGCCGCGCGCACCGGGACAACACGTTCGGAAGCCATGCATCGATCGAATCGACATCGGATCATCGAACTCCTCGGCGTCGTTCGCGCCGCGGCTGCCGCCTGGCTGCTGCTCGGCGGCGGAGCGGCTGCGGGCGCGGCGCCCGATGCGGACCCGCTCTTCGCGCAGATCGCGGAGCGGGCGCGCGCGCTCGCCGCCCGACCCTACGCCGCGCCGCGCTACGAGCTTCCGCCGGCGCTCGCCGCTATCGACTACGACGCCTATCGCGATATTCGCTTCCGCCCGACGAAGGCGTTGTGGCGCGGCGAGAGCCCGTTCGAGGTGCAGCTGTTCCACCTCGGCTACCTGTACCGGGAACCGGTGAAGATTCACATCGTCGCGAACGGCGTCGTGCAACCGCTGCGCTTCGATCCCGAGATGTTCGACTACGGCAAGACGGGGCTGGCGGGCGCCCTGCCGCCGGACCTGCAGTTCGCGGGCTTTCGCGTGCACTACCCGCTGAACCGTCCGGACTACAAGGACGAGCTCGTCGTGTTTCTCGGCGCCTCGTACTTCCGCCTGCTCGGACGCCATCAGGTCTACGGGCTCTCGGCGCGCGGCCTCGCCGTCGACACCGCGCTGCCGAAGGGCGAAGAGTTTCCGGCATTCCGCGAGTTCTGGCTGGTGCGCCCGGCGCGCAACGCCACCTCGATGACGATCTATGCGCTGCTCGACAGCCCGTCGGTGGCCGGCGCGTACCGCTTCCGCATCACGCCCGGCGACGAGACGGTGGTCGACGTCGAGGCGACGCTTCACGCACGCGCAAGCATCGAGCGGCTCGGCATCGCGCCGCTCACGAGCATGTTCTTCTTCGGCGAGAACCACGCGCGCGATGTCGACGATTACCGTCCCGAGGTGCACGATTCGGACGGCCTGCTCATGCACACGCACGCGGGCGAATGGATCTGGCGGCCGCTCGTGAATCCTAAGGAGCTGCGCGTCACCGCGCTGCTCGACGAGAATCCGCGCGGCTTCGGCCTGATGCAGCGCGATCGCCGGTTCGAGCACTACCTCGACCTGGAATCGCATTTCGAGCGCCGGCCGAGCTTCTGGGTCGAGCCGCGCGGCGCGCCGTGGGGCAGGGGGGCGGTGCACCTGGTCGAGATTCCGTCGACCGAGGAGATTCACGACAACATCGTCGCCTTCTGGGTGCCCGAGCGGCCGCTCGCGGCCGGCGAGAGCCTCACGGTCGCGTATCGCCTGCGGGCGACGCTCGCGTCGCCGCCGGGCGCGACGCTCGCTTACGTCGAGCGCACCCGTGCCGGGTGGGGTGCGGTGCCCGGGACCGCGAAGAAGCCGCCGCGCAGCCTGCGGCGCTTCATCGTCGACTTCGCGGGCGGCGAGCTGTCGAAGCTCGCCGAAACGCAGCCGGTCGCCGCCAGGCTCACCGCCACGAACGGCGAGGTCTCGGACCTGACCGTGCAGCGCATCCCCGCGTCGGGCGGCTGGCGCGTGTCGTTCCGCCTGGCCCCGACGAGCGCCGAGGCCGTCGACATGCGGCTTTTCCTCGAGCTGGAAGGCCAGCGCCTGACCGAAACCTGGAACTACGTCTGGTCGCCGCGTGAGATCCACTAGCGTGCTTTGCCGCCGCACCGTGTCCGCGGTATCGCTTTCCGACGTGCCCATCCCGGCGCCCCGCGTCCGGCGCGCGCTCTTCTTCGCGCTCGTCCTCCTCACCACGTTCGCCGGCGCGGCGCTGATGGCCGACATCCTGCGGGCGAACGGCATGACGGCGGCCGAAACGGCGATTCTCGCGATCTTCACGCTGACCTTCGCCTGGATCGCGATCGCGTTCTGGACCGCGCTGTTCGGCTTCGCGCTCCGGCTCGCAGGGCTCGATCCGATCACGCTGCGCCGCCGGGCGCGCTTCGCTCCGGCCGACGACACACCGATCACGACACGCACCGCGGTCGTGATGCCCGTTTACAACGAGGATCCGGCGCAGGTGAGCGCCGGCCTCGAGGCGACCGCGCGCTCGCTCATCGAGGCCGGCGGCGGGCCGCATTTCGACTTCTACCTGCTCAGCGATTCGACCGACCCGGCGATCGCCGCGGCCGAGCAGCGCGCGTTCCTCGCGCTGCGCGAGCGGCTCGCGCCCCGCCTAAAGCTCTACTACCGGCGCCGCGAGCGGAATACGGAACGCAAGGCGGGCAACATCGCCGATTTCTGCCGCCGCTGGGGCCGGCGGTACGACTTCATGATCGTGCTCGATGCGGACAGCGTCATGTCCGGCCGCACGCTGCTCGCGCTCGTACGGGCGATGCAGGCGCTCCCGCGCGCCGGGATCATCCAGACCGTGCCGTTCCCGGTCGGCCAGCGCACGCTCTTCGCCCGGCTGGTGCAGTTCGCCTCGCGGCTCTACAGTCCGATGCTCGCCACCGGCCTGACCTTCTGGCAGATCGGCGCGGGCAACTACTGGGGCCACAACGCGATCCTGCGCGTGGCGCCCTTCATGCAGCACTGCGCGCTGCCGGCGCTGCCCGGCGACCCGCCGCTCGGCGGCGAGATCCTGAGCCACGACTTCGTCGAAGCGGCGTTCATGCGCCGCGCGGGCTGGGACGTGTATCTGCTGCCCGACCTCGAGGGCAGCTACGAGGGCATGCCGGCCAACGTACTCGATTTCGCCAAGCGCGACCGCCGCTGGGCACAGGGCAATCTGCAACACCTGAAGCTGCTCGCGCTTCGCGGGCTGCATCCGCTGAGCCGCCTGCATTTCCTGCTCGGCGCGCTCGCGTACGTGGCCTCGCTGCTGTGGCTGCTGCTGCTCGGCCTGAGCACCGCGGACGCGATCGGCCGCGCCCTGGTCCCGCACAGCTTTTTCGGACCGGGCTATCAGCTGTTCCCCGTCTGGCCGGTCACGAAGACGGAACAGATCGTCTCGCTTCTCGTGGTGACGCTCGCGATGCTGGGGCTGCCGAAGCTCTGCGGGCTGGTGCTGTGTCTCTCGAGCCGCGCGCAGCGCGCCGCCTTCGGCGGCGCCGGCCGGCTCGTTGCGAGCGCGCTCATCGAAGTGCTGTTCTCGGTCCTGCTCGCTCCGCTCATGATGTGCTTCCACGCCTACTTCGTCGCGGCGACGCTCGCCGGCTACAACGTGGTGTGGGCGACGCAGGCGCGCGGCGATCGCAGCGTCGCCTGGCACGAGGCGCTGCGTTATTGCCTGGCGCCGACGCTGCTCGGCGTCGCCTGGGGCACGGCGACGTTCGTTCTCGCCCCGCAGTTCTTCTGGTGGCTGACGCCCGTGTTCGCGGGGCTCGTGCTCGCCGTGCCGTTGACGCTTTGGACGAGCCGCGTGCGGCCGGGATCGGCGCTCAAGCGATTCGGTCTGCTCCTGACGCCGGAGGAGCTCGCGCCGCCGGCCGAGCTGCGCCCGAACGCCGCAATCCCTGCGGGCACCGCCCGCGCCGGCGTACCGATCGTCAACGCATCGCTCGCCGTGCTCGCGCCCGCCGAAACGCGGGGTGAAATGCTTCCGCAGACCCTGGAGTACTGGTGGTCAAAGCGCGAGAAGCGGGCGTGGGAAGCGGCGCGCTCGGCGACATAGACCGGGAAGACTCGTCTGTCGTCGCGGCGGCGCGTCACAGGCCGCGGCTTTGCGAGCGTTCTCCGCGGTCTGCAGCCGACACCACGTTCCCCGCGGTGTTGCCGCTCCGTTCGACGAAGAGCGCAAACACGAAGGCCGCAAACGCGACGGCCGCCCCCGCCATCCCCGCGGTCGAGACGCCGGAGGTTGCCACTGCCGCTCCGCCCGCCGCCGCACCCGCGGCAACACCGATGTTGCACACCGATATGTTGAGCGCGCCGGCGAATGCGGGCGCCTGCGGCGCGGCGCGCATCGCGCGCAGGTGGCAGAGAACGAACAACGCGGCATGAGCGGCGCCCCAGACCGCGAGCGCGAGCGCGAGGAACGGACCGCACCCGTTCGCCGTAGAAGCCGCCAACTGCGCGCCGCCGAGCGCGAGCGCAGCGGCGGCCGTCGCCCGCGTCGCCTCGCCCTCGGCGCCGCGGCCGGCGAGCCAGTTCCCGGCGAGCCCGGCGACCCCGAACCCGAACAGCGCGAGCGCCGTTTCGCGCTCGTCGAATCCGGCGACGCCCTCGAGCAGCGCCGCGAAGTACGTGTACGCCGCGAACATGGCGACGAAGAGGAGCGCGGTGAGTGCAAGATGCGCGATGAGCCGCGGTTCGCGAAGCAGCGCGAGCTGCGGAGCGAACGCCGGCGGCGAAGCGCAGGCACACGCGGGGAAGCCCACGCGAACCATGAGCGCCGCGGCGCCCGCGAGGCCGGCGAGCAAGACGAAGCTCGCCGGCCAGCCGGCTACGTCGGCTATCAGAACGCCGGCGGGAACGGCGAACACGGACGCCGCGATGACGCCGATGTTCACGTTCGCCACGGCGCGACCGCCGCGCGCGCCCGCACGGCCGGCCACGGCGGCGACGCCGATACTCACGAACGCCGGCAGCAGCGCGCCCTGCGCCAGGCGAGCGCCGAGGACTGCCCCGTAACCGGGAGCCGCGGCGATGACGGTGTTGGTGACCGCATATACCAGGAGGACGGTTGCGAGCACGCGCCGCGCGTCGAAGCGGACGAGCAGCATCGTCAAGGGCGGGCCGGCGAGCGCGCTCGCGAGCGCGAACCCGGACACGAAATTTCCCGCGCGCTCGAGCGACGCGCCGAGATCGCGCGCCATCCCCGGAAGCAGCCCGACGACGATGAACTCGCTCGTCACGATCACTGCCGTCCCGACAGCGGCGAGCGCAACGGCGCCCGGTGCGGCGGACGCGGACCTCATGCGTTCGCGCCGCCGTCCGCCGTGAGAACGGCGCCGGTAACGAAGCCGCTCTCCTCGCTCGCCAGCCAGGCGACGAGCGCCGCGATCTCGCTTGGCTCGGCGAAGCGGCCGATCGCCGTGGCGGCGCGCTGCGCATCGGCGTGCGGCCCGTCCTCCGGGTTCATGTCGGTGTCGGTCGAGCCCGGCTGCACGAGGTTCACCGTGATCGCGCGGGGACCGAGATCGCGCGCCATGCCCTTCGTGAGTCCGATCAGCGCTGCCTTGCTCGCCGCGTAGAGCGCGAGGCCGGGGCTCGGAACGCGCTCGGCGAGATTGCTGCCGATGGTGATGATGCGTCCGCCCGCCGACATGCGGCGCGAGGCGGCCCGAGCCGCGGCGAACACCGCCCGCACGTTCACGGCGAACATCAGGTCGAACTGCTCGAGCGTCGCCTCCTCGAGCGTCGCGACCGCGAACGCGCCCGCATTGTTCACGAGCACGTCCAGGCGGCCCAGCCTCGCCACGGTCTCCTCGACCGCCGCCTCGAGCGCGGACGGCTCCGCGTTGTCCGCGCGCAGCACGAGCGCGCGGCACCCGCCCCTGCGGACGGCCTCCGCCACCGCCTCGGCCCGCTCGCGCGCGCGCACGCAAGTGAGCGCGACGTCCGCGCCGTCCGCCGCCAGCCGCCGCACGATGGCGGCCCCGATGCCGCGGCTGCCGCCCGTTACCAGCGCCACCTTTCCCCGTAAACCGGCCATGGGATGCCTCTATTGTGTATCGAGCACTACATATTTAGCGGACGCGCCGGGCGGGCGTCAAGAATTTTTGTAGCTATTGATATAAAATCATGTTGTGCAGGTGCGCGAGAAAGGGCGGATCGTGAAGCCGCACGGAACCCGGCGAGGCCGAGGCCGGCCGCGCGCGTTCGATCGCGCGGCGGCGCTCGCCAAGGCGATGGACGTGTTCTGGGCGAAGGGGTACGACGGTGCGTCGCTCGCCGAGCTCACGGACGCGATGGGCATCAATCCCCCGAGCCTGTACGCTGCGTTCGGCTCGAAGGAGGCGCTATTTCTCGAGGCCGTGCGGATCTACAGCGCGAGAGAAGGCGGTCCGGACTGGGACGCGGTACTCGATGCGTCGAGCGCCCGCGAAGGAATCGCACGGCTGCTCGAGGAAAGCGCGATTGCGTTCACGCAGCGCGGAAAGCCGCGCGGCTGCATGATCGCGCTCGGCGCACTGCACGATACCGGCGAGAACACCTCGGTGTGCGCGAAGCTGCGCGCCTGCCGCGCCGAGAATCTCGCGAAGCTCAGGCAGCGCCTGGAACGCGCCGTGGCCGAGGGAGAGATTCCCGGGACCGTCGACTGCGATGCCGTTGCGAGCTTCTATCTTTCCGTGCAGCACGGAATGTCGATCCTTGCGCGCGACGGCGCGTCGCGCACCACGCTCCTCGCGGTCGCCCGCGCCGCCATGGATGCCTGGACGAGTCTCACGTCGCCGCGCACGGGAGAGCACGACGCGGGCGCCGACGTGCGACCGAAGCGCGGCCGCTAGCGCACGCGAGATCTACTCACTCTCGGCGTTCGCGACGTCCCATCGACGTCCCGCGCCTGAAGCACGGCGACAGCCGCCGGGGCTGGCATCTCACAGTCGAAGCACGATGCTTCCCGAAACGAGGTCGATATCGACATCGTTGATGTCGATACGCTCGAATTCCGCTCGCAGCGATATCCGCCTGCCGTTCCATTGCAGCCCGGCGCCCCAGAGCAGGTTGCCGCCCTCGCTGGTATCCGATTCCGAAAGCGTGCCGAAAGACGCGTCCGTCGCCGTTCCCTCGAGATCCGCCGACCAGTAGGCCACGCCCGCCTTCACGAACAAGTCGAAAGCGCCGCCGAGGGGCAGCAGAGCCAGCCCGGCGAGCCCGACCGACCAGATCTCGGCCGTGAGAGCGAAATCGACGGTGCCGCCGGAAGGGCTCGCGCCGCTGCCCGCGGCGGAAAACGTCCCGAAGTCCGTGTAAGACAGCTCGAGCGCGAAGTAGCGGTTGAAGCGCTTCCCCAGGAATACCTTTGAGCCGCCGGCGGACTCGTCGAAGGAGCAGGCGATCGTCGCGCCGCAGTCGCCGCCGATCTCCGCGAGCTCCTCCTCCGCTTCCGCCCTTATGTTCGCTTCGGCGCTTCCTCCGCCGATGCCGATGTATCCCTGCGCATACGCGGCCGAGCTCGCTGCGCACAGCGCGAACAGACCGATCCATGCCCGACCTTTCATACCGGTGCGCATTGCTGCGATGGCGGCAAATGCCGATGCTCACCATCGCGTATCCCGCAGAAGCGGTCAACGACGAGAATCCCGTAGCGCTTCTCGCACGCGACGACGAGGGCGGTCGCGCCGCCGCTTCGTCGACAATCGGGGGTTGCGAGATACCGGTTCCCGCGGGTCAGAAGCGGAAAATCGCGCTCACCGAAACGAGGTCGATGTCTACGTCATCGATATCGAGTCGTTCGAACTCGGCACGCAAAGACACCCGGTCGCCGTTCCATTGCAGTCCGGCGCCCCAGAGCAGATTGCCGCCGTCGTCGGTGTCGGTTTCGGAAGCGGCGCCGAATACGGTGTCCACGGCGGAAGCGGTGAGATCGGCCGACCAGTATGCCGCTCCGGCCTTCACCAGGAAGTCGAAGCGGCCGGCCGGAATCAGCCCGACCCCCGCGACGCCGATCGCCCAGACGTCGGCGAGCAGCCGGAAGCGCAGCGTGCCGCCGCTCGTGCTGGGCCCTACGGCTGTCGAGGAAAACTCGCCGAGATCCATGTAGGAGAGCTCGAGCGCGAAATAAGGATTGAAGCGCTTGCCCCCGAAAATCTTGAACCCGGTGTCGCGTTCATCGAACGCGCACGAGACGTTGAGCCCGCACTCGCCGCCGATCTCGAACAGCGCCTCTTCGGCTTCGATGCTTATGTCGGCTTCGCTCCTGCCGCCGCCGAGACCGATGTACCCTTCTCCGCGGGCAGCTGGAGTCGGCGCCAACAGCGCCAGCGAGAGGAGCCAGACGTACCGCCTCATGGCGCTCGTTTCTCGCGCTCCGAAAGGCGGCCACGATCACGCAGCGTCGGGCGGCGGTCAAGGCGCACAACACTCTAGGGCCGCTTCGGGCGAGCACGCCGAGCCGCATCGGCGCGTGTCCCGTGCCGCCGCGCGCACACCCGGCGCTTCCCCGATGCGTGCACGCGCAAGAACGCCGCTCGAGTCGACCCGGCCGGACGTTAGACGGCGGCCAACGGCGATTGCCGCGCGATGCTCGCGCGAGCGCCTGCCTCAGAGGCGGAGCGTAAGGGAGGTGCCGGCGAGGCTCCCGCGCATGACGGCGAGCCAGCGCTCGGCTTCGTTCGCCTCGCCGAGACGCCCGAGCACGCGCTCCACGTCGTAGACGAGGCGCACGCGGCCCACGGCGTTCGCGATACGCCGCGCGCACGCCAGCTCCTCGCGTGCGGCCGCCGTCTCGCCCATGGCGATCAGCGCTTCGCCGCGCTGGCGGTGCGCGACACCGGCGAGCTCACGCAGGCCCGAGCGCTCGGCGAGCGCCAGCAGCTCGCGCGCCAGACGGAGGCACTCGTCGGAATCGCCCCTAGCGAGCGCGAGCTCGCCAAGACCCTCGAGACAGCGCGTCATCTGGTAGAGCTCGCGGTGCGCGCGGCAGTGCGCCGCCATGTGCTCGAGCTCGGGCCCGACATCGAAGTATCCGAGCCGCAGCCGCCCGATCGCGCGGTTGGCGGCAATGCGCGGACGCCAGAACGTGACCTTGGCGGAGGCGCCGAGCGCGAGCCCGCGCTCCGCGTACTCGACGGCTTCGGCATTCAGACCGAGGTCGAGCAGGAGCTGGCTCAGGAAATCGCAGGCCATCAGGGAGTATCGCGTGTGCCCCACGCTCTCGAGCCACTGCAGCGTGCGCGTCATGCCGGCGTACGCCTCGCCGTAGCGCCCGATGCAGCCGAGCACGTGATCGCGCCCGAGCAGCGTCGGGCCCATGTGCCACTGCAGGTCGGCGCGCTCGGCGATTTCGAGCGCTGTCGCGAACTTCGCCTGCGCGATTCCGTAGTCCGCGAGCCCCATGATGCCCGTGTGCGCGTACGCGACCATCATGAGGTTCTCCTGCTCGTAGCTCTTGTCGCCGATGCCGCGGGCGAGCTCGATCGAGCGCTCGTAGCAGGCAATGGCGGCGCGCGGCTCGAGATTGTTGAAGTGCGCCTCGCCGCGGCCGTGATACGCCTGCACCGCGACGAGGTCGGTGAGGCCCAGGCGTTCACAGATCGCCACCGCTTCCTCGTGGCAGGCGATCGCCTCGTCGTTGCGTCCGTCGCTCCACGCGACGGTGCCGAGGTGGTAGAGCGTGTCGGCCGCGTGGCGCTCGTCCTGCATCGCGCGGCACTCGGCGAGCGCCCGGGTCAGGCAGGCGCTCGCCCGGGCGTAATCGTCGGCGCGGCGATAGGTCATGCCGAGCCGAATCAGCGCGTCGCGCGCCTTGAGCCGGTCGCCTCTCCGGTTAGCCGCGTCGATCACGCGGCGGATGTCCTCTACCGCGCCCTCCACCAGACCCGCCTGCGCACGCGCGCCGCCGCGCTGCTCGTAGAGATCGCAGAGGGCGCGGCCGCGCAGCGCCTGCGGATGCGCTTCGGCGAGCCCGACGGCGCGATCGAGCCAGTGCAGCGCCTCGCGCAGCGCGAAGAGCTTCTGCGAGCGCTCCGCCGCTAGCACCATGTGCGCGAGCGCTTCGTCCCAGACCCGGGCGCGCTCGTAGTGCTCGGCGAGCCGCGCGTCGCGCTCGTGCGCATCGCCGTCCTCGCGGCGCTCGAGCGCCTCGGCCACGGCGCGATGCAGCCGCACGCGCCGCGCCGCCGGGACGTCGAGGTACGCGACCTCGCGCACCTTGTCGTGCACGAAGTCGTATCCGCCGTCGCGGTCCTCGCGCAGCAGCCGGCGCCGCACCAGCATCTCGATGGACCGCAGGAGCTCTTCCTCGGCGCACCCCGTGACCGCGAGCAGCGTCTCGAAGTCGAAGCGCCGGCCGATGACGGCGGCCTGGTCGAGCGCCGCGCGCGCTTCCGCCGGCACGTGCGCCAGCCGCGCGCGCACGGCCGCGCGCAACGCCTCGGGGAGCGGCAGCTCGCCGGTGGCGCTCGGCGCGATCTCGCCCGCGCGCAGCGCATGCAGCATCGAGCAGAGGAAGAACGGGTTCCCGTCGGTCTCGGTGTGGAGGCGCGCGGCGAGCGCGGCGTCGCCGACCAACGCCTCGGCGTCGGCGAAGCGCAGGCGCGCGAGCGTCATGTGGCGCACGTGCGGCTCGGGCTTTAGGCTCTCGACCATCCCGAAGAGGCGATCGTCGTCGGAGAGCGCCTCGTCCCGATACGCGAGCAGCACGAGCAACGGGCGCGCCGCCGCCTGACGCGCGAACCAGTGCAGGAACTGCGCGCTCGCGTGATCGGCCCACTGGATGTCGTCGACCATGACGACGAGCGGACGCCCGTCGGCGAGCGCATCGAGGAGCTGTCCGATGGCGCGGAAGAGCCGCGCCTGCCGCGCTTCGACGAAATCCGAGGAGAGCACGGGCACGGCGACGCGCTGCGCCACCGTCGGCACCAGCGCGGCGATCTCGGCGAGCGCCACGGGCGCGAGCCGGCGCAGCACCGCATCCGGCGCGAGGTCGAGCGCCTGCGACACGAGATCGATCACCGGCTGGTACGGCATCGCGCGCTCGATCTCGTAGCAGTTGGTCTTGAGGATCGCGATGCGGCGGGAGCGCGCGTAGCGCGCGAGCTCGCGCATCAGCCGGCTCTTGCCGATGCCCGGTTCGCCTTCGATCAGCGCGGCATGGCCGGCGCCCGCACCGGCTCTCGCGAGCAGCTCGCAGAGCTGGCCGTACTCGCCGGCGCGCCCGACGAACGGATCGGGTTCGCCTCGTTCCGTCGTCGGCGGAACCAACGGTTCGCGGTCGAGCGCGAGGCGTTCCGTGCGGTCGAGGGCGCGCGCCGCGGCGAGGAAAGCCTCTCGCTCGTGCGCGGGAATGGCGAGCTTCTCGGCGAGGCGCTCCGCCAGCCGCCGGGACGGCCGGCGCTCGTCCGCCTCGATCTTGCGTATGGCGTGGCGCGTGCAGCTCACCGCGCGCGCCAGCGCCTCCTGCGTGAGATCGAGCGCTTTGCGGCGCCGCCGCAGCCAATAGCCAAACGACTGCGTCCGCTCCTTCATGGAGGCGGGTCCTCGCCCGGCCGGGGACATCATTCTGTCACCCTTTTCGTCCCGCTGCCTGTCCCCCCGGGCGTGACCGTCCGCAGCGCGCGGCGCGGTTGAATGCCGTCGGTCAATCGGAGGCCGCCCCTGCGCCGGGCCATTGAGGCAGGTGAAGAGTAGCCCGGCACGCGATACGCGCCGAGGAGCGCCCTGCGCGAGGCGCCATGGAAGCCACCGAAGGAGAAACCGACATGCGAGTCGCGAGAGATGATGTCGAGGTGCGAATGGAAATTCCCGGTGCCGTCCTGCGCCTGCGCACCGATTTCGGCAGAGCGGGCGACCTCGGCGGAATCAGCGCCGAGTACTTCACCCTGGCCGCCGGGGTCGACACCACGCCGCTGTTCCAGGGGCTCGACGGCGACGCCTGCCAGTGCCCCCACTGGGGCTATGTGCTGCGCGGCCGGATTACCACGATCGATACGCGCGGGCGGCAGGAGACGGTAAAAGCGAACGATCTCTTCTATTGGCCGCCGGGACACAACGTCCGCGTGGACGAGGATGCGGAGATCGTCATGTTCAGCCCCCAGCGAGAGCACATTCATGTGATCGATCACATGCGCGCGAAAGCGAACGCGTAAGAGGAGCGCCCCTTCCGCGAGGCGCAAATGCCCGAGCAGACCGACCGCTCGAGCACCCGAACCCGCTCGACGTCAGAAGGAGAGAGCCATGCAAACGCAAACCGTCAGCCGGACAACGCCGGACTACGGCGCCATCAAGGCGCGGCAGCAGCAGACCTGGGCTTCCGGCGACTACGCCGTCATCGGCACGACGCTGCAGCTCGTCGGCGAGTCGCTCTGCGAGGCGCTCGATCTGCGTCCCGGAAGCCTTGTGCTGGACGTCGCCGCCGGCAACGGCAACGCGACGCTCGCCGCCGCGCGCCGGGCCTGCGACGTCGTTTCGACCGACTACGTGCCGGCGCTCCTCGAGCGGGGACGCGCGCGGGCCGAAGCCGAAGGCTTCGATGTGCGCTTTGAGCGGGCCGACGCCGAGAACCTGCCCTATCCCGATGCGAGCTTCGACGTCGTGCTCTCGACCTTCGGCGTCATGTTCGCGCCGAACCAGGTACGGGCCGCCGCCGAGCTCGCCCGGGTCTGCCGCCCAGGCGGCCGGATCGGGCTCGCGAACTGGACGCCCGACAGCTTCATCGGCAGCCTCTTCAAGCTCATCGGCCGCTACGTGCCGCCGCCCGCGGGCCTCGAGTCGCCGCTTCTCTGGGGCACCGAGGAACGTCTGCGCCAGCTCTTTCCGAAGCACCAGGTGTCGGCCGAGCGGCGCGATTACGTCTTCCGCTACCGCTCGCCGCAGAACTGGCTCGACACCTTTCGCGCCTACTACGGGCCCACGCACAAGGCCTTCGGCGCACTCGACGCGGACCGGGGGGCCGCGCTCGCGGAGGAAATCCTCGCGCTCATCGCGACGCACAACCGCGGCGGCGACGCGATGATCGTGCCGAGCCCCTATCTCGAAGTAGCCGTCACCGTCGGCTGACCGGCCGCCGGAACGCGAACGGAGGAACAGGCATCGCCGAGTACGCGCCGTGACCGCCCGTACGCCGATCCCGAGCGCCGCGGCGGCGCGGCCGTCGATACGGGAGATCGTCGAGCTTCTCGCGGTCGCCTGTCCGCATCGGACGTCGTTTCGCACGGTCGACGCAGGCAGCCGGCCGGGCGCCGCTTGCCCGGCCGGATGTGGTCAATCCCGTCATTCGGCAGTTCCTTGACGCGGGCGCACGGAAGGAGGAGAAGGTGCGGGAAGTGGCATGGCGACGGGTCCAGGGGTCGCAAAGGGTCGAGCCGGCGTACGGGCGCCAACGGGGGAACGCCCGATGCTCGCGGGACGCTTCGCGATGCGCGCGTGAGCGATCGCGATCGCGCGGCTCGTTCTGCGCCGTTGGTTCGCGAGGAGGAGGAACGACGATGGTCGTCGAAGAACCGGATCCCGTTTCGCAGCCGAGCGCCCGGACCGCGGAGCGCCCGCGCATTGCGGCGAACGCGCTCGAGCTCGTCGGCCGAACGCCGCTCGTCCGCATCAATCGCCTCGCCGAGGGCTGCTGCGCCGAGGTCGTCGGCAAGCTCGAGTTCTACGCGCCGGGCGCGAGCGTCAAGGATCGCATCGGCGTCGCCATGATCCTCGCCGCCGAGCGGGAGGGAAGGCTCCGGCCCGGCATGACGGTCGTGGAGCCGACCAGCGGCAACACCGGCATCGCGCTCGCCTGGGTTTGCGCGGTGAAGGGCTACCGCTGCCTCCTGTTCATGCCCGAGAGCATGAGCCGCGAGCGGCGCGCCGTCATCAAGGCATTCGGTGCGGAGCTCGTCCTGACGCCGGCGGCCGAGGGCGCCATCGGCGCCATCGCGCGGGCGGCGGCGCTCGCCGCCTCCGATCCCGAGCGCTACTACATGCCGGATCAGTTCGTAAACCCCGCCAACCCCGAAGTGCACCGGCGGACCACGGCGGAGGAGATCTGGCGCGATACCGCCGGCCGCGCCGACATTCTGGTATCCGGTATCGGCACGGGCGGCACCATCACCGGCGTGGGCGAAGTGATCAAACGGCGCAAGCCGTCGTTCCGCTGCGTCGCGGTGGAACCAGCCGCCTCGCCCGTGCTCTCGGGCGGAGAGAAGGGCCCGCATGCGATTCAGGGCATCGGCGCCGGCCTCGTTCCCGCGATCCTGAACACCGGGATCTACGACGAGATCGTGCGCGTGAAGGACGAGGACGCGATCGAGACCGCCCGCGCGATGGCGCGCTGCGAGGGGCTGCTCGTCGGCATCTCCTCCGGCGCCGCGATGTGGGCCGCGCTGCAGATCGCGCGCCGGCCCGAGAACGAAGGCAAGCTGATCGTGGCCGTCCTGCCCTCTTACGGCGAGCGCTACTTGACGTCCCCGCTCTACGCGCCGCTCATGGAGTGAGCGTCAGCGCGTCGCGTCTGCTGCCGCGAACCCCAGCACGGCCGCCCGGAGCTCCTTGCGCAGCACGGCGTCGGCCGCGTCGAGCGCGCGCTTGACCGCGCCTTCGCGCGCGAGCGCCGAAGCCTTGATCGGCCAGCGTTTCGTGCCGCGCACCCGCTCGCCGTCCGCATGAACCAGCCGCACCTCGAGCACGCCGCGCTGCCAGTACCAGCCGTCCTGCAGCCCGAGATCGTCGAGCGCGAGGCTCGCTTCGAGGACGAAATCGGGTCGGGCGGCGTCCACGGTGAAGCCCGCGCTCGCGACCGCACCCTGCACCACCGCCGCGAGACCGCCCGTGGTATCGGCGACGACACGCGGCGCGATGGCCACGCGCCGCAGCAGACCGTCCAGATCGGACCGCAAACGCTCGAGGCTCCACTCCGGCTCCTCGCCGCCCCCGCCCGCGCCCACCACGCGCAGCGTCTTCAGATGACCCGCGCGCTCGGTCTGCGCCGCGACCGCGCGTGCGGCCGCCGCGATCTTGAGGAGCGGATCGTTTGCGCTGCGGGCGCGCTCGAGCTGCAGCCGGGTGGCGGCGTCGAGCTCCGCGATCCGCTCGCGCAGCGCGGAAGCCGCCTTCTGTCGCTGCAGCACGGCAAGCGCGTGGTAGCGATGCGTGCGCGGATCGCGCCACGTCTCCGCGATTTCGACGCCTTCGAGCAGCCGATCCGTGTGAGCGCTGACGCGGCGCGCGGTGCGGCTTTCGTACCGGTCGTCGGTGCCGTCCGTGCGGAACGCCTGCTCGTCCTCGGATTCGACCGCGACCCGAACCTCGAACACCTTCGCGAGGTCGGCGCGTGCACGATCGCGGGCCTCTTCGCCGCTCTCCGCCTCCCCCCGCCCGACCAGGTACCGCGACGGCGGATACTTGCCCGCCGCTCCGCTCACCCAGTCGGGCGTTACGGCGGAGGAAGCGCAACCGGCGAGACCTACGGCGAGCACGATCGCGAAACGTTTCATGGCGTTCTCCCCTTCTATGGATTCGCGGCGGTCACGTGCCGCGATACATACGTCTTGCGCCCGGCCTCGATCGCGACGTCGTGCAGATCGAAGCCGCCGAGGCCGACGCCCCCGCTGCCGCGCAGCTCCACGCGCACGTCGTAGCACCCGGGCGGCAGCGCGACGCGCGCGAGCTGGATGTCGCTCGGGAGCGTCGCCCAGCTGCGCGTATCCGCGCGCTCGGTTACCACGGTCGCGACCTCGGTCGTGAGGCTGAGGAGCAGCCCCGCGAGCGAGTTGTCGTTCGATCGGCGCGCCTGCTCGCGCGCCGCCTTCGCGATCTGCGCCTTCACCACCATGCGCGCCAGCGCGCGCGCCGTGATCGCCGGCATCTTCAGATCGAGGGTGCGCTTCGCAAGCGCCTGCACGTCCTCGTACACCTCGGTCTCGACGGCGACGCCGTCCACCTCGAGCCGCGCCGCGCGGACCGCGGGCGGGCTCGACCGATAATAGGGCAAAGCGATGGTGTAGTAGTGGCCCGACATCGGGTCGAGCACGGCCGCGACCTGCTCCTGCTTGGTCGGCGCGAGGCCGTTGTGCAGCATGAACACGAGCTCCCCCTTCCGGCGCCAGGTGTCGTGGTCCGCCCACGCGGTGATGCCGAACGCCTCCCGGTAGCGGCGGTGCTCGTCCCACAAGCCGAGGTACTGCGTCAGGCGCAGCAAGTCGTGCTTGAGCGGCTCCGGGATGCCGATGCCGTAGCGCTCCCGGTAGCGGTCGTACGCCTCGTAGCTCTTGCGGTAGGAGATCAACGCGTCGCTCCACTCGCCGAGATCCTCGTAGATCATCCCGGCGAGATAGCGCGCCAAGGCGCTCTCGACGTACTCGGGTCCGCCGCGCGCCGCCTGCTCGCGCAGGCGCAGATCGATCTGCAGCGCCTCCACGCGCGCGCTCGAACGATCGCCGAGGGCGAGGTAGTTGAGCGCCGCGTAGAGGTGCACCAGCACGTGCTCGTGCTCCTCGCCGGCATAGGCGCTCGCGGCGTCGTTGATCACGAACATCGCGCCCTGCTCGCGCAGACTGAGCGCCGAGTAGTGCTCGATCAGCCGCTTCGCCTGCTCGAACGCGTCGTTCGAGGCCGCGTATCGGCCGGCCATGTGCAGCAGCATGCCCTTGTTGAGCTGGTACAGCAGGGGCTCGCGCTTCGCGTCCCCCTGCCGTTCGAGCGCCTCCAGCGCCTCGGCGTAGCGCGCGGCGGCCAGATGGCGCTCGATCTCGCGGAACGACTGCGTCCAGGTGGCACAGCCGGCGGCGAGCAGACAACCGGTCACGACGCCCAGCACGCGCACGAGCGTCGGTCGCAGCGCGCGGCGGCGCATGAGCTCAGAATCTGAGACGGGAGTTCCTGACGAGCTTCTTGATCTTCTTCTGCCCCACCCAGACCTTGGTATTGTCGGCCAGGCTGATGAGCGCGAGGTCGACCTGGTAGTAGCGCACCTGGGTCTTGCCTTCGACGTCGATGATCGTGTTGATCGTGCCCTGGAGCATGTAGTCGGCCCCGAGCTCCTGCCCCATGGGCTTGCGCGTGTCCTCGCGCGCGTGCAGCTCCTGGTCCCTGCGCTCCTCGCGCAGCTGGCCGCGCTCGGCGCGCGATGCGACGAACTTGACCTTGCCCGAATTGATGAGCGCGCGCTCGATGTCGGCGACGAAGGTGTTCACGTTGATGTGCTCGTGGGAGAGGTTGCGCACCTCGCCCACGATCACCGCGGGCGCTCTCCCGTGCGTGCGGACGTGCTCCTGCACCCACGGGCGCGCCAGCACGTCCTGGATCATTTCCTCGGAAACGAGCCGCGAGTCGGTGTCGTTCCACGCGCCGGAGAGGTCGCGGGTTTCCTCGACGCCGAGCCGCTCGACGGTCGTGCCGCAGGCGACAAGCGCCGCGGCGAAGAGCGCCATGGCGAACGAGCGCACGAGCCGAACGGTACGAATCATCTTGCCTCCCCGGCGATGCGATCGAAGATGTTGTCCGCGTTCGTGCGCACGAAATCGCGCACTTCCTCGTTCATGTCGCGGGCGGTCGCGACGGTCGCCTTCACCTGCTCGGTGTCGAGCTCCGCGATCGAGTACACGGTGTTCGTGCGCTTGTCGAGCCAGCGCGCCACGATCCTGGCGCCGGCGAGATTCACCTGCGACACGCTCTTGATCTGGCGCGAGACCGCCTCCTCGTTGACCGCCTCGCCGCCCGCCCGGCTCGCCGACTGGTAATCGCGGGAGACGACGTCGAGGTAGGACGAGAAAATGCGCGCGAGCTCCGCCCGCGCACGCTCGTCGGCGGTCGCGCGCTGCAGCGCCGGGTCGCCCATCGGCCCCGCGGATCCGACACCGTGGAACAGGCGCCCGCCGCGGTCCTTCACGTAGGCCGTGCCCTTGTTGACCCAATCGGGAGCCCCCTTGATGCCGAGGTCGCTTTCGAGCTGCGTCCGGCCCGCGCACCCGGCGAGCGCCAACGCAGCGATGAGGCAAATCAAAGCGCGTGCACGTAGCATGAGGCGTGTTCTCGAATCGTGATCGATGCATCGGCGGCGAAGCCGCCACGAACCGAAAGTATAGCCACTGCGCGGGCGCGGACATTGACGCACGGCACCAGGCGACGCGCGCCGTTCCCCCGCGCCGACTGCGTTTGAACCGGTCGGTTCTTCTCGTACGCTTTACCGCGGTCGCCGCCGCAAGCCGCGCCGGCTTCGATCCCTGCATCCGACGCCAAGGAGAGCCGTCATGATTTCCGCGACCCGTTCCGCGCTTCTAATAATGTGCGCCGCCGCGATTCCGTTGACGGTCGCCGCGTGCGCCTCGACGGCCGCGAGCCGCGGCCGCAGCGAGATGACGTTCTTCGTCACCAGCGCGGGACCGGGCAAGGGCGCCGACCTCGGCGGTCTCGAAGGTGCGGACCGTCACTGCAGCCGGCTGGCGGAGCGAGTCGGCGCCGGCGGCCGGACCTGGCGTGCCTACCTGAGCACCACGGGCAGCGGCGGCGTGAACGCGCGCGATCGCATCGGGCGCGGTCCGTGGCGCAACGCAAGAGGCGTCGTCATCGCCCGCGACGTCGACGAGCTCCACGGCGACAACAACATCAACAAGCAGACGGCGCTCACCGAGCACGGCGAGATCGTCGGCGGCCGCGGCGACGCCCCCAACCGCCACGACATCCTGACGGGCTCGACGCCGGATGGCCGCGCGTTCTCCGAAGGACAGGATACGACCTGCGGCAACTGGACCAGCAGCGGCGAAGGCTCCGCGATCGTGGGGCACCACGACCGCATGGGGCTCCGGGACGACGCACCCTCCCGCTCCTGGAACTCGTCGCATCCCACCCGCGGCTGCAGCCAGGAGGCGCTGCGCAGCACGGGCGGCGACGGGCTCTTCTACTGCTTCGCGGCCGACTGATCTGCGCGCAGCACGCGTCGCGGAAGCGGGTTGATCGTCGACGGGAAACCGCATACGCGAATCGCGGTTTACCACGACGCCGAAAACCGTGCGCTGACGATCCATCCGAGCCCTGACGTTCGGCTCCCGCTATCGAAGCCGGCGCCCGCCGGCGCTTTCCCCGCCATATCCCAAATTGGAGATGCGCCCCGCACGCTCGACTGATAGCTCTTGAGCGAAATCGGCGGCGGTCGCCGTATCGGCATACGGGAGTCAGCGACGTCCGGTGCTTGTCGACGCACCGAACCTCGTGCCTCGACGACGGCACCGGAGCGCTTCCTGATCTCTCTGCAAGACACACCGCCGGCCCTCGTGAAATCCAACGCACTTCCTCTACGCGTCGGAGAACGAAGTCGACGATGAATCGCAACACCTGCATCGGCCTGCTAGTCGCGCTATCGGCGATCTCCGCCGCCGGCTTCGCCGATACGATCATCGTCGGCAGCGGCCCGACCCGCACCGCCGCTGCCGACGACGCGAACGAGCGCGCGCGCTACGAATCGCAGCGCCGCTTCAAGCGCGACGACTGCTACCTCCCGGCGAACGCCGAGTCGTGCAGGCGGACCAGCAGCGGCGACTACATCTGCACGGCCCTCGTGCCGAACCGCATGGAGAGCTGCCGCTGACGCCGCGTGCCGCTCCGGTTCGCTGCATTCCGAACGAAACGACCGCGGTCTTGCCGCGCCCTTCAGCTCACCGTTCGCCGGGTGACGCACACGAAGGCGCGGCTCTCTTCGCGCTGGCGCACTTCTCGCTCTTTCCCGTATGCTTCATGCAGGCTTTGGTGCCCGCGCTCGTCGTTGCTCGGTATACCCGACGTACCCGACGCGGCGGCACGAGCCGACGACCGAGCATCCCGACGAACGAACAGCGAAATGATTCAAAGCGACGAGCACTGGCTGGCGGTGGCGGATGCGTTCCAGGCAGCGGCCGTCACCGGAGCAGGCTGGGATTACGCCTTGCGCAGCCTCGCGCATGCCACCGGATCGCGCTGCGGCCAGCTCATCGGGCTCGGCTCCGCCAACACCGTTCCCTTCAACTGGGTGACGGATCTCGGTCCCCAGTGGGTCGAAGAGTTCATCGCCGAAGGCGGGGCCGACCCGGCCGTCAACCCGGTCGTTCGCTTCGGCGCGTCGATTCCCGAGCTCAGGGTCGCGGCGAGCGGCGAATTCATCACCCCCGAGGAGCGCCGCCGCAACCCCTTCCTCGTGGGACACGTGCGCCGCTACGACATTCACCACGTCTGCCTCACTCCGCTCGTGAGGGAAGAGGGCACGTTGATCGGCCTGGCCGTGCTTCGCTCGAAGCGGCAGGGAGAAATATCGCACCGCGAGCGGGCAGTGTTCGCGTCGATCGCGCCGCACGTGCGCGCCGCCGTACGCACCCAGATCGCGCTCGAGCACCATGGGGCGAAGCTGCTCGCCGGCGCCATGGAGGCGCTCTCCATACCGGCCTTCGTGTGCGACGGCAAAGGCCGGGTGCGGGCGCTCACGCCCGCTGCGGAGGAGCTCGTCACGAGCTATCCGGGCCTGCAGCTCAAAGAAGGACGCCTGCGCGCCGTCCGCCCGGACGACGACACTGCGCTGAGCCGGGCAATCGATCGGGCGGCCGCCGGTCTGCAGCGGCCCGGGCCGCCGGTCACGCACACCGTCGTCGTGCGCGCCGCTCGCGGCGCGCCCCCGGTCGCGCTCGAGGTCGTCCCGCTGCCGGCCGCGCCGTTTCAGTTCGGCTTCGTGCCCCGCGTGCTCGTGATTGCGCCGCGCCGCGAAGACCCGAGCCGGCGTCGTGCGGCAATACTGCGCGCGGCCCACGGTCTTACTCCCGCGGAGACCGAAGTGGCGCTGCAGCTCGCGGCCGGGAATACCGCCGAACGAATTTCCGCGGACCGCGGCGTGGCGCTCGGTACGGTCCGGGCGCAAATCAAGACGATCCTGCACAAGCTCGGCGTGCGCCGCCAGGTGGAGCTGGTGGCGGCGGTCAACAGGCTCTAACCCCACCACGTGGGGGCGCTTCGGGCGCCTAGTGCAGAACCCCGCGACGGCATATAGTCGAAGCGGCAAACGGAGGGCGCACGGATGGCAGAGGAACGGCCGACGGCTCGGCGCCGCCAGCGCGTGCTCGCGGTCGAGGACGACCCCGCCGTCAGCGAAAGCTTCAAGACCCTGCTCGAGCTTCTCGGGAACGAAGTGTGCGCGGTGATGAGCGGTCCGGCGGCGCTCGACGCGGCGCGCACGTTCCGCCCCGATATCGCATTCATCGACATCGATCTGCCCGGCGTCGACGGCTACGAGGTGGCCGCCCGTCTGCGCGCGGAGCACGGTCCGCGAATCCGGCTCTACGCGCTGACCGGATTCGCGCGCGCCGCCGACAAGGAGCGCGCCTTGAGCGCCGGATTCGACGCGCACATCGTCAAGCCGGTGGACCTCGAGGCGCTGAAGGAGCTCCTTGCCGGGAACCAGCCCGAGCCCGAGAGCGGAACGCAACCCAACCCGTAGACAGCGCGGGAGCACCACGCCTCGCGTGAACCGCCCTCCTATCGCTCGCGGTAGTACATCCGCATCGCGATCGGCGCGAACACGGCCGTCACGACGATCGAAGCGACCAGCACCCACACGACGTCGGCCGTCGCCGCTTCCCCGTGCATCAGACTGCGCGATGCCGTCGCGAGGTGCGTTACGGGATTCACGCCGACCACCGCCTGCAGCCAGCCCGGCATCGTTGCCGGATCGACGAAGATGTTGCTGACGAACGTCATGGGAAAGAGCAGCAGGAAGCTCGTGGTCATGACGGATTCCGGTGTCCGCACGAGGAAGCCGACGATCATCCAGATCCACGACACCGCGGAGGCGAAAACCAGCATGAGCGCGAGAGCGAGCATCACGCCCAGCGCGCCGCCCTCGGGGCGGAAGCCGAGAACGAGACCGACGACCATGACCACGACGCCTGCGAGCGAATAGCGCATCAGGTCGCCGAGCAGCGCGCCCACGATCGGCGCCGGCTGCCAGATCGGCAGCGAGCGGAAGCGGTCGAAGAGCCCCTTCTGTATGTCGGTATTGAGCCCGACGCCGGTGTAGACCGTCAGGAACACGATGGTCTGCACCACGATGCCGGGCAGGAGATACTGCAGGTACGCCTCCGTCGACCCCGCGAGCGCGCCGCCGAAGAGGTACGTGAAGAGCACGGTCATCATGATCGGGAACACGATCACGTCGTTCAGCTGAAACGGCACGTGCTTGATCTTCAGGCACGCGCGCCAGCCGATAGTGAGCACGGCCGAGAGCGCGCTCGGGGGCCGCGGACGGCCGGTGCGGGCGAGCGCCTCGTGCACCGTGGTGTCGATCATGCCGCCTCCTTTCCGGCCTCGTCTTCTGCGGCGCGGCCGGTAAGCGCGAAGAAGACGTCGTCGAGGCTCGGCTGCGCGAGCGCGAACTCGGCGACGGTGAGGCCGGTGCGGGCGAGCGCCGCGAGCGCCTGGGGCACCAGCTCATCGTGCGTCACGCACGCAGCGATCCCGGCCGCGTCGTCCCCTTTGTGCACCTCGCCCCCGAGCACCTGCCGCAGCAGCGCCGCCGCCTCGTCGCGCCGCGCGGGCTCCGCGAGCCGCATCTGCAGCCTGCGCCCGCCGATCGATTCCTTGAGGTCGCGACTGGTGCCTTCGGCAATCACGCGCCCGTGATCGATCACGGCGAGGCGGTCGGCGAGCTGATCCGCTTCTTCGAGGTACTGCGTGGTGAGCAGCACCGTCGTTCCCTCCGCCGCGATGGCGCGCACGATGTCCCACACCTGGTTGCGGCTGCGCGGATCGAGCCCGGTGGTGGGCTCGTCGAGAAAGAGCAGCTCCGCCCGAACGACGAGGCTCGCCGCGATATCGAGCCGCCGGCGCATGCCGCCGGAATAGGTGCGCACCTGCCGGCCCGCCGCGTCGGCGAGGCCGAACGCTTCGAGCAGCTCCTGCGCGCGCACCCGTGCCGCGCGCCAGCCGAAACCGAGCAGGCGCGCGATGAGCACGAGGTTCTCCTGTCCGGTCAGGTCCTCGTCCACGGACGCGAACTGCCCTGTCAGGCTCACCTTCTCGCGCACCGCCGCCGGCTCCCTTACGACATCGTGGCCGAACACGCGCGCGGCGCCGTCGTCGGGAGCGAGAAGCGTCGCGAGCATGCGGATGGTCGTGGTCTTCCCCGCCCCGTTGGGTCCGAGCAGACCGTATACCGCGCCCTGCGCTACGTGCAGATCGATCCCGTTGACCGCGCACGTGTCGCCGAAGCTCTTCCTGAGGTTTCTGGTCTCGATGGCCGGCGTCATGGGTCGCTGTGCCTCGACTCGAAAGGCGCGAAGTATATGCGTCCCGGGCGATGCGATTCACCCGAGGCGAAGGCCGAGCAGGTCACGTCGTCGCACCGGCCGGGAGCGGGCCTGGCCGGGATGCCGACGTGCGGGCGGGATCAACCCCGAAGATCGTGCAAGTATCTCCCGATTTCGGGAGACATGGACGTGAAGCGGACAGAAACCGCGGCGCTGCTCCCCGATACCGCTTCCACGACCTTCCCATAGAGCGCCCCGGGGATCTCTTCGCCGCCGCTGCCGATGAGGCTCATCTTGAGATTGCTCAGGGCGGCGACCGGACTTTCGAAATGCATTTCCGCTCCGCGCGAGGACAGCTTGGTGATGGCCCCCGCGAAGCACTCGCCGCTGAGGCGACTTCCGTCCACCACCTCGCATCGAACGGGAAGCTCCCGCGAGAGCGCGACCAGGGCTTCCGTCGTGTCGGGCAGAAAGAGATTGTAGGGCCGCCCGATTCCCGACACCTCGTAAACCGTGACGGGGGCTTCGATTCCTTTCGCTTTGACCTCCGTCTGCTTCCCGATCCTGAGGATACGCCCCACCTCCTGGCGCGTGGTTTCGGAGACGAGGACCTGACCGCCCGTGGTGTAGGACTGAATGCGCGCGGTGAGGTTGACGTGACTTCCCACCACGCCGTACTTCATCCGCTCGGGCGAGCCGATGTTGCCCACAACCACCGGTCCCGTGTGCACGCCGATGCCGATCTCCACCTCGGGCAGGTCGTCGCGCCGGTTCTGCTCGTTGACCGAGGCCATGGCGAGCTGCATGGCCACGGCGCAGGCCACCGCGCGCTGCGCATCGTCCTCCCGCCATACGGGCGCACCGAAGAGGACGAAAATCGCGTCGCCGATGAACTCGTCGATGGTGCCGCCGTACTGCCTGATGACCGCCACCATCGCCGCCAGGTAGCGATTGATAATGGCGACGACACGTTCCGGCGCGAGCCGCTCCGCGAGCGCGGTGAAGCCGCGGAGATCGGCCATCATCATCGTGATCTTGCGCTTCTCGCCCCCCAGCTTCAGACCGTTCGACGACTCGAGCACGGCGGCGACCACCTCGTCCGTCAGATAGCGGCCGAAGATCTCGCGGATGAACCGGTTGCGCAGCTCGACCTGCTCGGCGAGCCGCTTGAGCTCCGCCTCGATGCGCTTGCGGTCGGAGATGTCCGCCCAGGAGCCGATGAGCTCCTTCGGCTTGCCGCCGTCGTCGCGCACGACCGTGAAGGTGTCCTGGATCCAGATGTAGTGGCCGCGCCGGTGTCGGAACCGGTATTCGATGGTCCCTCCGCCGCGCTCGATCAGAGGAGCCATCTCCGCAAAGACACGCGACGCGTCCTCCGGATGGAGGCGTTTCGACCAGAACCTCGGGTCGTCGCGCATCTCCCACGGCGCGTACCCCATGGTGGTTTTCAGGTTCTCGCTGACGAACGTGCACGCGAAGTCGCCCGTCGCCTGCGTGGTGTAAATGACCGAGGGGCTCGCGGCGACGAGATTCTGCAGGTCGTTCATGAGCGCCATGCGCTCGCCCAGGGCCTGCTCCGCCTGTTTGCGGTCCGAAATGTCGGCCCACGAGCCGACGATCTCGAGCGGCCGGCCGCCGTCGTCGCGCACGACCCGGAAGGTGTCCTGGATCCAGATGTAGCGCCCGTCCCGATGTCGGAAGCGGTATTCCAGAGTCCCGCCGCCCTGCTCGATCAAGGGACCCATCTCGGCGAAGACCCGCTGCGAGTCTTCGGGATGCAGGCGCAGGGACCAGAACGCGGGATCCTCCAGCATCTCCCACGGCGAGAATCCCATGATCGGGTCCACGTTCTCGCTGACGAAGGTGCAGCGGTAGTCGCCCGAGGCCTGGTTGGTGTAGACGATGCCCGGCGTCACCGTCAGCAGGTAGCGCAGCCGTTCCTGCGCCGTCCTGAGCTCCGCGGTGCGTTCCTCCACGCGCTGCTCGAGCTCGTCCCGCGCGCGCTGCAGTGCATCCCCCACCCGCTTTCGCTCGCGCAGGTCCGTGTGAAACCCGACGGTTCCGACATCCTCGCCCTCCTCGCTGGTGAGGACGGAGGCCGAGATCAGCACGGGTATGCCGCTTCCGTCCTTCGCCCTGAGCCGGCTCTCGAAGCCCGAGAGCGTGCCGCCGCGCTTGCGGATCTCGCGTGCCACGGCCTTCGCCTCGTCGGGATCGTCGTACAGCTCCGCCATGCGGCGACCGGCGACGTCCTCCGCCCGGTAGCCCAACAGCACCTCGGCGCCGTCGCTGAAAAGGGTCACCCTACCTTCGCGATCGGTCGCGATGATCGCGTCCGGGGAGCTTTCGATCACGCGCATGAGGTAGCGCTTCGTCTCCTGGAGCTCGGCGTTCGCCGCGAGGGCCGCCTGCTCCGCCTGCTTGCGTTCGGTGATGTCCGCCCAGGCCCCCACGAGCTCCAGCGGGTGGCCCGCGTCGTCATGTACGACCTTGAAGGTGTCCTGGATCCAGACGTAGTGCCCGTCGCGATGACGGAAGCGGTAGGCGACGCTGCCTCCTCCCTGCGCGATCAGAGGAGGCAGCTCGGCGAATACGCGCGGAGCGTCTTCGGGATGGAGCCGATCCGGCCAGCACTTCGGATCGGTCGTCATCTCCTGAGCGCTGTATCCCATGATCGCGTGGAGATTCTCGCTGACGAACGTGCACGCGTAGTCGCCGGAGGCGTGCGTGGTGTAGATGATGGCGGGACTGACGGCGAGAAGGTATTGCAGCCGCTGGCGGGCGCCCTGCAGCTCCGTCTCGATCGCCTTGCGTTCGGTTCGCTCCAGCGCCTCGAGCGCGTCTATCCGCTTGCGCAGGCCGGTCAGCTCGTCGATGAGCTGTTCCTTCGTCTTCCTCTCGTCGTCCATGTCGGCGCACCGATGCGCGAGCGGATACCCGGAACCGGAGCTCTCCCGCTGCCGGCGCCGCGGTCATCCCTGCCCCTCGGTTCGGTGCACCGGAAGATCACGCCTCTTTGTATCGCCTGCGCAGGACGAGCGCAAGCGAACGGCTGTCGATATCCTTGCGCTCGACGCGGTAGTCCTGTTTCGCGAAAACGGTCAACGCCGCCCGGAGCGAGGCCGCGATTCCGGACCGATCGTTCCGTAGGCCCGGCCCAGGAAGTACCTGTAGATGTCGTCGATGCACCCGGCGATCGAGGGATTGTCTCGATACCCGGGCATGCCGCGAGGCGGATTGCCCTCGAGGACCGCGCGCAGGAACATCTCGCGGCTCTGCGTGCGGGCGTACTCCACGATCGATGGGGCGGCGAGGCCGTTGTAGTCCTTACCGTGGCAGCGGCTGCAGTCCATGGCACGCAGAGCCCGCCACGCGCGCGCCATCCCGGCATCGGTGAGTGCGGGGTTCCCGGTCTCCGCGCCTCCGTCCGCCCGCGCTTCATTTACACCCACGAGGACGACGATCGAGGCCGCGACGACGACGCGCGGGAGACCCGTCATGTCCCGGGCCTCCCGACGCATCGTTGGGCTCCCCGGCGTCGACTTCTGCGGCACGGCGCTGCTTCCT
>DATCLR010000223.1:0-5999 GCA_036563785.1 Burkholderiales bacterium | reverse complement strand
CGTTGTCGGTGCCGTGCACGTGCTGCGAGATGCCCATGCCCCAGAGAATCATCGAGGCGCGCGACGTGGCGTAGAGTCGCGCCACCTCGCGGATCGTGCGTGCGTCGATGCCGCACACGGGCGCCATCGCCTCGGGCGGGTACTTTCGCACGTTCTCGCGCAGCGCCTCGTATCCCTCGGTGCGCTCGCGGATGAACGCCTCGTTCACGAGCCCTTCCTCGACGATCGTATAGAGCATCGCGTTCAGGAGCGCGACGTCGGTGTCGGGCTTGAACTGGAGGAAATACGTCGCGTGCCGCGCAAGGTCGGTGCGGCGCGGATCGGCGACGATCAGCTTCGTGCCGCGGCGCACGGCGTTCTTGATCCAGGTCGCCGCCACCGGGTGGTTCACGGTGGGGTTCGCGCCGATCACGAACACGACCTCCGCCCGCAGCACGTCGCTCACCTGATTCGACACCGCCCCCGAGTTGAGCCCTTCCATCAGCGCCGCGACGCTCGAGGCATGGCAGAGCCGCGTGCAGTGATCGACGTTGTTCGAGCCGAAGCCGGTGCGCACGAGCTTCTGGAAGAGATACGCCTCCTCGTTCGTTCCCTTCGCCGAGCCGAATCCCGCCAGCGCTTTCCTGCCGTAACGCTCGCGGATGTCGAGGAGGCCGCGCGCCGCGACGTCGAGCGCTTCCTCCCAGCTCGCCTCGCGGAACACTTCGCGCCAGCGCTCGGGGGCGATCTCGCGGTGCTTGTCGATGCCCGGCTTGCGAACGAGAGGCCTGGTGAGGCGCGCGGGGTGGTGCACGTAATCGAAGCCGTAGCGGCCCTTGACGCAGAGCCGCCCGTGGTTGGCCGGCCCGTCCTTGCCCTGCACGTGCAGGACGCGGTCGTTCTTGATGTGGTAGACGATCTGACATCCGACGCCGCAGTAGGGGCAAACGGATTCCACCGTTCGATCCGCGCGCTCGAGCCCGACGTTGCCGGCCGGCATGAGCGCGCCTGTGGGGCAGGCCTGCACGCACTCGCCGCAGGCCACGCAGGTGGATTCGCCCATGGGATCGTCGAGGTCGAACACGATGGCCGAATGGGCGCCGCGGTAGGCGTAGCCGATGACGTCGTTCACCTGCTCCTCGCGGCAGGCGCGCACGCAGCGCGTGCACTGGATGCACGCGTCCAGATTGACCGCGATCGCGGGATGCGACAGATCGGCGGCGGGCTGCGCGCGCGGCGCGAAGCGCGGCCGAGCGATGCCGAGCTTTGCCGCCCATTCGTCGAGCTCGTTCTTCAGCGTGTACCGTTTCTCCGGCATGTCCGCGAGCAGGAGCTCGATGACCATCTTCTGGCTCAGGCGCACGCGCTCGCTCGCGGTGGTCACTTCCATGCCCTGCCGCGGGTAGCGGCAGCACGACGGGGCGAGCACGCGCTCGCCCTTGATCTCGACGACGCACGCGCGGCAGTTGCCGTCCGGGCGCATGCCCGGCTTGTAGCAGAGATGGGGAATCTCGACGCCGTGCCGCCGTGCCGCCTCGATCAGCGGCTCGTCGGGCCGCGCCGTCACCGTCCGGCCGTCGAGCGTGAACTCGATCGCCGCGTTCGGGTGCTGCTCTTTCACTATTGCCGCCATGGCTGGACGATCCCGTCGTAATGGCTGTTCATCACGCGCCCTCCTCCACCCGAAGCTCCTAGCCTATCTCGTGCGGGAAGTACCTGATCACCGAGAGCACGGGATTGGGCGCCGCCTGCCCGAGGCCGCAGATCGAGGCGTCGGCCATCGCCTGGGACAGCTCCTTCAGCAACGCCTGATCCCAGCGGTCGGCCGCGAGGAGCTGCACGGCCTTGGCCGTGCCCACCCGACAGGGCGTACACTGGCCGCAGGATTCGGCGGCGAAGAATCTCATCAGGTTGCGCGCCGCATCGCTCGCCTTGTCGCGGTCCGAGAGGATCACGATCGCCGCCGAGCCGATGAAACATCCGTACGGCGCGAGCGTGTCGAAGTCGAGCGGCACGTCGCCGAGCGACGCCGGCAGGATGCCGCCCGAGGCCCCGCCCGGCAGGTAGGCGTAGAACGTGTGCCCGTCCTGCATGCCGCCGCAGTATTCCTCGATCAGCTCCTTCACCGTGATCCCGGCGGGCGCGACGTACACGCCCGGGCGTTTCACGCGCCCGCTCACCGAGAACGACCGCAGCCCCCGGCGGCCGTGCCGACCCTGGCCGGCGAACCACTCGGGCCCCTTCTCCAGGATGTCGCGCACCCAGTGCAGCGTCTCGAAGTTGTGCTCGAGCGTCGGGCGCCCGAACAGGCCGACCTGGGCCACGTACGGCGGCCGCAGCCGCGGCTCACCGCGCTTGCCCTCGATCGACTCGATCATCGCGGACTCTTCGCCGCAGATGTAGGCGCCGGCACCGCGGCGCAGATGGATCGGCGGCAGCGTGACCGGCGGATCCGCGCGAAGCCGCTCGAGCTCGCGCTCGAGCAGTGCCCGGCAGCCGTGGTACTCGTCGCGCAGGTAGATGTAGATTTCGTCGATGCCGACCGCCCAGGCCGCGATCAGCGCGCCCTCGAGGAAGCGGTGCGGATCGCGCTCGAGGTGCCAGCGATCCTTGAAAGTCCCCGGCTCGCCCTCGTCGATGTTGATCGCGAGGAACCGCGGCGCCGGCTCGGCGGCGACGGCGCGCCACTTGCGGCCGGCCGGGAAGCCCGCGCCTCCGAGGCCGCGCAAGCCGGCATGCTCGAGCGCCGCGATCACGTCGTCGCGCTGACGTTCTCCGGCGATGCAGGCGCGGGCCAGGGCGTACCCGCCGCCCGCGCGATAAGCGTCGTAATCGACGTACGGCGGACTCACGATATCGAGGAAAGGATGAGTGGCTCCGCTCTCGCGAGCCGGATGTTTCACCGCTTTCGCGCGCACGAGCTCCGCCACCCGCTCGGGTGTCGCATGCGGCAGCGGATTCTGGCCGATCATCGCGACGGGCGCCGTCTCGCAGCGCCCCATGCAGGGCGCGGGGACGATGCGCACATCGGCGCCGAGAGCGGCCGGCAGGCGCGTGAGGAGGTCGCGGGCGCCGGCGAGCTCGCAGGCGATCGACTCGCACACCCGCACGGTGATTTCGGGCGGTGCCTCGTCGCCCTCCTTGACGACGTCGAAGTGGTGATAGAAGGTCGCGACCTCGTAGACCTCCGCCGGCGCGAGCTTGAGCTCGGCGGCGAGCGCCACGAGGTGCCGCGCGGAAAGGTGGCCGTAGCGGTCCTGCAGGCGATGCAGGAGCTCGATCAGGAGGTCCCGCTGCCGCGGCGCATCCCCGAGCAGCGCGGCGACCTCGGCACGGGCGGCGGCGTCGGGCTGGCGCCCTTTGGGCGTGGGTCGGAGACGCCGGCCGCGCGGGGTGGCTTGCGGAGTTTTTCGCTGCTCATTCACACGCTAAGTATCTGTCTTCGGGAAGCCGAATTAAATAGAAAGCGCGGAGAAACCCCGCACTATGTGCGGCAATGCGGCGAGGGGCTGGGGCACCGCCGGGCGGCCGTCCGGGTGCCGCGACGGGCACCCGTACGGGGACTCACGACGACGCCGCGCGGGTCGCGCACGACCAAACGTTCGGCAGATGTCGCCTGCCGTCAGTAGGTTTCGACGTGGAACCGCCCCTTGGCGAGCAGCTCCGGGTGCAGAGCATCCCAATCCATGCCGTGCTCCGCGCATACGTCGCGAAACGCCTGCTTCACCCCCTCCTCCATGCCCTTGAGCCCGCAGATGTAGATGTAGCAGTTGTCGTCGCGCAGCATCCGCGCGACGTCCGCGCTGCGTGCGCGGATGAGGTCCTGCACGTAAGTCTTGGGCTTGCCCGGCTCGCGGGAGAATGCGAGGTTGATGTCTATGAAGTCGCGCGGGAGCTTCATCAGCGGCCCGAAGTACGGCAGCTCGCCCGGGCGGCGTGCGCCGAAGAACAGCATGAGCTGACCGCCCTCCTTGAGCGCGATGCGCCGGCGCCGGCGCTCGGTCATCGCGCGCATCGGCGCGGATCCGGTGCCGGTGCAGATCATCATCAGGCTCGAGCCCGGATGGTTCGGCATCAGGAACGTCGAGCCGTACGGTCCGACCACGGTGACCCGATCGCCCTTCTTCAGATCGCAGAGGTAGTTCGATGCGACGCCGCGCACCGGCCTGCCTTCATGGTCCTCGGTCACGCGCTTGACCGTGAGCGACAGGTTGTTGTGGTTCGGCTTTTCCCCGTCGCGCGGACTCGCGACCGAGTACAGACGCACATGGTGCGGCCGGCCGTTCGCGTCCGTCCCCGGCGGCACGATGCCGATCGACTGCCCCTCCAGCACCGGAAACGGCGTGTTGCCGAAGTCGAGGATGATGTGATGGATGTGACTGCTCGCGTTGTCGTCGGTCAGCCGGTAGTTGCCCGTCACCGTCGCGATCGCCGGCTTCTTCAGGGTGTACATGTTCACGACCGGCGTTTCGGCCGACCACGGCGCCGGCGCGATGCCGCCCTGCCCGGCGCGCGCTTCGCGCGTCAGGCGCTCGACCTCTTCGGGCAGCCCGTTATCGTCCGTCGCCGCTTCGAATTCCTCCTGCGGCGGCAGGCTGTCCCATTCGAACTGCTCCTCGATGGTGTACGGCCGCGAGCGCGGCACCATGCGCCAGTTGTCGATCGCGCCGGTCGGGCACGGCAACAGGCACGCCCCGCAGTGGTTACAGGCGTAGAAGTCGACCACGTAGTTGCGGTCGTTGTGCGTCACCGCTTTCTGCGGGCACGTCTCCTCGCACGTGTTGCACCGGATGCAGATCTCCGGGTCGATCACGTGCTGCTTGACGATCTCGGCGCTGTCGTCGCGTCCCATGGTTACCGTATTACGTTGACCCGCAGAGAATGCCCGGAACACGGAAGGCGCGCAGGCGGCGCGCCGGTTTTCGGGCTGCCGCCGGGAATGCAGGCGCCTATCCGGCTCCCCACCCTCGACGCCATGCGCCCGCGGCTCCTCCGTGTTCTTCGTTTCCCGGCGGCGAGGCTCCTAGTTGAACCGCACGTACTCGAAGTCGATCGGCTGCTTGTTGATGCCCATCGCCGGCGGCGCGATCCAGTTCGCGAACTTGCCGGGCTCGACCACGCGCCCCATGAGCGAAGCCACGAACGCGCGGTCTTCGTCGGTCGGCAGCCACTCGTGCACTTTCGCCTGCCACTCCGCTTCGGTCACGACTCGGCCGTCCGGCGACACCTTGATCCCTGCGAGCGGACCGATACGCCGGTTGAACGCCTTGTGCGGCACCTTGAGCTCGAAGTCGATGCCGTACTTCTGGATCACCTTGTTCCAGCGCCCCACACCCGCGACCGAATCCTTGATGAAGTCGTCGCGCAGCTTCTCGTTGAGCGCGTTCAGCATCGGCGCTTCGCGCTCGACCAGGCGGCCGTCCACCACCTCGAGCACCGTGTAGGTGGCGTCCTTCAGCACGTGATCGTCGTCGATCTTCGACTCCTGGAAGCGTCCCTTGAGCCCGCTGCTGTAGAACGTGGCGGCATTCGAGGACACGTCCGAGCCGAAGAGATCGAGCGTCACGCTGTAGTGGAAGTTGAGGTAGCGCTGGATCGTCGGCAGATCGATCACGCCCAGCGCGCGGACCTGATCGGGCGCCTCGACCTTGTGCTTCGCCATCACCTCGCAGGTGCGCGCGAGCACGCGGGCGACGCCCGATTCGCCGACGAACATGTGGTGCGCCTCTTCCGTCAGCATGAAGCGCGTGGTGCGCGCCAGCGGATCGAAGCCGGATTCGGCGAGCGCGCTCAGCTGGAACTTGCCGTCGCGGTCCGTGAAGTAGGTGAACATGAAGAACGACAGCCAGTCCGGCGTCCGCTCGTTGAACGCGCCGAGGATGCGCGGGTTGTCGCGGTCGCCGGAACGGCGCTCGAGCAGCGCTTCGGCCTCTTCGCGCCCGTCGCGGCCGAAGTAGCGGTGCAGCAGGTACACCATGGCCCAGAGATGGCGGCCCTCCTCCACGTTCACCTGGAACAGG
>DATCLR010000219.1:0-8065 GCA_036563785.1 Burkholderiales bacterium | reverse complement strand
GGGAAGGAGGGCCGCGCGATGTAGCACGCAGCGCATGACGTCTCCTCGCCGAGGGTGGTAGTGTGCGGGCGCGGTCGCGAGGCCGCGCCCCTTTTTTGTCGTGCGCCCGATGCGCCGCCGGGCGCCGGCTGCCGGGCGGCGGGCGCCGGAGGGACGCCGATGGCGATGCCGCCCCGGATGGCGAGTTCATTATGATGAGGTAGCCGCCGATGAAGTACGTACTCGCGCTCGATCAGGGAACGACCAGCTCGCGCGCGATCGTTTTCGACCGCGACGGCGGCATCGTCGCGGTCGCGCAGCAGGAGTTCCGGCAGATCTTTCCGGCCTCCGGCTGGGTCGAGCACGATCCGCTCGAGATCTGGCAATCGCAGATTCAGGTAGCGCGCGAGGCGCTCGCGCGCGCGCAGCTCGATGCGCGGGCGATCGCCGCGATCGGCATCACCAATCAGCGCGAGACCACGCTCGTCTGGGAGCGCGCGACGGGAAGGCCGGTGGGCAACGCGATCGTGTGGCAGGACAGGCGCACGGCGCCGCTCTGCGACGAGCTGAGAGCGCGCGGCTTCGAGCCGCTGTTCCGCGCCCGCACCGGGCTCGTGCTGGACCCGTATTTTTCGGGCACCAAGCTCGCCTGGATACTCGACAGCGTGCCCGGGGCACGCGCCGCCGCGGCGGCGGGCAAGCTCGCGTTCGGCACGGTCGACACGTGGCTCCTCTGGAACCTCACCGGCGGGCGGGTGCACGCCACCGACGTGACCAACGCATCCCGCACCCTCCTCTACGACATCCGCCGCAACGTCTGGGACGACGAGCTGCTCGGTCTGCTCGGCATTCCGCGCGCGATGCTTCCCGAGGTGCACCCGTCGAGCCACCGGTACGGCGAGGCCGATGCGGCACTGTTCGGCGCGCCGATTCCGATATGCGGCATCGCGGGCGATCAGCAGGCGGCGCTCTTCGGGCAGGCCTGTCATCGGCCGGGAATGGCGAAGAGCACGTACGGCACCGGCTGTTTCCTGTTGATGCAGACCGGCGAGGAGGCGAGGCCCTCGGCGCACGGTCTGCTCACCACGGCCGCCGCGCAGCGGCGCGGCGAGCGCCGGTACGCGTTCGAGGGCAGCATCTTCGTGAGCGGGGCGGTGGTGCAGTGGCTGCGCGACGGGCTCGGCCTGATCCGGCAGTCGGCGGACGTCGAAGGGCTCGCGCTCTCGGTCCCGGACAACGGCGGGGTGTACTTCGTGCCGGCGTTCACGGGGCTCGGCGCTCCGTACTGGGATCCTTATGCCCGCGGCGCGATTTTCGGCCTCACCCGCGGCACGACGGCGGGTCACATCGCCCGCGCCGCCGTCGAGTCGATCGCGTATCAGGTGGTCGACCTGGTGCGGGCCATGGAGGCGGATGCGGGGCAGCCGATCCTTGAGCTTCGGGTCGACGGCGGGGCGGCGGCGAACGATCTCCTGCTGCAGTTCCAGGCCGACCTCCTCGGGGTCCGCGTCGTGCGCCCGCGCGTGCTGGAGACGACGGCGCTCGGCGCCGCCTACCTCGCCGGGCTCGCTGCCGGCGTCTGGTCCGGAGTCGAGGAGATCGCCGCGCTGTGGCAGGCGGACCGGGTGTTCGAGCCCCGCATGGATCGAGCGGCCGCGGAGGCGCTGCTCGCGGGGTGGCACCGGGCGGTCGAGCGCGTGCGCGAGCAGTCGCGCTAAGCGCCGAGCCGGCGGCCTCTTCCGCCTTCGGCGGGGGGAGGGAACCGTTTTTCCAGGCCCTGTCAGGCGCCGGACGGCAAGCGTGCCCCGACGAAAGGGACTATATTTGCTTTATTCCTTACCGAAAGTACGCCCTCCTGCCCGGCCGTGCGCCGGGAGCAGGGAGAAAAATGACGCAAGTCCCGACACGGGCGGAACAAACGCCCTCGCACTCCGGCGAGACAGGCGGGAAGCGGCGGATTCCTCACTGGGCAGCCTTCGCCGGAATCCTGCGCGCCCTTGCGCCCGCTCTCGCGCCGACGAGCGCACTCGAAACCGAACGGCGGCAGACACGGGAGCGCCTCGCCGGCTCGATCCTGGTCCTCGCCTACCTCGGCGTCCGTCATTTCGTCGCCGAGCCAATCCCCGGCTATCCGGTGTGGCTTGCCGTCTTTTTCGCCTTTATAGTTGCGGCTTTGGCGGCTTTCTGGCGCGCGCATCGTGCAGCAGCGCCCTCGAGCACGCGTCGCCTGATAATGCTTATCGCCGACATCGGCATCATCACCTACGGCATGATCGCCCTCGGGGCGGCCGGTATCCCGCTGTTCGTGCTCTACTTCGTAGTCGCGCTGGGAAACGGCCTGCGTTTCGGCCGCCGGGCGCTGATCCTGAGCGGTGCCCTCGGGCTCGCCGGTTTCGCTCTGGTTCTCGCCTGGTCGCCGGCCTGGGATCCGTTCGCGCCGCTCGCGCTGACCGTGGCGGCGGCGCTCGCACTGCTCCCGCTGCTCGCGTACCTCATCGGGCGGCGCCGCGCTTCCGCGAAGCCGGACGACGGTACGGTCGATTCCGGCCCGCGTCCGGCCAGGACGGCGGCGCTCCTGGAGCGGCTGCGCACGCTCGCGGCGCGTCGACCGGCGAATTCCCTGGACGATCTCGGCCGCGAACGCGGTCATGCGGCGGTCAGGCTTTTCAACGCCACTCTCGTCATCGCGTACTTCGTCCTCAGCCGGCTGTTCGGCGGCTTCGACGCGGCGCTGGTCCACTGGGTGGCGGGCAGCGGCTTCGTCGTGTTCGCGCTGCTGCTGTATCTGCTCGCACGCTACGCCCGTGCGCCGTCGATCGCGCGCCGCGTGGCGGGAAACGTGGCGGACGTCACCGCCATCACGTATGCGATGATCGTCACCGGCAGCTTCGGCATTCCGCTGTTCATTCTGTATCTCTCGGTCGCGATCGGTAACGGTTTCCGCTTCGGCCTGCCGGCGCTCGTCGGCAACTCGGTCCTGTGCGTCGCCGGCTTCGCCGTCGTCTATGCCGTGTCGCCGGTGTGGCAGGCGCTGCCGCCGGCGGTGCCGTTCTCGGTCGTGGCCGCCCTGCTGCTCCTGCCCGCCTACAGCGCGCATCTGATCGACCGGCTCGCCAAGGCGACGAAGCGTGCGGAAGAAGCGAGCGCCGCGAAGAGCCGCTTCCTCGCCCGAATGAGCCATGAGCTGCGCACGCCGCTGAACGGCATCCTCGGAACGGCCGAGCTCCTGAGCGGCAGCAAGCGCCTGACGCGCGAAGAGCGCTCGCTCCTCGACATCATCCGCGAGTCGGTCAAGGTGTCGATGCGGCAGATCGACAACATCCTCGATTTCAGCAAGATCGAGGCGGGCAAGCTCGTGCTCGAGCCGGTGAACTTCGATCTGCACGCGCTGCTCAATCGGACGGTGCGCGTCGTGCGCGCGAGCGCGCAGGAGAAGCGGCTGCGACTGATGCTGCGCATCGATCCGGCGATCCCGTACCGGCTGGTCGGCGATCCGCACCACTTGAGCGAGGTGCTGCTGAACCTCCTGTCGAACGCGATCAAGTTCACGCGGCGCGGATACGTGTCCCTCGAGGCGCACCTGCTCGAACGCGACGCGGACTCGGCGCTCATCCGGCTGGAGGTCTGGGACACCGGCATCGGCATCGAGCCGAGCGCGATCGACCGCATCTTCGAGGCGTTCGTGCAGGAGGACGGCAGCACCACGCGCCGCTACGGCGGCACCGGTCTCGGCACGACGATCGCGAAGCAGCTGGTGGAGCTGATGGGCGGGAAGCTGCGCGTCGAGAGCACGAAGGGCAAGGGGGCGCGCTTCTACGCCGACATACGCCTGCCGGTGCAGAAGCAGCAGGAGGAAGAGGACTGCGGCCGCGCGCTCGCGGGGCTGCGGGTGCTGCTCGTCGGCGACGAAGGAACGCTCGAGCAGCAATTCGCCTTCCTCGCCGACGAATGGGGCGTGTCGCTGACCGCCGTCCGCTCGTTCGACGACGCGCTCGGTCTGCTCGCGCGCGGCATCCGTCTCGGTAATCCGATCAATGCAGTGCTCGCGGATGCGCGTGCGATCTTCGCGGTCGACGGCGGCCACGTGGCGGGCGATTTCATCGAGAAAGCCTGGCTGTCGGCGACGCCGGTATTCCTGGTGTGCGACGTCCGCCCGAACGAGGCCGAGCTGCGCGAGCTCGGCTATGCCGGCGTGCTGAGCCGCGCGCCGGCGCGATGGCTCGTCTTCCACGCGCTGCGCGCGAGCAGCGCCACCGACGTGACGTTCGAGCACGGCGTGGTGCACGTGGAGCCGTGGGCGTGGCGGCCGGAGCCGGGCCGGCCGCGGCCGCGGCTGCTCATCGCGGACGACAACCGCACCAATCTCATGATCCTGCAGCGCATTCTCGAAAGCGCGGGCTACGAGGTCGACACCGCGGAAAACGGCGAGGAGGCGCTCGAGCGGCTGCTCAACGGGCGGTACAAGGCGGCCGTGGTGGACATGCAGATGCCGGGGCTCGATGGCCTTGCCGTGATCAAGCAGTACCGCGCGATGGCGAGCGGTGCGCGCACGCCGGTGATCATGCTGACCGCCAACGCGACCATGGACGCCAAGCTCGAGTCGGCGGAGGCCGGCGCCGATGCCTATCTCACCAAGCCGGCGACAGCCGAATCCGTGCTCAGCACCATCCGCAAGCTGCTCGACGACCGGGAGGTGTACGAGCTTCGGCGCCGGGACGCCTACGACCGTCACGCCGACGACCTCGACGAAGTGCCGGTGCTCGACGCCGAGGTGGTCGGCGAGCTCGCGCGGCTCTATGAAAGCCCGGAAGAGCTCGCGCGGCTGCTCGAGACCTTCGAGATGGACGGCACCCGGCTGCTCGATCAGCTCCAGACGAGCGTCGGCGCGCGCGACTACGCGGCATTTCGCGAGTTCATGCACGCGCTCAAGGGCAACAGCGCGAACATCGGAGCCTACCGCCTGTCGCGGCTCTGCATGGAAATGGAAGGCGTGAGCGAGATCGAGTTCTACCGCGACGGCAAGCAGATGCTCGCGCGCATCCAGGGCGCGTTCGCCGAGGCGATGCGCGCGCTGCAGGAATACACGAGCCTCCGCACCGCGGGACAGGCGCGGGGCTCGGACGCCGGTTGACGCGGATCCGGGCGCTCAGTGCGCCGGCGGCGCTACGGCCTCCGCGCCCGCGTCGACAACCTTCGGACTGCGCATCGCTCCCATGACGACCGCGTTCCCGAGCGATTCCGCGCGGGCGCGAATCCAGCCGATGTCCTCCCGCCGCACGTAGCGCACGTGGCAGTCGCCGGGCGCCGCCAGGCCCGGCGGGTCGGCGATGAACCTGGTCTCGGCCGGCGGCATGTACAGGTCGAGCGCCCGGTTGATCCAGGTGTTGGTCGGCCGGGTCTGCAGAATCACGCGCCGCAGCGGAAACAGCTCGAAGTACCCGCCGATCAAACCGAACAGCGCCGCCGCCACGCCGCCGCGCGATCCGGTGCGCGCGCGGTTCGCCGCCTCGAGCGCCCCGCGCAGGCTCCCGCGGTACGTGTGCAGGTGCACGCAGCTGTTGTCCGGTCCGCGCCAGTTGATGTTGGTGTAGCCGATGACGGTGTCGTTGAGCGTGATCGTGAAGATGCTGTCGGCCGGTGCCCCGTCGGCGGCGGGAAGCATGCGCAGAAAGCGCTCGCGCGAGTCCTGCGGCGTTCCGAGTCGCTGCAGGTCGATGCCGAGCAGCTGCTTCACGCGCTCGCCGCTGTAGTGCCAGTAGTTCACGTAGGCCTCGACGTCCGCAGGGATCGCGTCGCGCACTGCGAGCAGGCCGGCGCGAATGCGCACCGTAGCGTGCGTTCGCACGGCAGCGACGTTCCTTATGACGCTCATGTAGGTCTCCTCCTTGTGGTTCCATTCGCATTGTTGTGGGCGCATCGGCGCGGCGGCTACGCGCGTGGTGGACGTGCAGGCGGGATGGCGCTGGGGAAGCCGGCAGGCGGGCGGCGGGCGGTTCGCCCAGGCGGCGAAACCGGATACGTCCATCGATGCGCTCCTCCTTGTGGCGGTCGGCCGGGTGCCGAACCGTTGCAGCCGGCACGGGTCCGCGCCGCCGCGGCAAATAGAGTAACAGATGTGCGGAATTCACAGACGGCGCGGCGGCGAGCACCGCCGAGCCGGCGGCGCCGGCCGTCGATCCGCCCGGTCTTCGCATCCGCCGAGCGGTCCTTCCGATGCCCTCAGTCCGGGTGCTGAAATCCGCCACCGGCTTCAACGAGGGCTTCGAATTGAATCTGCCGAGATTGCTCGTCGTTTGTCTGTGCCTCGCAGCCGTCGGGTGCGGCGGCGGAGGCGGCTCGGAGGGCGTTCCTGTCGGTTCGACGGACGATACGGCAGGCCTTCCCGGGCTCGAGGACAACTATCTCGCCGTCGATCTCGCGGGGACGCCGCGCGCCTATCCGCCGACGATAGGGGCGCTCGAGGCCATCTAGCGCGACGTCGCGCCGGCCGGCGCGTCGAGCCGCGCGGTCGGCGTCGTCTCCTCGAAGCGGTCGCGCCAGCGATACCAGACGAGGGCGAGGCGCTCGCGGAGCGCCCGGCTCGAGAGGGCCAGACCGCGGGCCGAGGGGAGCCAGTCGAGGACGGTGCCCGACGCTTCGTCGCGGCCGGAGCCGACGGGGGCCGCGCGAATCTCCAGGCCGCCGGCGCGCTCGAACGCCCAGGCCGCGCGCGGCATGTGCCAGGCGTGCGTCACGAGGTAGACGCGCCGGATACCGGCCGCATCGAGCATGGCCCGTGCGTAGACGGCGTTCTCGAACGTTGTCCGTGCGCGCCGCTCCACCCATCTCACCGGCACGCGGAAATCTTCGGTCAGCACCCGCTGCATCAGCTCCGCCTCGGCGACGAGCTCGCCGAACGGGGCGCCGCCGGTCACGAGCACGGGAAGCCCGGTCGCCCGGTGCAATCGCGCCGCGTAGCGCAACCGCTCGAGCGTCGCCGCGCCCACGGTATCCCCTCCGTATTCCGGCGCCGCCACGTCGCGTCCGCCGCCGAGCACGACGATCGCGTCCGCCCGCGCGCGCAGCGCCGCGTCGGGGGTCGGCAATGCGGGAAAGGCGCTTCCCAGGCCCTGCTGGAGCGCTATGCCGGTCACGGGCAGGCTGAGGACGTAGAGCGCGAGGGTGGCGCTTCCGATGAGCACACCGGCCGCGAGGCGCGAGCGGGGAAGGAGAAGCAGAGCGAGGAACCCGAGGACGATCACGATGCCGGGCGGCAGCAGGAAAGTGCCGACCGTTTTCGTGAACGTCAGCATTCAGAACGTGCCGCGTGCCTGCCGTTCGGCGTGGTAGGAGGAACGCACCATCGGCCCGCTCGCGACGCTGCTGAAGCCGAGCGCGCGGCCGACGCGCGCGAACTCCTCGAACTCCGCCGGAGTCACGTACCGCTCGACCGGGAGGTGATGGCGGCTCGGCTGCAGGTACTGGCCGATCGTGAGCATGTCGCAGCCGACGGCGCGCAGATCCCGCATCACCTCGACGATCTCCTCGTTGGTCTCGCCGAGACCGACCATGAGGCCGGACTTCGTCGGAATGCCCGGGTAGCGCTCCTTGAACTGGCGCAGCAGCTCGAGCGAATGGCGGTAGTCGGCGCCCGGCCGCGCGGCCTTGTACAGGCGCGGCACGGTTTCGAGATTGTGGTTGAACACGTCCGGGAGCGCGCGCCCGAGGGTATCGAGCGCCACGGCCAGGCGGCCGCGAAAGTCCGGCACCAGCACCTCGATCGACGTCCCGGGAGCGTGGCGGCGCACCGCCTCGATGCAGGCGACGAAATGCGCGGCGCCGCCGTCGCGCAGGTCGTCGCGATCGACCGACGTGATCACGACGAAGCGAAGCCCCATCGCCGCGACGGCGCGCGCGAGATTCTCGGGCTCATCGGGGTCGAGCGGGTCGGGACGCCCGTGGGCCACGTCGCAGAAGGGGCAGCGGCGCGTGCAGAGACGGCCCATGATCATGAACGTCGCGGTGCCGTGCGCGAAGCACTCGCCGATGTTCGGGCAGGAGGCCTCCTCGCACACGGTGTTGAGCTTGTGCGAGCGCAGCAGCACCT
>DATCLR010000216.1:0-5746 GCA_036563785.1 Burkholderiales bacterium | reverse complement strand
GCGCTCGCCGGTGCAGAACGGCTTGTCGTTGTCGTCGATGTCGGACGTGAGGAGATCGGCCGCTTCCGCGTCGGTGCGCGCGATGAGGATCGTCGGCACCCCGAGGACATCGGCCGCGAGGCGGGCGGCAACGAGCTTCGCGATCGCCTCACGCGTCGGCACCAGCACCTTGCCGCCCATGTGGCCGCACTTCTTGACCGACGCGAGCTGGTCCTCGAAATGGACGCCGGCCGCGCCGGCTTCGATCATCGCCTTCATCAGCTCGAAAGCGTTGAGCACGCCGCCGAAACCCGCTTCCGCGTCCGCCACGATCGGCGCGAAATAGTCAATGTAGCCCGGATCGCCGGGACGCTTGCCCTCCATCCACTGGATCTGGTCGCAGCGCATGAGAGTGTTGTTGATGCGGCGGACGACGGCGGGAACCGAGTTGGCGGGATAGAGCGACTGATCGGGGTACATCTCGCCGGCGAGATTGGCGTCGCCCGCGACCTGCCAGCCCGAGAGGTAGATCGCCTTGAGGCCGGCTTTCACCTGCTGCATCGCCTGATTGCCGGTGAGCGCGCCGAGCGCGTTCACGAACGGCTCTTCCTGCAGGAGCTTCCACAGCCGCTCGGCGCCGCGGCACGCCAGCGTGTGCTCGACCTGCACCGAGCCGCGCAGCCGAACGACCTGCTCCGCCGTGTACCCGCGCTTGATGCCCTTCCATCGCGGGTTCTCCGACCAATCCCTCTTCAGCTTGTCAACGTCCGCTTCAAGACTCATGGCACCCCTCTTCTCGCTGAAACGAAAACCTCTAAGCCTCGGGCGTCGGACGGTGCGCGGGAACGGCGTCCCGTGCCTTCGCGGCTAAAAGACCCTCGGCGCGCCGCCGGAACACGACTTGGTTCGGCGTGGCGCGGCAGTTTAGAAGAGGTGTCGCAGGCGGGCCACGAAAATATATCAATACAATCTATTAATGCCGCCGCCCGCGCACGCGCGCATGCGGGGAAGACGAGGGGACGTTCTGCGCGTCAGAGCGCGCGCTTGAGCACGCGCCCGAGCTCGCCGATGACGCCGCGGCGGAACGCGAGCACGCACACCACGAAAATGGCGCCCTGCACCACCGTCACCCAGGCGCCGAGCTGTGCGAGGTAGTTCTGCATCGCGACGATGATGGCGGCGCCGACGACCGGCCCGAAGACCGTGCCGAGGCCGCCGAGCAGGGTCATGAGGATGACCTCGCCCGACATTGTCCAGTGCACGTCGGTGAGCGACGCGAGCTGGAACACGATCGACTTCGTGCCGCCGGCGAGCCCGGACAACCCGGCCGAGAGCACGAACGCGAGCAGCTTGTAGCGGTCCGTCTCGTAGCCGAGCGAGATCGCGCGCGGCTCGTGCTCGCGGATCGCCTTGAGCACCTGGCCGAAAGGCGAGTGTATGGTTCGGTAGATCAGCAGGAATCCGCCGAAGAACACCGCGAACACGACGCAGTACATCGCCCAGATGTTCGAGAGATCGACGAGCCCGAACAGCCGCCCGCGCGGCACCGCCTGAATGCCGTCTTCGCCGCCCGTGAACGGCGCCTGCAGATAGAAGAAGAACATCATCTGCGCGAGAGCGAGCGTGATCATGGCGAAGTAGATGCCCTGCCGGCGTATCGCGATCCAGCCCGCGACGACGCCGAGCAGGCTCGCCGCGCCGGTACCGAGCAGGATCGCGATCTCGGGCGTCACCCCCCACACCTTCGCCGTGTGCGCCGACACGTACCCGGCGGTACCGAAGAACATCGCGTGCCCGAACGACAGCAGGCCGCCGTAGCCGATGAGCAGATTGAACGCGCAGGCGAACAGCGCGAAGCACATGATCTTCATCAGCAGCACCGGGTAGACGAACAGCGGCCCGACGATGAAGACCGCCAGCATCACGAGGAACGCGATGCGCTGGCTCTTGATGTCGGCCGCCGTGACCGGCGCGATCATTACGCTCGATTCGGTGCTTGCCATGTCAGCGGCTCCCGAACAACCCTTGCGGCCGGAGCAGCAGCACGATCACCATGATGACGAAGATGACCGTGTTGGACGCCTCCGGATAGAACACCTTCGTGAAGCCCTCGATCACGCCGAGCCCGAAGCCGGTCACGATCGAGCCCATGATCGAGCCCATTCCGCCGATCACGACCACGGCGAACACGACGATGATCAGGTTCGCGCCCATGAGCGGATTGACCTGATATATCGGCGCCGCCATGACGCCGGCGAACGCCGCCAGCGCGACGCCGAAGCCGTACGTCAGCGTGATCATGCGCGGCACGTTGATGCCGAACGCCTGCACCAGTGCCGGATTCTCGGTTGCGGCGCGCAGATACGAGCCGAGCTTGGTCTTCTCGATCACGAACCAGGTGGCCAGACACACGATCAGCGACGCCGCGATGACCCAGGCGCGATAGGTGGGCAGGAACATGAAGCCCAGGTTGTGCCCGCCGGTGAGCAGCGCCGGCGTCGGATACGGGATGCCGGAGGTGCCGTAGTAGTTCACGAACAGGCCCTGGATCGCGAGAGCCAGGCCGAACGTGAGCAGCAGCCCGTACAGGTGATCGAGCTGATACAGCCGCGAGAGCATCAGCCGCTCGATCACGATCCCCGTCGCACCTACGATCACGGGCGCCAGCAGGAGCGACCACCAGTAGCCGATGCCGAGATAGGTGAGCAGGAAGTAGGCGCAGAACGCGCCCATCATGTACTGCGCGCCGTGCGTGAAATTGATGATGTTGAGCAGGCCGAATATGACGGCGAGACCGAGCGACAGCAGCGCATAGAACGCGCCGTTGATGAGCCCGATGAGGAGCTGCCCGAACAGCGCCTGTATGGGAACGCCGAAAACCGTGTCCATCACCCTTCCGTTCGTTGTTGCGGGACCGCCGCGCCGCGCGTCCGCCGCCCTGCCCGCCTCCGCCGCGAGGCGGAGGCGGAAAAGGAGCGCCGAAGAGCGCGGCGCGTCAGCGCCCGTTGACGTCGCGGCTTACTTGACGAGCGGGCAGCCGCCTTCTTTGAGCGGACGGAACGCCTGCTCGGCCGGGATGGTGGCGCGCAGCTTGTAGTAGTCCCACGGCCCTTTCGACTCGGCCGGGCTCTTCACTTCGAACAGGTACGCGTTGTGCAGCTTGCGGCCGTCCTCACGGATGCGGCCCTTGCCGAAGAGCGGATCGTCGGTCGGCATTTCCTTCATCTTGGCGATGACCTTGGTGCCGTCGTCGCTCTTCAGCGCCTCGACCGCCTTGAGGTAGTGCAGCACGCCGGCGTAGACGCCCGCGTGATCCATCGTCGGTGCGCCGCCGCCGGTGCGCTCCATGAAGCGCTGCGACCACGCGCGCGTCTGATCGTTGAGATCCCAGTAGAACGTCTCGGTGAAGATCAGACCCTGCGCGGTCTTGAGTCCGAGGCTGTGCACGTCGCTGATGAAGACGAGCAGGCCGGCGAGGTTCTGGCCGCCCTGCACGATGCCGAACTCGGCCGCCTGCTTGATCGAGTTGATGGTGTCGCCGCCGGCGTTCGCGAGGCCGATGATCTTCGCCTTCGACGCCTGCGCCTGCAGCAGGAACGACGAGAAGTCCTGCGTGCTCAGCGGATGCCGCACCGCGCCGAGCACCTTGCCGCCGGCGGCCTTGACCACTTCGGCGGTGTCGCGCTCGAGCGCGTGGCCGAAGGCGTAATCGGCGGTCAGGAAGAACCAGGAGTCGCCGCCCGTCTTCACGATCGCGCTGCCGGTGCCGTGGGCGAGCATCCAGGTGTCGTACACCCAGTGGATGGTGTTGGGAGAGCACTGCTTGCCCGTCAGGTCCGAGGTCGCGGCGCCGGTATTGATGAACGCCTTGCCCTTCTCGCGCGTCACCTGGTTGATCGCGAGCGCGACCGAGGAGGTCGGCACGTCGATGATCATGTCGACGCCCTCGACGTCGTACCACTGCCGCGCGATGCTCGAGCCGACGTCCGGCTTGTTCTGGTGATCGGCCGACACGATCTCGACCTTGAGCCCCTTCTTCGCGGCGCCGAAGTCCTCGACCGCCATACGCGCCGCCTCGACCGAACGCGGCCCGCCGATGTCGGCGTAGAGCCCGGACATGTCGTTCATGACGCCGATCTTGACGACGCCGCCCGAGATCTGCGCCTGCGCCGCCCCCGCGGCGAACGTCATGGCGGCCAGCACAACCAAGCTTCGTTTCAGCATAACGGTCTCCTCTGTTAACGGACTACCGAACTCACACGCCGAGATACTCGTGCAGCTTGCCGAGGTTCGCGTCGAGCTGCGCGTTGGGGATCATGTCGACGATACGGCCGCCGTTTTCCATGATGTAGTGCCGGTCCGCGACGCGCGCCGCAAAGCGGAAGTTCTGCTCGACCAGCAGGATCGTAAAGCCGTGCTCCTTCAGCCGCCGGATGGTCTCGCCGATGTGCTGCACGATGACGGGCGCGAGCCCCTCGGTCGGCTCGTCCAGCAGCAGCAGCTGCGCGCCGGTGCGCAGGATGCGTCCGATCGCGAGCATCTGCTGCTCTCCGCCCGAGAGCTTCGTGCCCTGGCTGCTCAGACGTTCGGCGAGGTTCGGGAACAGCTCGAAAATCTGCGGGAGCCCGATGCCGTTGGGCCGCACGACCGGCGGCAGCAGCAGGTTCTCCTTGACGTTGAGGCTAGCGAAGATGCCGCGCTCCTCCGGGCAGAAGGCGCAGCCGAGGCGCGCGACCCGGTGCGACGGCAGGTGCACCGTCTCCTCCCCGGCGATCGCGATCGAGCCCACGCGGCGCGGCACCATGCCCATGATGGCGCGCAGCGTCGTGGTTTTCCCGACACCGTTGCGCCCGAGCAGCGTCACGACCTCGCCGCGGCGGACCTCGAACGTCGTGCCGTGCAGGATGTGCGACTCGCCGTACCAGGCGTTGAGATCGCGCACGTTCAGCAGCACATCGGCTTCAGCCATGCTCGGAACCCAGATAGGCCTGGATCACTCCAGGATGTTTCGAAACCGACTCGTAGTCGCCTTCGGCGATGACCTCGCCGCGCGCGAGCACCGTGATGTGGTTCGACAGGTCGGCGACCACGCTCAGATTGTGCTCCACCATGAGCACGGTGCGGTTCGCCGCGACGCGCTTGATGAGCGCGGAGATACGCTCGATGTCGTCGTGGGTCATGCCCGCCATCGGCTCGTCGAGCAGCATCATCTCCGGCTCGAGCGCGAGCGTCGTCGCGATCTCTAGCGCGCGCTTGCGGCCGTACGGAAGCTCCACCGCCGGCGTGTGCGCATAGGGCGCGAGCCCGACGGTGTCGAGCAGGGCGTGGGTGCGCTCGTCCAGCTCCGAGAGCACGCTCTCCGAGCGCCAGAAGTCGAAGGAATGGCCGCGCTTGCGCTGCAGCGCCACACGCACGTTCTCGAAGACGGTGAGGTGCGGGAACACCGCCGAGATCTGAAACGAGCGCACCATGCCGCGCTGTGCGATCTGCGCGGGCCGCTCGTGCGTGATTTCCTGGCCGTTGTAGAAGATGCTCCCGCGGGTGGGCGTGAGGAACTTGGTGAGCAGATTGAAGAACGTCGTCTTCCCGGCCCCGTTCGGTCCGATGAGCGCGTGGATCTGGCCGCGCTTCACCTTCAGGTTGACGCCGTTGACGGCAACAAAACCTTTGAACTCTTTCGTCAGGCCCCGGGTTTCGAGAATTATGTCGTCCGTCATGTCGCGGCGCATCATTCTGTTGGCCTCTGACGCGCAGGGCGGGGCGGGAG
>DATCLR010000077.1:0-10886 GCA_036563785.1 Burkholderiales bacterium | reverse complement strand
ATCCTGCCGCTCCTGCCGATCCTCGTCATGATCGGGACGCTCTATTCGACCAGCATCTGGATCATGCTCGGCGTCGTGGTTGCGTTCGGCATCTTCAGCGCCGGCATCAAGATGTACCGCTCGATGCTGCTTCCGATCCGGGAAGCGCCGTACATCGAGGCCGCGCGAGCCTACGGTGCCGGGAGCGGACGTATCATCACGCGCTACATGATCCCGCGGATCCTGCCCGTGCTGATCCCCGGCTTCGTGACGCTGATCCCGAGCTACGTGTTCCTCGAGGCGTCGCTCGCGGTGCTCGGGCTCGGGGATCCGGTGCTCCCTACCTGGGGCAAGGTGCTGTACGACGCGCAGGCGCAGGGCGCGTTGTTCTACGGCTACTACTACTGGGTCCTCGAGCCCGCGGCGCTGCTCATGCTGACGGGCCTCGCCTTCGCGATGCTCGGCTTCGCGCTCGACCGGATCTTCAACCCGCGGCTGCGGATGATGTGAACATGAACGACGAACCGCTGCTCCGCGTCGAGGACCTGCGGCTGCATTACCGCACCGAGCGCGGCATCGTGCGCGCCGTCGACGGCGTCAGCTTCGAGATCCGGCGCAACGAGGCTCTGGTCCTGCTCGGCGAATCGGGCTGCGGCAAGAGCTCGCTCACCAAGGCGCTGTTGCGCATGCTGCCGCGCAACGTCGCCGAGTACTCCGGGCACGTGTGGCTCGACGGCACCGACGTCATGGCGCTCGACGAGGAGGAGTTTCGCCGCCGTGTCCGGTGGGTGCGCATATCGATGGTCATGCAGGCGGCGATGAACGCCCTCAACCCGGTGGTGCGCGTCGGCGAGCAGGTGGCCGAGCCGCTGCGCGTGCACCGCGGCTGGTCGCAGGAGCGTGCGCTCGCTCGGGCCGCCGAGGTATTCCACACGGTCGGCCTGCCCGCCGATTTTCTGCAGCGCTATCCGTTCGAGCTCTCGGGCGGCATGCGCCAGCGCGCGGTGCTCGCGATGGCGCTCGTGACCGAGCCCGCGCTCGTGATCCTCGACGAGCCGACCTCGGCGCTCGACGTGCTGACGCAGGCGAACATCATGAACGTGCTCAAGCGCATCAAGCGCGAAACGGGCACGAGCTTCCTTCTGATCACGCACGACGTCGCCACGTCGAGCGAGATCGCCGACCGCGTCGCGCTCATGTATGCGGGGGAGATCGTGGAGCTCGCGACCGCGTGGCAGTTCTTCCACGATCCGGCGCACCCGTACGCGAAGCTGCTGATGGCGAGCGTGCCGCGGCTGCGGGAAGTGCGCGAGCCCGAGCACATTCCGGGTCAGCCGCCGAGCCTGCTCGATCCGCCGGCGGGCTGCCGCTTCGCCGACCGATGTCCGTGGCGCTTCGAGCGCTGCGACACGCATCCGGAGCTGCTGCCGCTTCCGGGTGCGCGCCGCAGCCGCTGCTGGCTCCACGCCGAGGAGGTGGAGCGTCCGGGCATGAGCGCGTTGGGGAAGGAGAAGGGCGTATGAGCGAAACCGCAACCGCGTTCGCATCGACCCGACCGCAGGCGACCGAGGCGCTGCTCTCCGCGCGCGACCTGCACACGTGGTTCGAGCTCCGGCGCTGGGGCATGTTCAGAATCGGGTACATCCGCGCGGTCGACGGCGTGAGCTTCGACCTCGCGCGGGGCGAGGCGGTGGCATTCGTCGGCGAGTCGGGCTGCGGCAAGAGCTCGCTCGCGCGCACCCTGCTCGGTCTGCACCGTCCGACCCGCGGGCACGTGCTCTTCGAGGGTCGGGATCTCGCGACGCTCGATCGCGAGGGCATCCGGCGGCATCGGGCGCGCGTCGGCTACGTGCAGCAGGATCCCTACGGAGCGCTGCCGCCGTTTCTCGACGTGCGTCGGATCCTCGCCGAACCGCTGATCGTCCACGGCGTCACGTCGCGCGAGGAGCGCGAGCGCCGGATCCGCGAAGCGCTCGAGGAAGTGCGGCTGACGCCGCCCGAGGAGTATCTCCCGAAGTTTCCGCACATGCTGAGCGGCGGGCAACAGCAGCGCGTAGTGATCGCGCGCGCCCTGATCCTGAAGCCCGCGCTCGTCGTGGCCGACGAGCCGGTCTCTATGCTCGATGCCTCGGTGCGCGTCGAGATCCTGAATCTGCTGCGGGACGTGCAGCGCCGCCGCAACCTGACGCTGGCGTTCATCACGCACGACCTGTCGACCGTGCGTTACTTCGCGGAGCGCATCTTCGTGATGTACGCGGGCAGGATCGTGGAGCGCGGACCGGTCGACCAGCTGCTCGAAGCGCCGCAGCACCCCTACACGCAGTCGCTGCTCGCGGCGATTCCCGACCCGGACGCCGCGAACGCGCAGACGCTGCGCGAGATCCCCCAGGGCGAACCGCCGAGTCTGCTCAATCCGCCCTCGGGCTGCCGGTTCCACCCGCGCTGTCCCGCGTTCATGAAGGGGCTCTGCGAAGTGCGCGTGCCGCCGGACTTCGAGGCGCGCCCGAACCATTTCGCCGCATGCTGGCTGCACCAGCCGGACGCGGCGGCGGGAGAGCGCCGATGAGGCTGATCCCGGCGGGCCTGGCGCTTGTGCTCCTCGGCCTCGGCGTCCTGCTCGCGATGACGCTGAAGCTCGTCGCGCTCAGTCTGCTGCTGGCGCTGGCGGCGTTCGCGGCGCTGTTCGCGGGGATGCTGGCCGCGCTGATCGCCGCCGCGATCCGCTTGCAGCGTCGCTAGGGCGGGGACGGGAATGCCGGCGCGGAGGTGCCGCGCTCAGGCGTAGGCGAGCGCATCCGGCGCGCGATGGAACGCGCGCGGGCCGTCGTTGAGCCAGATCTTCAGGCGACGACCGATGTGCAGGACGTCGTCGACCTTCATCTTGTTCCATTCTGCGATCTGCTGCGCCAGCACGTTGTAGCGGCGCGCGATGCTGGTGAGCGTCTCGCCGCGGCGCACGCGGTGGATCACCGGGCGGTTGACCTGCGCCGCCGTCCGTACGGGTTTCGCGCTGCGCGCCGACGAAGCGGCGGCGACCCGGGCGGCCGTCGCCGGGATCGGCAACATCAGGGTCTGGCCGACGCGCAGCATGTTGCCGCGCAGCCGGTTGGCGGTCTTGATCGCGGACACGTCGATCTTGTAGCGGCGCGCGATCTCGTAGAGCGTATCGCCGCGACGCACCGTGTGGTGCAGCCACTGGACGCGCTCCTCTTCCGGGATGCTGCTGATGCCGGCGATAACCGCGTCCCTCTTATCCACGGGGACGAGCACGTGGTGCGGCCCGTCGGGGGCGGTGGCGAAGCGGCGGTAGCCGGGATTGATGAAATGCAGCTGATCGACGTCGAGCCCCGTGAGGCGGGCGATCAGGCCGAGATCGACCTGCGAATCGAGCTCGACCTTGGCGAAATAGGGTTCGTTCGGGATGTCGGGCAGCCGGATGCCGTAGCGCGCCGGATCCGCGACGATGTTCGCTATCGCCATCAGCTTCGGCACGTAGTTCTTGGTCTCGGGCTTGAGCTGGCGCAGGCTCGCGAAATCGGTCGGCAGGCCCCGGCGTCGATTCCACTCGATCGCGCGCATGACGCGGCCTTCGCCGGCGTTGTAGGCGGCGATCGCGAGATGCCAGTCGCCGTCGAAATCGCGGTGCAGCTTCTCGAGATAGTCGAGCGCCGCGCGGGTCGACGCCACGATGTCCCGCCGTCCGTCGTACCACCAGTCGCTCTTCAGGCCGTAGAGTCGGCCGGTGGACGGAATGAATTGCCACAGGCCGCTCGCACGGGCGCGCGAGTAGGCGTACGGCTTGTACGCGCTCTCGATCGCCGGGAGCAGCGCGATCTCCATCGGCATTCCGCGCTTCGAGACTTCCTCGGCGATGAAGTAGAGGTACATGCGCGCGCGCTCGAACATCGCTTCGCGGAACTCGACGTTCTCGACGAACCAGCGTTCGTGGCGCTCGACGAGCGGGCTGTCGAGAGGCGGCAGCCGGAAGCCGGCGCGCAGCCGATCCCAGATGTTCGCGTGCTCCTGCACCGCATCGGCCGCATCGGCGACGGCCTCGTCGTCCGGTGCGAGCGTCTCCTCGAGCTGCTCCTCGACCGTCCGGCTTTCCTGAACGACAACGGAAGCGGTATCTAACGATTCCGGCAGAGCGCTCTCGAATACGGATGTCTCGGCTTCGGCCGGCGCCGTCGCGGTCGCGGGCGCCACGACCCGTGTCGCAACGATATCGGCCGCGGGCAGCGGCGCTTCACTCTTGTGTGCTTCGGGAGCCGAGGGAACGGACGAGCACCCGGCGACGATGGCCGGGAGCGCGAAGCCTAGAAAGAAGGTGAGGAGATCGTTCTTACTTATTGTCCGCCCCATGCTTCCGAATACTAGGCAGAAGCGGACAAAGCGTCAAATACGGTTCGTCGGACTCATCCGCGATAGCCGTCCTTCCATCGGCGCAGGGCCGCGAACACCGCCACGTCGTCCTCGAGGCGCTTGCCTGCATACCGTTCGGCGGCGCTCCTTACGCGCGGATCGGAAGCGCGCAGGAACGGATTGACCCGCCGCTCGCGTCCGATCGTGGACGGCAGGGTGGGGCGACCGGCGGCGAGCAGCGCCTGCGCTTCCCGTGCGTAGGCGAGGGTTTCCGTATTATCCGGTTCAACGGCGAGCGCGAAGCGCAGATTCGAAGCGGTGTATTCGTGCCCGCAGTACACGGCGGTGTCCTCGGGCAGCGCGGCGAGCCGCGAGAGCGAACGATGCATCTGCTCCGGGGTGCCCTCGAAAAGCCGCCCGCAGCCGGCGGAGAAGAGCGTGTCGCCGCAGAAAAGCAGCCCATGGCCGAAGTAGGCGATATGGCCCCGCGTGTGACCCGGTATTCCGAGCACATCGAAGCGCCGGCCGAGCGCGGGCAGTTCGACGATGTCGCCGTCGCGGACGGCGTGCGTCACGGCCGCGATCGCTTCGTCCGCCGGTCCGTACACCGGTACCCCGTACTCGTCGCGCAGCGCTCGTGCGCCGCCCACGTGATCGGGGTGGTGATGAGTGCAGAGGACCGCGACCAGGGTACGGTTTTCGCGCCTCAGGAATTCGCGCACCGGCGCGGCGTCGCCCGGATCGACGACCGCCACCTCGCGGCCCGAGCCCGGAACGACCCAGATGTAGTTGTCCTGAAATGCCCGGACGTGTAAAACAGCTTCCATGATGCGCAGTCTGAAAGGCTCGTCGCACGCCGTCAACCGACGGGTCGCGCGGCCGACGCGGGCGCGGCTGCGCGAGTGGTTCGATACGCCTCTCGGACGTTCGCTGCAGGCGGTGGAAGCGCACGGACTGCGCGGCGTGCTCCCTTCCCTCTACGGCACCGTTGCGGTGCAGCTCGGCAAGCTCGGCAAGCTCGATCTGCTCGATGCGTGCGTGGTCCCGACGCGCGTGATCGTGGAGGAGGACGACGCGTGGTTCCGTTCCGACGGCCCGGTCGAACGGCAGCTCATCGGAGCGCGCACGGTCGGGGTGCGGTCCTTCGTGCACGATCTGCCCCTGGACGAGCGCAGCGTCGACGTGGTGCTGCTGCCGCACACACTGGATTTCACCCCCGAGCCGCACCGGGTGCTGCGCGAAGTGAGCCGGGTGCTGCGCCCCGAAGGCCACGTGGTGGTGCTCGGCTTCAACCCGTGGAGCACGTGGGGTTTGTGCCGGTTGTTCGCTCGGCATACGGGGCAGCCGCCCTGGTCTGCGCATTTCTTCCGCCTCGCGCGCGTCAAGGACTGGCTGGCGCTGCTCGATCTCGAGTTCACGCAAGGGCGCATGCTCTACTACCGGCCGCCCTTCCGGCGCGAGGCGACCATGGACCGTTTCTACTTCCTGGAGCAGGCGGGCGACCGCTGGTGGCCGATGATGGCGGCGGTGTACTTGATCGTTGCGAAGAAACGCGTGCCCGGCATGACGCCGCTGCCCGTCGAGTGGAAGACGGAGAAGCGGGTCGGTCTCGCCGCCAAGCCGGCCGTGTTCGGCCAGGTGCGGCGGAGCTGGAACCAGCGCGTGCGGCGCGATGTCCGATAGCGTCCGCATCTACACGGATGGCGCGTGTCGCGGTAACCCGGGCCCGGGTGGCTGGGGGGCGATTCTGCGCTATCGCGACCACGAGCGCGAGCTTTACGGCGGCGAGCGCGAAACCACGAACAACCGGATGGAGCTGATGGCGGCGATCAAGGCGCTCGAGGCGCTGACGCGCCCCTGCAGCGTAGTGCTCACGACCGATTCGGAATACCTGCGCAAGGGCATCACCGAATGGCTGCCGCAGTGGAAGCGCCGCGGCTGGCGCACCGCCGCCAGGCAGCCGGTGAAGAATCAGGATCTCTGGGAGCGGTTGGAGAAGGCGATCGCGCCGCACCGCATCCAGTGGGAGTGGATCAAGGGGCACAGCGGGCACCCCGAGAACGAGCGCGCCGATGCGCTCGCGAACCGCGCGATCGACGAGCTCCTGAGCTGACGCAGCCGGTCTCGCTTCGCCGCTCACGGCGCCAAAGCGAACGGGGAGCGCTCTCGCACCGTTTTTTCGACGACCGCCTCCTCGCCGCCGCACGCTGCACCGATCGAAACCGCGATTTGTAGCGTCCGCGCGCGACGCTCGAGCGCGCCGCGCCGCGACGCCGGGCCCTGCTACTTCCGATCGCCGGGATTGCTTCTCGCCGGAGGAGCGGCGAGAATCCCCGCGCGCCAGCCGGGGAGGACAATAATATGCGGCAGATCGTACTCGATACCGAAACCACGGGTCTCGAGCCGTCGGAAGGTCACCGGATCATCGAGATCGGCTGCGTCGAGGTGGTGAACCGCCGCTTCACCGGCAATACCTATCACCAGTACATCCGTCCGGATCGGGAAATCGACGCCGCCGCCATCGAGGTCCACGGCATCACCAACGAGTTCCTCGCCGACAAGCCTGCATTCGCGGACATCGCTCAGGATTTCCTCGATTTCGTGCGCGGCGCCGAGCTGATCATCCACAACGCTGCATTCGACGTCGGCTTCATCAACTACGAGCTGGCGCGCGTGATCGAGGAAGGCGGGACGCTCGATGGCAAGCGCGAGGCGCCGCGCATCGAGGAAATCTGCACCATTACGGATTCCCTGGCGCTCGCGCGCAGCCTCCATCCGGGACAGAAGAACGACCTCGACTCGCTCTGCCGGCGCTACAACGTCGACAACTCGCAGCGCACGTTCCACGGCGCGCTGCTCGACGCCGAGATCCTTGCCGACGTCTACCTCGCGATGACGGGCGGGCAGGCCGCGCTGTTCGACGACGTGCGGAGCCCCGCGGCCGCGGCGGCCGCGGTCGAGGTCCAGATCAAGCGCATCGTCAACAAGCCGCCGCTGCTCGTGTTGCGCGCGAGCGAGGAGGAGCTCGCGGCGCACGCCGCCTGGCTCGAGGAGATCGACCAGAAGAGCGGCGGGCGCTGCGTCTGGAAGAAGCTCGAGAGCACGCCGAAGGAAGAGCCGATGCCGGCGTAGCGGCGGCGGGCTCGCGGACGTCCGTCGCGGCCGCCGGCCGGCGGTGCGGGGCGCCGGCCGCGAGGTCGCGCGCGGATTCGGGGCCCGCTACGCGGCTCGGCCGCGCTTTCGATCGGGCCGGCCGGCAGCGCGCCGTTTCGGTCCCGTTCAGTTCTTCAGCGGCTTGTCGCCCTGGAACGTAATGCTGCCGCCGGGCGCAAGGATACGGTAGGCGACGCCGCGCTTCTCCGCTTCGTCGGCGAAGCGTTTGGGGTCCTGCGTCAGCACCGGGAAGGTGCCGTAGTGATGCGGCACGGCGAGCTTTGCCTGCACGGTCTTCGCCGCGCGCGCGGCGATCTCGGGCTCCATGCCGAAATGCCCGCCGATGTTCACCAGGGCGAGATCGGGCTCGTACAGCTCGGCGATCACCGACATGTCGCGGAAGTACGCCGTGTCGCCGGTGTGATAGATCGTCGGGCCGTTCTTGATGCGGATCACGACGCCCGCCGCGTCGCCGCCGTAGACGATGTCGGGATCCTTCTCTCCCGCGAACGGGTCGTTGAGGCCGCTCGAATGCACGGCCGGCGTGAGCGCGACGCGCACTTCGCCGTCCGCGATCTCGATCTCGCCGCCGATGTTGAGGAGGGTGTCGAACCCCATCAGGTCCTTCGGGTAGCCGTGCAGCTTCGCGAGGTTCGTGCCGAGCTCGAAATTCGTCACGAGCCGCGCTCCGGTCTTCTTCGCGAGCGCGACCGCGTCGCCGACGTGATCGAAGTGCCCGTGCGTGAGCACGATGTAGTCGAGCTTGGCGACGGCGGCGATCGGATCCTTGCCGCTCTTGACCAGCGGGTTGGCCGGATTCTTGAGCCACGGGTCGATCATCAGCACCTTGCCTTTCGGCGTGACGATCTCGAACGCGGCGTGCCCGTGCCACGTGACGGTGGTTTCGGCCGGAGGCGCCGCGTAGCTGCAGCCAGCGAGCAGCAGTGCGCTCAGAGTCAGCAGATGGCGCATGGAGTCTTCCCTGTAGCTGTTGGTATCGCGGGCGCGCTAATCTAGCACAGTGCTTCCCGGGCCGGCAGCCGCCTGACAGCCCGGGGGCAGTGGGTTAATCTCTGCGCATGTCCGGTCCCGTCGTTGCCGTACGCCATGCGACCAAGCGCTTCGACGACGTCGTCGCGGTCGACGACGTGAGCTTCGAGGTCGCGCGCGGCAGCACTGTGGCGCTCCTCGGCGGCAACGGCGCCGGCAAGACCACGACCATCGCGATGCTGCTCGGGCTGCTCCTGCCGACGCGCGGCGAGATCGAGATCTTCGGCGTCGACATGATCCGCCATCGCTATCGCGTGCTGCCGCGCATGAACTTTTCGTCGCCGTACGTCGATCTGCCCAAGCGCCTCACGGTCGCCGAGAATCTCCGTGTTTACGGTCTGCTCTACGGCGTGCGGCGGCTCGGCGCGCGGCTGCGCGAGGTCGCCGAGGCGCTCGACATCGGCGCGCTGCTCAAGCGCCGCTACGGCGAGCTGTCCTCGGGGCAGAAGACGCGCGTGACACTGGCGAAAGCGCTGCTCAACGAGCCCGAGCTGCTGCTGCTGGACGAGCCGACCGCGTCGCTCGACCCGGACACCGCCGACTGGGTGCGCAGCTATCTCGAGCGCTACCGCGACCGCACCGGCGCGACGCTGCTGCTCGCTTCGCACAACATGAGCGAGGTCGAGCGCATGTGCGATCAGGTGCTGATGATGCGCGCCGGCCGCCTCGTCGACCGCGGCACGCCGCAGGAGCTCCTGGAGCGCTACGGCCGGAAGAACATGGAAGAAGTGTTCATCGACATCGCGCGCGAGCGGTTCGCGCCGGCCGCGCGCGCAGCGGGGCAGGGGCGCAAGTGAAGGCGGTCCGGACGGCCGCGCCGCGCCTGGGCTCGCTGCGGCGCATCGGCGCGCTGGTGCTGCGGCACCTCTATCTGCTCCGCGGCTCGTGGCCGCGCGTTCTCGAGCTCATGTACTGGCCGACGGTGCAGATGATCCTCTGGGGCTTCATCACGATCTTCCTCGTCGGCAACAGTTCCTGGGTGGCGCAGGCCTCGGGCGTGCTCATCTCCGCGGTGCTGCTCTGGGACGTGCTGTTTCGCGGGCAGCTCGGGGTCTCGCTGGTATTCCTCGAGGAGCTCTGGTCGCGGAACCTCGGCCACCTGTTCGTGAGCCCGCTGCGCCCCTGGGAGCTCGTCGCGGCGCTCGTCACCATGAGCCTGATCCGCACGCTCATCGGCGTCGGCGGCGCGGCGCTCGTCGCGATTCCGCTCTTCGATTATTCGATCTTCGACATCGGGCTGCCGCTGATCGCGTTCTTCGTGAACCTGATCGTGATGGGCTGGTCGATCGGCCTGCTGGTCTCGGGCCTGGTGCTGCGCCACGGGCTGGGCGCCGAGGGTCTCGCGTGGTTCGTGGTCTTCGCGCTGCAGCCGGTGACGGGGGTCTATTACCCGATCGACATCCTGCCCGTGTGGCTGCAGAAAGTCGCGTTCTTCCTGCCCTCGAGCCACGTGTTCACCGGAATGCGGGCGGTGCTGTTCGAGCAGGTGTTCCGCGTCGACCTGCTGGTGACGGCGGTGGCGCTGAACGTCGTATATCTCGCCCTGGGTATCGTCATTTTCCTCTATTACTTCCGCGTTGCGCGGATCCGCGGGCAGCTCCTGCACATCGGCGAGTAGCCGTCCCGCGGCCCGCGCTTCGCGGGCCGCCTCGCTCAGCCCCAGATGGCTCTCGCGGCGTCGACGATGAGCTTCAGCTTTGCGCGCATGTCCGCTTCGGTGATCGGGTTGCCGGCGACCGTGCTTGCGAAGCCGCACTGCGGACTGATGGCGAGTCGCTCGGCGTCGACGTATTTCGCCGCCTCCTCCGCGCGCCGCTTGAGGAGATCGAGAGGCTCGAGCGCGGGAGTCTTCGTGCTGATCAGCCCGAGCACCACGCCCTTGGACTTCGGCACGAAGCGCAGCGGCGCGAAATCGCCCGCGCGCGGCGTGTCGTACTCGAGCAGGAAGTGGTTGACGTTCGCGTTGTTGAACAGCTTCTCCGCGATCGAATCGTAGCCGCCTTCGGCGAGATACTTGCCCTTGTAGTTGCCGCGGCACATGTGCACGCCGACGATCATTCCGGCCGGCAGCCCGGCGACCGCCTGGTTGATCGCGTCGACGTACAGATCGACGAGCTTCTCCGGATCCTGGCCTTCGGCTCTCACTTTCTCGCGCGCCGCCGGATCGCACAGCATCGCGAGCGCCACCTCGTCGAGCTGAACGTACTGCGCGCCCGCGCGGGCGAGGTCCGCGATCTCGTCCCGATATACCTTGCCGAGATCCGCGAAGAACTGCTCGGGGCTGTCGTACAGCCCGGGATCGGCGTAGTCGCGGCCGCGCCAGAAGTGCATGGTCGAGGGCG
>DATCLR010000203.1:0-3801 GCA_036563785.1 Burkholderiales bacterium | reverse complement strand
GCGCTCGGACAGGAAGACTTCGCCGGTGGCGACGTTCAGGTCCCAGAGCGCGAGCTGCGAGCCTTCGACGGCGAGCTCCAGGCGCTCGCGCGAGCTGATGAGCGCCTGGTCGCTTTCGCGCCGCTCGATCTCGGCTGCGATGCGCGAGGCGGCCATCGAGACGAGCGAAGTCGCGAGCGCCTGGTGCTCGAGAGCGACCACGCCGTAGAGCGCGACGATGCCGAGCACGCGGCCGTCGGCGGCGTGCAGCGAATGGCCCACGTACGACTCCGCCTGGAACTCCGCCGCCAGGCGCGAGTCCGGAAACGCTTCACGAACGCCGCTCGCGTAACAGCGCAGGTGGTGCTCGAGGACCTCGGCGCACGGCTCGCCCGCGAGCTCGTAGGAGCGCTCCGCCTCGTGTCCCTGGCCCGACCACAGCGAAACGATGCGCAGCGTCCCCGGCTTGTCGCCGGTCTCGGCGATCAGCGCGTAGCGCATGCCGAGCGCCTGCGCGAGCGCCGCGGTCGCCGCGTGCAGCAGCGCCGTTCCGGTGGCGGTCGCGGTACCGGCAATGAAGGCGCTCATGGCCCGTTCCGCGCGGCGCTCGCGCGAGAGGTCGCGCATGAGCGCGATGCGCCGGATGCCGTCCTCTTCGCGCACCTCGCTCAGCGCCATGCCGAGCGGAAACGCAGTGCCGTCGCGGCGCAGCCCGTGAAGCTCCTCTCCCGCCGTCCCATCGCATCCGGTGCCCGCCTGGTACGCGGCGTCGAGATCGGGCACGAGGAGCGAGAGCTCGCGTCCCACGAGCTCCGAGGTGTCCCAGCCGAACAGCCGCCGTGCCGCCGCGTTCACCGACTCGATGCGGCCACAGCTGTCCGTCACGACCAGCGCATCGGCCATGTTCGCCACCACCGCCCGCTGGCGCGCCTCGGAGGCGGCGAGCTCGGCAGTGCGGCGCGCCACGAGCGTGAGCATGTCGCGGCGCCAGCGCGCCGACACGAGCGCGGCGAGCGCCGCGGCCGCCGTGAGGGCGAGCCCGAGCAGGACCACGAGCATCGGCTCGTCGGTTCGGTTGGCGGCGATGAACGCATCGGTAGGCGTGAACTCGAGCTCCCAGTCGCGTCCGCCGACGTGGAGCGCCGCAACGTGCATCGTCTTGCCGAGGAGCGGCGTATCCGCCGGCCGCTCGTAGACCGCGAGGAGATTGCGCCCGACCGGCATGGCGCGATCGGTGACCCGCACCGCGAGCGCGTTCGACGCCTTGCGCATCGCCGCGTCGACGACCGGCTGCGCGCGGAACACGCCGACGAGAAAGCCGCGCGGGGCAGCGGCATCGGATGACGGCGCGCGGTTGAGCGGCAGCGGGACGACGACCTGGTACAACGCGGGCTCGTAGGGAAAGCTTGCGGTATGCACCGGCGCGGTGAGCTGCGGCTTGCCGCTGCGCCAGGCGCGCAGGAAGACCTCCCGCAGCGGGCCCTCGACGTTGCGTTCCGCGTTCGCCTCCGAGGCGTCCTTGCTGAAGCGCGCGACATAGCGCGGTTGCGGTGCCGCCGGATCCCGGTCGGCGGTGCGCCCTGCGCCGTTACCCGAGCCCCGCGTCGGCGCCGCGGGCTCGAACCACATCAGCGCGCGCACGTTTGGAAGCGCGAGGCCGCGCCGGGCGATGCGCTCGAAGGTCTGCTTGTCGATGCTTTCGGCGGCGTCGAGGTGCCCCGCCACCGCCACGAGCTCCTCGTGGTAGCGCTCGAACTCGTATTCCAGCCGCTCCGAGCGCGCGGTCGCGACCTCGTTGAACCGCGCCACGATCCGGCGCTCGACCGATTGCTTCACGCCGAGGGCGACCGCGAGCGTCACCGCCACGCCGAGCGCGGCGACGCTGGAGGCAATCACCAGGGGAATGTTCGGCCGTGCAGCGGCCTGGGGCATGGCGGATACCCTGCGCTCGGTCTTCGACAGGCGATCGCAGGGTTATCGGCAGGAAGCGGCCGGTCTTTACACCCGCATGGATGGCTGTTCGGTGCGGACGCGGCTCCCGCGACCGGGGCTAGAGCTCGTAGTCGTCGGTGGCGCCCGCCATCGCCTTCTCCACGACGCTGCGGGTGAGGCGCGGCGCGAAGAGCTCGATGAAGGCGTACGTGAACTGGCGCAGGCGGCGGCCACGCAGCACCGCGATCCGGGTGGTGTTGGTGCGGAACAGGTGACCGGCTTCCAGCATGCGCAGGTCGCGGTCGCGGCGCGGATCGTAGGCCATCGCCGCGATGATGCCCACACCCAGACCCTGCTCGACGTAGGTCTTGATGACGTCCGAGTCGATGGCGGCCAGCACGATGTCGGGCGCGAGATTGCGGGCCGCGAACGCCTCGTCGATGTGGCTGCGGCCGGCGAACGCCGGATCGTAGGTGATGAGGGGATACCGCGCCAGCGCCTCGAGGGTGAGGCGCGGCTCGTCCAGCAGCGGATGGCCGGCCGGAACGATGACCGCGTGCTGCCACGTGTACCCGGGCAGCGCCAGCAGGCGGGGATAGTTCGCCAGCGCCTCGGTTGCGATGCCGACGTCGGCAGTGCCGGCGAGCGTCATCTCCGCGATCTGCGGCGGGGTCCCCTGCAGCAGGGTGAGGTGCACGCGCGGGTAGCGGCGCTTGAACGCGGCCACGACGGCCGGCAGCGCGTAGCGCGCCTGGGTGTGGGTCGCCGCCACGCTGAGCGCACCGGAATCCTGGTCGTGGAATTCGGCCGCGGCACGGCGCAGGTTCTCGATCTCCTCCAGCACGCGCTCCACGATCGGGACGAGCAGGCGACCCGGCTCGGTCAGGTCGGTCACGCGCTTGCCGTGGCGCACGAAGAGGTCGACGCCCAGCTCGGCCTCGAGCTGGCGGATCTGGCGGGAGATACCGGGCTGGGACGTGTGCAGCCGCTCGGCGGCCGTGGTGAGGCTGAGGCCCGCGCGGATCGTCTCGCGCACGTAGCGAAGCTGCTGAAGGTTCATGGAGTCCTAATGCGGTTCGATTCCTAGCAAAGAATAACAAATTCGTTCTTTACATAAAGCTCACCCGCTATGCTCGGTCGCTCGCCGCCTGCGCCGTGCGCGGGACTCGGACCAGGGGCCGCGCGCGGCAGGCGCGCCCGCGGCGACCGGGCAAGCGCCGGCAGGCACTGTTTCTGGAAAGCACGCCATGTATCTCTACGACGCCATCGACCAGAAAATGGTCGACGAACGGGTCGCCCAGTTCCGGGACCAGACCCGGCGCTTCCTGGCGGGGAAGCTCTCCGAAGACGAATTCCGCCCGCTGCGGCTGCAGAACGGCCTCTACATCCAGCGGCACGCGCCGATGCTGCGGATCGCGGTCCCCTACGGCATGCTCGCGAGCCGCCAGCTCCGCAAGCTCGCGCACATCGCCCGCACCTACGACCGCGGCTACGGGCACTTCAGCACGCGCATGAACCTGCAGCTCAACTGGCCGCGCCTCGAGCAGGTGCCGGACATCCTCGCCGAGCTCGCCAGCGTGCAGATGCACAGCATCCAGACGAGCGGCAACTGCATCCGCAACATCACGACCGATCACTTCGCCGGCATCGCGCCCGACGAGATCGTCAATCCGCTGGTGTGGTGCGAGGTGCTGCGGCAGTGGGCGACCTTCCATCCGGAGTTCGCCTACCTGCCGCGCAAGTTCAAGATCGGGGTGAGCGGCTCGCCCGCGGACCGGGCCGTCGTGCAGATCCACGACATCGGCCTGCACGCCGTGCGCGCCGACGACGGCGCCATCGGCTTCCGGGTGCTGGTGGGCGGCGGTCTCGGCCGCACGCCCATCCTCGGCC
>DATCLR010000200.1:0-10700 GCA_036563785.1 Burkholderiales bacterium | reverse complement strand
TTGGCGACGTAGGGCGAGAAATCCTGCACCTTCATCAGCGGATGGAACTCGTCGCCCACGATCTCGATGTCGGGGCGCTTCTCCTTGAGCATCCGCTTCGCCGCAGCCGACACCGCGTGACCGAACGAGTAGTCCTGATTGATGAGGTACACCTTCTTGATCTTCGGCGTCTGCTTGATCGCATCCGTGAGCGCCGCCATCTTCATGTCGGCGTCGGCGTCGAAGCGGAAGTGCCAGAAGTTGCACTTCTCGTTGGTGAGCGCCGGATCGACCGCCGCGTAGTTGAAGTAGAGGACCTCCTGCCCCGGGTTGCGCTCGTTGTGCTTGAGCACCGCGTCCGTGATCGCGTGCGCCACGGAGCTGCCGTTGCCCTGCAGGACGTAGCGGGCGCCCTCGTCGATCGCCTTCTTGAGCACGATGAGCGTCTCCTGCGGGCTCACCTTGCTGTCGTACACGAGCAGCGTGATCTTCTCGCCGTTCACACCGCCGGCCGCGTTGATCTTGTCGACGAAGAACTGCATGTGCTTCTGGCCGAGGATGCCGGCGCTCGCGGCACCGCCCGAAAGCGGATCGATGTAGGCGAACTTGAGATCCGCCGGAGCCGCCGTGGCGTACACGGCACCGGCCAGAGCGAACGCAGTCAAAGAGCTTCGCAGACTGACACGCATATTTCCTCCTCTTTCGAATCGAGCACGGGGGGGAAGCAACGAGAATACCGGCATCGTGGAGATGCAGGGGACGCCGGCCACGCTACGTCTGTCGGAATCGACGCGCATAGTGGTTCTGGTTGTCGTCGTCGCGAGCCTGGAGCACGCGCAGCCGCAAGAATGCCACCGCCGACGCCGCTTGTACAGCAAGCCCGCCGCAATCGCTCGCCGTCTCATCGGGCCTGCGTGCGCGCCGAGGCGCCCGGATGGAGCCGCCGCCATTCGTTCGCACCGATGCGATTAGAACGTATCGAAATAAAGGCACGATCCCGCCGCGCATCACTGCGATCTCTCGCCCCACGGCCCCTTCCGGTCGCGTCCGTCTTACGCGCGCCGCGGTCCTCGGCGCGCTGTCCGTTTCCCGGCTCGTCGCTCTCGACCCCTTCCGCGTGACCCGCGCTTCGTTGCCGAGCGCGTGGCCGCTTCACGCCGCGGGTGCGGCCGCCGACCTCCTGGTCCGGGCCGGAATCGGGTCCTCGGTGAAATCGCGAGCGCGAAATAGCCGGCGCGAGACCCGACCACTCATTGCGCGCGCATACAAGCGACCGAACATCACCCCGACACGCGACCGAGACAATGCGAGACCGACTCCCGATGAGCTGCGCGCCCGGGTCGCAATCGCGCCGGCAGCACCGCCCTGCCGGCTCGCACAGCGGAACTGAATCACTCGCCAGTCGTTCGTGCGGCGCCGCAGGTCCTCCGCCGCGAAGCGCGGTCGACACATGCGTGCGCCCTGCTCGTGGCTTTTTTCCGCAACTGTGTCAGAATTTTTGACGCTGCGGTCTATTGCCGCACTTGTTCCGACGGGTTTGCGCCGAAAGGCGTCCGCATCGGGGCAGCGAGACGAGTCCCGCGGGTGTTCTTCTTGCGCCGCCTCGGGCGGCGACGACCGACTGCTCGACGACGTCCCGGAATCGAACGATTCCTTCCGTCCGCCGTCCGGGCACGCCGGCGCAGAGCATTGCGGCGGCGGACGTCGCGCTCCATCCGCTGCGCCGGCGCATCACCGCGTTCAACGTAGACCGCCGTCGGAAGCCGGTGCCGGCGGTCGTCGGCCGCGGATTGCGCGGCAGTACTGCTACTCCAGTCATCGAAGAGGGGGCGAACATGCAGGGTCTGATGATGCAAATGCCGCTGATGATCTCGTCGCTGATTCAGCACGCCGACCGGTACCACGGCGACACCGAGATCGTCTCCCGCCTGACCGAGGGCGGAATCCACCGCTACACCTATACGGATGCGCATCGCCGCGCCCGGCAGCTCGCGAATGCGCTGACCGCGCTCGGCGTGAAGCACGGCGATCGCGTCGGCACGCTCGCGTGGAACACCTATCGGCACTTCGAGATCTACTTCGCGGTATCGGGCATCGGCGCGATCTGCCACACCATCAACCCGCGGCTGTTCATCGATCAGATCGTCTACATCGTCAATCACGCCGAGGACGCCTACGTCTTTCTCGACCTCACGTTCGTTCCGCTCGTCGAGAAGCTCGCTGCGCAGTGCAAGGCCGTGAAGGGCTGGGTCATCATGACCGACCGCCCGCACATGCCGCAGACCTCGCTGCCGAACCCGATCTGCTACGAGGAGCTCGTCAACGCGCACTCGGACGACCTCGAGTGGCCGCAGTTCGACGAGAACACGGCCGCCGGGCTCTGCTACACCTCGGGCACGACCGGCAACCCGAAGGGCGTGCTGTACTCGCACCGCTCGACGATCCTGCACGCCTACGCCGCCGCCCTGCCCGACACGCTGGGGCTCTCCGCGACCGACGCGGTGCTCCCGGTGGTGCCGATGTTCCACGTGAACGCCTGGGGCCTGCCGTATGCCGTGCCGCTCGTGGGTGCCAAGTTCGTGCTGCCCGGCCCCGGGCTGGACGGCGCGAGCCTCTATGAGCTCTTCGAAACGGAGGGCGTCACCACCAGCGCCGGCGTTCCGACCGTGTGGCTCGGGCTGCTGCAGTACCTCCGCGACAACAAGGTGAGATTCTCGACCCTCAAGCGCCTCGTGGTCGGCGGCTCCGCCTGCCCGCCGGCGCTCATGCAGGCGTTCCAGGACGAGTACGGCGTGCGGGTGCTGCACGCCTGGGGCATGACCGAGATGAGCCCGCTCGGGACCGTGTGCACGTTCAAGCGCAAGCACGACGCCTGGACACCCGAGCAGCGCTTCGCCCTGCAGGCCAAGCAGGGCCGCCCGGTGTTCGGCGTCGAGCTCAAGGTGGTCGATTCCGAGGGCAAGGAAGTGCCGCGCGACGGCAAGGCCTTCGGCGAGCTGCTCGTGCGCGGCCCCTGGATCACGAGCGGCTATTACAAGGCCGAGAGCAGCAACCTGCGCGACGGCTGGTTCCCGACCGGCGACGTCGTCACCATCGACGCCGACGGCTATATCCACATCACCGACCGCGCGAAGGACGTCATCAAGTCGGGCGGCGAATGGATAAGCTCGATCGAGCTCGAGAACATCGCCGTCGGGCACCCCGCCGTGGCCGAGGCGGCCGTCATCAGCGCGCACCATCCCAAGTGGGACGAGCGTCCGCTCCTCATCGTGGTGAAGAAGCCGGGCATGAACGTAACGCGCGACGAGCTGCTCAAGTTCTACGAGGGCAAGGTCGCCAAGTGGTGGGTGCCGGACGACGTCGTGTTCGTCGACAGCCTGCCGCACACCGCGACCGGCAAGCTGCTCAAGACCAAGCTGCGCGAGGATTTCCGCAACTACAAGCTGCCGACGGCGGGGTGACCCGCCGCGCGCGGCTGCAACCGGAGCGACACCGTGGATCTCAACTTCACCGCCGAAGAGCAGGCCTTCCGCCGGGAAGTGCGGGCCTTCATCGACGCCAATCTTCCCGCCGACCTGCGCGACAAGGTCCTCAACCACAAGCGGCTCAGCAAGGAGGATTACCTGCGCTGGCACCGCATCCTTTATAAGAAGGGCTGGATCGCGCCCGACTGGCCGAAGGAGTTCGGCGGCGCCGGCTGGAACGCCGTGCAGCGCCACATCTTCGACGAGGAGGCGGCCGACGCCGGCGCGCCGATCACCATCCCCTTCGGTCTCAAGATGGTGGCGCCGGTGATCATGGCGTTCGGCAGCCGCGAGCAGCAGGAATACTTCCTGCCGAAGATCCTCTCCGGGGAGCACTGGTGGTGCCAGGGTTACTCGGAGCCCGGTTCCGGGTCGGACCTTGCCTCGCTCAAGACCCGCGCCGAGCGCCAGGGCGACTACTACATCGTCAACGGTCAGAAGACCTGGACGACCCTCGCGCATTACGCCGACTGGATCTTCTGCTTGGTGCGCACCTCGACCGAAGGGCGCCCGCAGGAAGGCATTTCGTTCCTCCTGATCGACATGAAGAGCCCCGGGATCACCGTGCGCCCGATCATCATGCTCGACGGCGAGCACGAGATTAACGAGGTGTTCTTCGAGAACGTGAAGGTGCCGGTGGCGAACCGCGTCGGCGAGGAGAACAAGGGCTGGACCTACGCGAAGTTCCTGCTCGGCCACGAGCGCACCGGCATTGCCGGCGTCGGACGCTCGAAGGCGGCACTGAAGCGCCTCAAGGCGCTGGCGCGCAAGGAGCGCGCCGGCGGACGCCCGCTGATCGAGGACCAGCGCTTCCGCGACAGGCTCGCGCAGGTCGAGCTCGAGCTGATGGCGCTCGAGATCACGAATCTTCGCGTGATCTCGGCGGAGCAGGAGAAGCGCGCGCCGGGACCGGAGGCCTCGATCCTCAAGATCAAGGGCTCCGAGATCCAGCAGGCGCTGACCGAGCTCGCCATGCAGGCGGTCGGCCACTACGCCCTGCCCTATCAGCGCGAGGCGCTCGACCCCGCCTGGCAGGGCGAACCGATCGGGCCGGCGTACGCCGCGCCGCTCGCCGGCAATTACTTCAACATGCGCAAGACCACGATCTACGGCGGATCCAACGAGATCCAGAAGAACATCATCTCCCAGATGATCCTGGGGCTGTGAGGACGCGATGGATTTCAACTTCACCGAAGAGCAGACGGCACTGCAGGACACGCTCCGGCGCTTCATCGCCAAGGAGTACGGCTTCGAGCGGCGGCGCGAGATAGCCTGCTCGGCCGAAGGCTTCAGCCGCGACGCCTGGCGCCAGTACGCCGAGTTCGGCGTCCTCGGCCTGCCCTTTCCCGAAGCCTACGGCGGTCTCGGCGGGTCGTCGGTGGATACGATGATCGTGATGGAGGCGTTCGGCGCCGGCCTCGTGCTCGAGCCGTACCTGCCGACCGTGGTGCTGGGCGGCGGCCTGGTGAACGACAACGGCAGCGAGGCGCAGAAGCAGGCGCTGCTGCCCGCGATCGCCGCGGGCGAGCTGCTCCTCGCGTTCGCGCACTACGAGCCCGGCGTCCGCTACGAGCTCGCGCGCGTGGCGACGCGCGCGAAGTCCGCGGGCGACGGCTGGACGCTCGACGGCGCGAAGTCCGTCGTCCTCCACGGGGCGGTCGCCGACAAGCTGATCGTCTCCGCGCGCACGCAGGGCGACCCGGACGATCCGAACGGCATCTCGCTCTTCGTCGTGGACCGCAACGCGCAGGGCGTCGCGGTACGCGGCTATCCGACCCAGGACGGCGGCCGCGCGGCGGAAGTGGTGCTCAAGGGCGTGCGCGTCGGCGCCCACGCGCTGCTCGGCGCGAAAGATCAGGCGCTGCCCGCGATCGAGCGCGCCGTCGACCGCGCGAACGCGGCGCTTTGCGCCGAAGCGGTGGGCATCATGACCGCCCTCAACGCCGCGACGCTCGAGTACCTCAAGACCCGCAGGCAGTTCGGCGTGCCGATCGGCAAGTTCCAGGCGCTGCAGCACCGCATGGCGGACATGACCATCGCCGCCGAGCAGGCGCGCTCGATGATGTACCTCGCCGCGGTGAAGGCCGATGCGCACGATCCCGCCGAGCGCCGCCGCGCGGTGGCGGCCGCCAAGGCGTACGTCGCCCAGGCGGCGCGCTTCGTGGGTCAGCAGGCGGTGCAGCTGCACGGCGGCATGGGCGTCACCGACGAGCTCATCGTGAGCCACTGGTTCAAGCGCCTCACGATGATCAACGCGACCTTCGGCGACGCCGATTATCACCTCGGCCGCTTCAGCGACATGCTCCTCGCGGAGACGCCCGCCGAAGCGCAAACCGGAACCGAGCTCCGCGAGAAGGTCGGATAACGCCGTCCGGCCGCGCGGCCGGCCGATCGCGCGCCCGACGCGGACGGCCGCCCTGCGCGCCGTCATCGGGAGCGCGAGCGACGGCGTCGCCGCTTCTTCCGACAACCATACTCTGGCTGCCGCAGACGCCATGCCATCCAGGATCATCAACCGCCGGGATCTCGAGTTTCAGCTCTACGAAGTGCTCGAAGCGGAGACGCTGACCGAGCGGCCGCGCTACGCCGAGCACTCGCGCGAGACGTTCGACGCCGTGATCGACACGGCGCTCGCGATCGCGGAGGAAAAGTTCGCGCCGCACAACCGCAAGGCCGACGAGCACGAGCCCACGTTCGACGGGAGCCGGGTGCACATGATTCCCGAGGTCAAGGAAGCGCTCAAAGCGCTCGTCGACGCCGGCTTCATCGCGGCGACGCACGACTACGAGCTCGGCGGCATGCAGCTTCCGGTGACCGTGGCGCAGGCCGCGCTCGCGCTGTTCAAGGGCGCGAACGTCGCCACGTCGGCCTACCCGTTCCTCACCATCGCGAACGCCAACGTCATCCACCGCTTTGGCTCCGAGGACCAGAAGCGGCGCTACCTGCCGAAGCTCCTGAGCGGCACCTGGTTCGGCACCATGGCGCTCACCGAGCCGCAGGCCGGCTCGTCGCTCGCCGATATCACCACGACGGCCACGCCCAACCCGGACGGCACCTATTCGATCCGCGGCAGCAAGATCTTCATCTCGGCCGGCGACCACGAGCTCACCGAGAACATCGTGCACCTCGTGCTCGCGAAGATTCCGGGCGGACCGCCCGGCGTGAAGGGCATCTCGCTCTTCATCGTGCCGAAGTACCGCGTGCTGGCGGACGGAAGCCTCGGCCCGCGCAACGACGTGACGCTCGCGGGCCTGATCCACAAGATGGGCTATCGCGGCACCACCTCGACCATGCTCTCCTTCGGCGAGAAAGGGCGGTGCGTCGGCGAGCTCGTCGGCGAGCCGCACCGCGGCCTCTCGTACATGTTTCACATGATGAACGAGGCGCGCATCGGCGTCGGCATGGGCGCGGTGATGCTCGGCTACACGGGCTACCTGCACGCGCTCGAGTACGCGCGCGAGCGCCCGCAGGGCCGGCCGCTCGATGCCAAGGATCCGCAGGCGCCGCCGATTCCGATCGTGCGCCATCCCGATGTGCGGCGCATGCTGCTGGCCGCGAAGAGCTACGTCGAGGGCGGGCTCGCGCTCGGCCTCTACGCCGCGCGGCTGGTCGACGAGCAGCGCACGGCGCCCGCGCCGGCCGCGCAGCACGAGGCCGGTCGGCTGCTCGATCTGCTGACGCCGGTCGTGAAGGCGTGGCCGTCGCAGTACTGTCTCGAGGCGAACAGCCTCGCGATCCAGGTGCACGGCGGCTACGGGTACACGCGCGAGTATCCCGTCGAGCAGTTCTACCGCGACAACCGGCTCAACCCGATCCACGAAGGCACCAACGGCATCCAGGCGCTCGACCTCCTCGGCCGCAAGACCGTGGTCGACGGCGGCGAGGGGCTGCGGGCCCTCGGTGCCGCCCTGGCGCGCGACATCGAGCGCGCGCTCGGGCACGATGCGGAGCTCCGGCAATACGCCGAAGCGCTGCGGCGGACCTGGGAGCGGCTGATGGCCGTCACCCGGCTCCTCACCGGCGGGCTGCGCAGCGACCCGACCGAGGCGCTCGCGAACGCCGCGGTCTACCTCGACGCCTTCGGGCACACCGTGGTCGCGTGGCTGTGGCTGCGCCAGGCGCTCGCGGCGGCGCGCGGACTCTCGCAGGGCGCCGAGATCGACCGGGATTTCTACCGCGGCAAGCTCGCCGCCGCGCGCTATTTCTTCAATTGGGAGCTCCCGAAGACCGGGCCGCAGCTCGATCTGCTCGAGCGCCGCGACCGCACGTGCCTCGACACGCAGCCCGAATGGTTGTGATCAGCAACAGTAAGGTCGTTGTTTCATGACCGCCGATTCGATTCCTCCTGGATTCGTACCCGTCAGCCGCACGGGACCGTTCCTCGATCTCTTCGGCCCCGTCTACACCAAAGACGAGGGCGGCTCGACGATCGTCGCCGTGCGCGTCGGCGACAAGCACCTGAACACGCTCGGCATCGCCCACGGCGGCATGCTCGTGACGCTCGCCGACAGCGCTCTCGGCATCAATCTCTCGCGCGCGCTGGAAGCGCCGCGCCCGATGGTCACGGTGAGCCTGTCCACCGACTTCCTGCAGCCCGCGCGCCGCGGCGACTGGCTCGAGGCGCACGTGCAGGTGCAGCGCGTCGGCGTGCATCTCGCGTTCGCGAGCTGCCACCTCAAGGTGGGCGACCGGCTGATCCTGCGGGCGAGCGGCGTGTTCGCGATCATCGGCCCCGAGGTCCCGCTGCCCGCGCGCGAGGGCTTCGACGGCTGAGCGCCGATGCCCAAGGTCCACGTCCTGCTGACGAAGAAGGATCTCGACCGCGAGCGCCTGCCGGGCAAGGTCGTGGTCGTCCTCGACATCCTCTTCGCCACGACGTCGATCGTCGCGGCGCTCGCGCACGGCGCCACCGAGGTCGTTCCCGCCCCCGACGGAGAGTCGGCCCTCGCCGAGGCCCGCGGGCGCGATCCGGCGTCCTGCGTGCTCGCCGGCGAGCTCAACGCCGAAACCCTCCCCGGTTTCTGGCATCCGACGCCGCTCGCACTGATGCGCGCCGACATCGCCGGCAAGAGCCTGATCTACTGCACCACCAACGGCACCGTGGCGCTGCACAAGTCCGCCCGCGCCGATCACGTCTATGCGGCCGCGCTCGTCAACGGCCGCGCGGTCGTCGAGCGCATCGTGCGGACGCACGGCGACGAGACCGTGCTCATCGTGTGCTCGGGCTCGGCGGACAACTTCAACCTCGAGGATTTCTACGGCGCCGGGCACTTCGTCTCGCTGTTCCGCCGTCTCGCGCCGGACCGCTACGAGTACACCGACGCCGCCGCGGCGGCCGAGACCCTCTACGCGCACGCCGACGCCATGGAATGCCTCACCCGTGCGCGCGTCGGGCGCATGATGCTCGCGCGGCGGCTGGAGGACGAGATCCGCTTCGCCGCGCAGAAAGACTGCTTCGACGTCGTGCCCAAGCTCGCGAACGGTCTGCTGCGGCCCGTCTGAGGAGGCGATCGCCGCGGGAAGCGCGGCGGGATTCGAATCCGGCGCACGATCGCGCGCCGGAACCGCGCGGTAGAATCCGACGACGGCTTCACCGCCCGGAGCCGATACGATCGCCGTCGGGCCTCGGGGAGCACGCCATGCAGCACGAGTACGCCACGATCAACGGCATCAGGCTTCACTACGTCACCGCCGGCAGCGGACCGCTGATCCTGTTCCTGCACGGCTTCCCCGAGTTCTGGTACGCGTGGATCCGTCAGCTCGAGGAGTTCTCCCGCGACCATCGGGCGGTCGCGCCCGACATGCGCGGCTACAACCTCTCGGAGAAGCCCGAAGGCGTCGAGGCGTACCGCGCCAAGCACCTGATCGAGGACGTGCGCCTGCTGATCGAGCACCTCGGCGGCCCGCCGTGCGTGCTCGTCGCCCACGACTGGGGCGGCGCCGTCGCCTGGAGCTTCGCGGCGGCGCATCCCGAATACCTCTCGCACCTCGTGATCGTCAACGCGCCGCATCCGATTCCCTTCGCCCGCGCGCTGCGCGACGACCCCGGGCAGATCGCGGCGAGCCAGTACATGCTGCTCCTGCGGGACCCGAAAGCCGAGCGCGCGCTGTCGGAGAACGACTATCGGCGGCTCGCGAACATGCTGGCCGCTTCCGCCGACGGCCGCACCGGCTGGCCTTCCGCGGACGACCTCGCGCGCTACCGCGAAGCCTGGTCGCAGCCGGGCGCGCTCACCGGCGCGCTCAACTACTACCGCGCCTCGCCGCTGCATCCCCCGGCGCCGGACTCGCCCGGCGCCGCCGCGCTCGCGCTCGATCCGCGCCGGTTCACGGTCACCGTGCCGACGCTCGTCATCTGGGGCGAACGCGACCAGGCGCTGCGGCCGGTGCTGCTCGAGGGCCTGCACGACGTCGTCCCCAACATGACGGTCGCGCGCATCGCCGAGGGCACGCACTGGGTGATTCACGAGCATCCCGATCTCGTCAATCGGCTCATACGCCGGTTCATCGCCGCGCCGGCGTAGCGCACGGCTGCGCGCGCGCCGGGTTTGCTGCTACCATGCGGCGTCCGCAACGCACCGAACGGGAACGGCCATGCCCAGGATCGAGATAAAGAGCATCGACGAGCTGCGCCGCCAGGTCGGCCAGGAGGTGGCGGTGAGCGACTGGCTCACCGTGACGCAAGAGCGCATTGACCGCTTCGCCGACGCCACCGACGATCACCAGTGGATCCACGTCGACCGCGAGCGCGCGGCGCAGTCGCCGTTCGGCACCACCATCGCGCACGGCTTCCTCACGCTGTCGCTCATCCCCTACTTCACCAACGAGACGTTCACGTTCCCGCCCTCGCGCATGACGATCAACTACGGTCTCAACCGGGTGCGCTTCACCTCCCCGGTGCGCAGCGGCAGCCGCGTGCGCGCGCGCTTTCGCCTGCTCGGCCTGGAAGACGTGCCGGGCGGCGTGCAGCTGAACTGGCAGGTCACGATCGAGCTCGAGGGCAGCGACAAGCCCGCCTGCATCGCGGAAACGATCTCGCGTCGCTACGACTGAGGGCGGCGTTCGCGCATCGCGATGTTGCGCGCGCACGTGCGCGCCGCTAGCCTGTGCGCCCACCGTCATTCCTGCGGAGTGAGGAACATGAAGGCGCTGCTGTGCACCGAGCTCGGCTCGTTCGACAAGCTCACCGTCCAGGAC
>DATCLR010000193.1:0-7661 GCA_036563785.1 Burkholderiales bacterium | reverse complement strand
GGTAGATGCGTTCGAGCTCCGCGAGCTCCCGCTTGCTGTTGACGCCGAGTACTTCCCAGACGGCCTGCGGCCGGCGCGTGGCGACCTCGATCCCGTCGGCGGCGGCCATCGCGATCACGTCGGTGAGGTAATACTCGCGCTGGGCGTTCCGGTTCTCGAGCCGCGCGAGCCACGGGCGCAGCAGCGCGGCGCGCGCGGCGAGCACGCCGGTGTTGATCTCGCGGATCGCCGCCTCTTCGGGCGTGGCGTCCTTCTGCTCCACGATGCGCTCGACGTGGCCGAGCGGGTGACGCACGATGCGACCGTAGCCGGAGGGATCGGCGACCTCGGCGGTGAGCAGTCCGAGCCCGGTGCGTTCGGCCTCCGCGAGCAGCGCCCGCAGTGTCTCGATGCGGATCAGGGGAACGTCCCCGTAGAGCACCAGCACGAGGGCATCGTCGGCCACCGTGTCGATCGCCAGCTGCACCGCGTGGCCGGTGCCGAGCTGCTCGGCCTGTTCCACCCAGCGCACGCGCGCCCCAGGGAAGGCCGCGCGCACCTGCTCCCCGCCGTGGCCGTAGACCACGTGAATCGCGCGCGGCGCCAGGCCCTCCGCGGCCGCGAGCACGTGCGCGAGGAGCGGTCGGCCGCCGAGCGCGTGCAGCACCTTGGGCAGGGCGGAGCGCATGCGCTTACCCTGACCCGCGGCGAGAATGATGATCTCGAGGTTGTCCATGGACGCGCGACTAATGATAGCCGCGCAGGTGCTCCGTGCCAGCCGGACGGCGGAAAGGGCTATTTGCGCCGCCGCAGACGGCGGATGGCGGCGAGCTGAGCGGCGATGGTGGCGAGCTCCGCCTCGACGGTCGCGATTTCCTGCCGGCTCGTGGCGTTGCGCCGCGCTTCCTCGGCGCGCTTCAGGGCCTCGTTCGCCTTCGCCTCGTCGAGGTCCTTGCCGCGTACGGCCGTATCCGCGAGCACCGTGACGCGGTGCGGCTGCACCTCGAGCAGGCCGCCGGCGACGAAAACGAGCTCCTCGGTCTCCTGGCCCGGCAGCTTGAGCCGCACCGCGCCGGGCCGGATGCGCGTGAGCAGGGGCACGTGCCCCGGCAGAATGCCCAGTTCGCCGCCTTCCCCGGGAAGCACGATGAATTCCGCCTCGCCGGAGAAGATCGACTCCTCGGCGCTCACGATGTCGACGTGTACGGCATTGGCCATGTTCGCCACCGAATAGGAAGGTTGAGGGAAGCGGGCCCGGGACGCCGGACGATGCCTCGCGTCCCGCCCGCGACCGTTACTGCAGCTTCTTCGCCTTCTCGAACGCCTCGTCGATCGTTCCCACCATGTAGAACGCCTGCTCGGGCAGGTGGTCGCACTCGCCGTTCACGATCATGTTGAAGCCGCGGATCGTTTCCTTGAGCGGCACGTACTTGCCCGGCTGGCCGGTGAACACCTCGGCCACGAAGAACGGCTGTGACAGGAAGCGCTGGATCTTGCGGGCGCGCGCCACGATGAGCTTGTCCTCCGGCGAGAGCTCGTCCATGCCGAGGATCGCAATGATGTCGCGCAGCTCCTTGTAGCGCTGCAGCGTCGCCTGCACCGCGCGCGTGCAGTTGTAGTGCTCCTCGCCGATGATGTTCGGATCGACCTGGCGCGATGTCGAGTCGAGCGGGTCGACCGCGGGATAGATGCCGAGCGCGGCGATGTCGCGCGAAAGCACCACCGTTGCGTCGAGGTGGCCGAAGGTCGTGGCCGGACTCGGGTCGGTGAGGTCGTCGGCCGGCACGTACACGGCCTGGATCGAGGTGATAGAGCCCTTCTTGGTGGAGGTGATGCGCTCCTGGAGCTTGCCCATCTCCTCGGCGAGCGTCGGCTGGTAGCCGACCGCCGAGGGCATGCGGCCGAGCAGCGCCGAGACTTCGGTACCGGCGAGCGTGTAGCGGTAAATGTTGTCGATGAAGAGCAGCACGTCGCGGCCCTCGTCGCGGAAGTACTCCGCGATCGTGAGTCCGGTGAGCGCGACGCGCAGTCGGTTCCCGGGCGGCTCGTTCATCTGGCCGTAGACCAGCGCCACCTTGTCGAGCACGTTCGACTCCTTCATCTCGTGATAGAAGTCGTTGCCCTCGCGGGTGCGCTCGCCGACTCCGGCGAACACCGAGTAGCCGGAGTGCTCGATCGCGATGTTGCGGATCAGCTCCATCATGTTGACGGTCTTGCCGACGCCGGCGCCGCCGAACAGCCCGACCTTGCCGCCTTTCGCGAAAGGGCAGATCAGGTCGATGACCTTGATGCCGGTTTCGAGAAGCTCCTGCGAGGGCGACAGCTCCTCGAACGTCGGCGCGTCCTGGTGGATCGAGCGCTTGGTTTCCGCGTTGATCGGGCCGGCCTCGTCGATCGGCCGTCCGAGCACGTCCATGATGCGCCCGAGCGTCGCCTTGCCGACCGGCACCGTGATCGGGGCGCCGGTGTTCTTCACTTTCATGCCGCGGCGCAGGCCTTCGGCGGAACCGAGTGCGATCGTGCGCACGACGCCGTCGCCGAGCTGCTGCTGCACCTCGAGCGTCAGATCCGAGCCCTCGAGCACCAGCGCGTCGTAAACCTTCGGAATCTGGCTGCGTGGAAACTGCACGTCCACGACCGCGCCGATGCACTGAACGATTTCGCCTTGAGCCATCGTTATGTCCTCAAAACCGCCACTGAAAGTGAAACCCGCTCACACGGCCGACGCGCCGCCGACGATCTCGGCGATCTCTTTGGTGATCGCCGCCTGGCGCGTCTTGTTGTAGATGAGCTGCAGCTCGTTGATCACGTTCTGCGCGTTGTCGCTCGCCGCTTTCATGGCGACCATGCGCGCCGACTGCTCGGACGCCATGTTCTCGGCGAGCGCCTGGTACACCAGCGCCTCGACGTAGCGGCGCAGGAGCTCGTCGATCACCACGCGCGCCTCGGGCTCGTAGACGTAGTCCCAGGTGTGGCTCGGCGCGCCCATGCGCTCGCCGGTGAGCGGAAGCAGCTGCTCGATGACCGGCTCCTGCCGCATGGTGTTGATGAAGCGCGTGTACGCGAGATAAACGGCGTCCAGCTCGCCCGCCTGGTAGGCGTCGAGCATCACCTTGATCGCGCCGATCAGGTTCTCCAGCCGCGGCGTGTCGCCGAGCCCCGTCACCTGCGACACGATGTTCGCGCGCAGCCGCTGCATGAACCCGAGGCCCTTGTTTCCGATCGCGCTCACGCGGATGTCCGTGATGCCGTTCGCCTGCCACTCCTTCATCTGATTGAGCGCGAGGCGCATCACGTTCGTGTTGAGCGCGCCGCACAGACCCTTGTCGGTGGTGATGAGCACGAGACCGACGTGCTGCAGCTTCGGCTTCTTCACCAGAAACGGGTGCCGGTACTCGGTGTAGGCGTGCGAAAGGTTGGCGGCGAGCACGCGGATCTTCTCGCCGTAGGGGCGCGCGGCGCGCATGCGCTCCTGCGCCTTGCGCATCTTGCTCGCCGCGACCATCTCCATCGCCTTGGTGATCTTGCGCGTGTTCTGCACGCTCTTGATCTTGCCGCGGATCTCTTTGCTGCTCGCCATTGTCGTTCCCGTCCGTCGTCGGCACGGCCGCCGGGCGGCATAAAGCGCGCCGGGGCGTTGTCGGTCACACCCAGGTCTTCTTGAACTCCTGTATCGCCTCGTGCAGCGCCTTCTCGCCCTCGGCGTCGAGATCCTTGGTCGACTCGATCTTGTCGAGCAGCGCACCGTAGCGCTGGCGCATGTACTGGTGCAGCGCCGACTCGAACGGGAGCACGCGCTTCACGTCGACGTCGTCGAGGTAGCCGTTGTTCACGGCGAAGAGCGACACCGCCATTTCCGCGACCGACATCGGCGAGTACTGCGGCTGCTTCATGAGCTCCATCACGCGGCGGCCCCGCTCGAGCTGCTTGCGCGTGGCGTCGTCGAGGTCGGAGGCGAACTGCGCGAACGCCGCGAGCTCGCGGTACTGGGCGAGCGCGAGACGAATGCCGCCGCCGAGCTTCTTGATCACCTTGGTCTGCGCCGCGCCGCCGACGCGCGACACCGAGATGCCCGCGTTGATCGCCGGGCGGATGCCGGCGTTGAAGAGGTCGGTCTCGAGGAAGATCTGGCCGTCCGTGATCGAGATCACGTTCGTCGGCACGAACGCGGTGACGTCGCCCGCCTGGGTCTCGATCACCGGCAGCGCCGTGAGCGAGCCGGTCTTGCCCTTGACGGCGCCCTGGGTGAACTTCTCGACGTACGCCTCGTTGACGCGCGCCGCGCGCTCGAGCAGGCGCGAGTGCAGGTAGAACACGTCGCCGGGGTACGCTTCGCGCCCCGGCGGACGGCGCAGCAGCAGCGAGATCTGGCGGTACGCCCACGCCTGCTTCGTCAGGTCGTCGTAGATGATGAGCGCATCCATGCCGCGGTCGCGGAAGTACTCGCCCATGCTGCAGCCGGCGTAGGGCGCGATGTACTGCATCGCGGCCGACTCCGACGCCGAGGCGGCGACCACGATGGTGTAGGCCATCGCGCCCGTTTCCTCGAGCTTGCGAATCACGTTCTTGATGGTCGACGCCTTCTGCCCGATGGCGACGTAGATGCAGTAGAGGTCCTTGCCCTTCTGGTTGATGATGGTGTCGATCGCGACGGCCGTCTTTCCCGTCTGGCGGTCGCCGATGATGAGCTCGCGCTGGCCGCGGCCGATCGGCACCATCGAATCGATCGACTTGAGGCCGGTCTGCACCGGCTCCGACACCGACTTGCGCCAGATCACGCCGGGGGCGATCTTCTCGATCGGGTCGGTGAGCTTCGCGTTGATCGGGCCCTTCCCGTCGATCGGCTGGCCGAGCGCGTTGACCACGCGCCCGATGAGCTCGGGCCCGACCGGCACCTCGAGGATGCGCCCGGTGCACTTGACGGTATCGCCTTCGGTGATGTGCTCGTAGTCGCCGAGGATCACCGCGCCCACGGAATCGCGCTCGAGGTTGAGCGCCACGCCGTAGGTGTTGTTCGGGAACTCGAGCATCTCGCCCTGCATCACGTCCGCCAGACCGTGGATGCGCACGATGCCGTCGGTGAGGGAGACGACCGTGCCTTCGGTGCGCGCCTGCGCCGCGAACTGCAGCTGCTGAATGCGGCTCTTGATCAGATCGCTGATTTCGGAAGGGCTCAGTTGTTCCATGGGTAAATCCTCAACTGCGAATTAGGCTTTGAGCGCCGCCGCCATCGCTTCGAGCTTGCCGCGCACCGAGGCGTCGATGACTTGGTCGCCGACGGAGATTTTGACCCCGCCGATCAGCTCCGGATCCACGCTCACCGCGGGCCGCAGCCGGCACTGGAATCGCGGCTCGAGCTCCGCGACGAGACGCGCGACCGCCGCGTCGTCGAGCGGAAACGCCGAGACGATGTGCGCTTCGCGTATGCCCTCGTGACGGTTCTTGAGCTCGACGTAGAGCCGGTAGATCTCCGGCAGCACCGCCAGCCGCTCGTTGTCGACCAGCGTGCGCACGAAATTCTGCTGGGCTTCGTCCAGTCCGCCGGCCACGTCGATGAAGAGCCGCGCCAGATCGTCCGGCGTCACCCGCGGGTTGCCGAGCAGGCGCCGCACCTCCTGGTCGGCCGCCACGCGCGCGAGCCGCTCGAGCGCCTGCTCCCACGGCCCGAGACGGTTCTGCTCGCGCGCAAGCGCGAACGCGGCCTCGGCGTAGGGGCGGGCGATGGTGATGCTCTCGGCCATGATCTAGCGCAGTTCCTGCTTGAGCTCGGCGAGCAGCTCGTTGTGGATCGCCGGGTTGATCTCGCGCCGCAGAATGCGCTCGGCGCCCGCCACCGCGAGCTCCGCGACGCGCTCGCGCAGCGCCTGCTTGGCGCGCTGCATCGCGGCCGCCGCTTCGGCCTCGGCCGCCTCGCGCGCCTGCGCGATCAGGCGCGCCGCTTCCTGGCGCGCCTCGTCCACGATCTGCGCCGCCTGCTTCTCGGCGTTCGCGCGCAGCTCCGCGGCCGCCTCGCGCGCCTTGCGCAGCTCCTCGTTCGCCCGGCTCTGCGCGGTCTCGAGCTCGAGCCGTCCGCGTTCCGCGGCCGCCAGTCCGTCGGCGATCTGTTGCTGGCGCGCCTCGACCGCCCGCATGAGCGGCGGCCACACGAAGCGCACCGTGAACCAGATGAAGATGGCGAACGTGGCGGCCTGCGCGATCAGCGTCAAGTTGATATTCATGTCGTCCCTCGCCGGGCGCGTTGGGTCGAGTTCTTACTGGATGACCGCGAGCAGCGGATTGCCGAAGGCGAACAGCATCGCGATACCGACGCCGATGATGAACGACGCGTCGATGAGGCCGAGGAGCAGAAACACGCGCGCCTGCAGGGTGGGCATCATCTCCGGCTGCCGTGCCGCGCCCTCCAGGAAGCGGCCCGACATGATGCCGATGCCGATACACGCCCCGAACGCGCCCAGTCCCACGATGAGGCCGATCGCGATGCTGGTGTAGGCCTGGATCATTGCCAAGTACTGCACGTTTTCCATGGGATTTCCTTTACTCGGTTTGGGTGAAGGGGAGTCAGTGGTGCTCGTGCGCCATGGCGATGTACACCACGGTGAGCATCATGAAGATGTACGCCTGCAGCCCGACGATCAGGATGTGGAAGATCGCCCAGCCGGCGCCGAGCACGGCGCCGAAGAAGGTACCGGCGAGCCCGCTCGCGGCCCACAGGCCGAGCAGCAGGAAAACGATCTCGCCCGCGTACATGTTTCCGAACAGTCGCAGCGAGTGCGACAGCGGCTTCGACACGTACTCGACGATGTTGAACAGCAGATTGAACGGCATGAGCAGCACGACGGCCCAGAGCGGCTTGGCCGCGAACGGGGCGCAGAACAGCTCGTGCATGAAGCCGCCGAAGCCCTTGGCCTTGAAGCTGAAGAAGATCATCAGCAGCCAGACGGAGAGGGCGAGCGCGAACGTGGTGTTGACATCGGCCGTCGGCACCGGGCGCCAGGCGTGGAAGCCGAGCAGCCACTCGAACACCACCGTCGCCACCCAGTCGATCGGCAGGAAATCCATGGCGTTCATGAGCAGCACCCAGACCGCGACCGTGAGCGCGGCCGGCGCGACGAAGCGGTGGCGCTCGCCGTGAAAGATGCTCTTCACCTGATCGTCGATGAACTCCATGAGCAGCTCGACGAAGGCCTGGCGCTTGTTCGGGACGCCGGAGGTGGCGCCGCGGACCACCCACCAGAGGAAGCCGATGCCGAGAACGCCGAGCACGACGGAGGTGACGAGCGTGTCGATGTGCAGCGTCCAGAACGGACCGTCGCCGACCGAGGCGGTCAGGTTGGTCAGGTGGTGGCGGATGTAGCCGGTCGGAGTGAGCGTTTCGGTAGCCATCGGATGCGCCTGTCCGTCAAAACTCGCGCACGAAGAACGCCATGGAGAAGATCACCACCGTCACCGCGAAAGTCGTGAGGAACGCGAGCGGCACGAGCTTCGGGTAGTTGGCGAATACCGCCCAGAGGAGCAGCACCACGGTGACGACCTTCGCGGCCTCGGCACGCAGCGCCCAGTACAGCGTCCCGCCCGCCGTGCGCGCCCGGGCGCGACTCGCGACCGCGACAAACACGAGGCTCGAAGCGAGGCTGACGCCGCCGCCGAGCGCGGCCGAGATCGCGCCGTCGCCGCCGGCCAAG
>DATCLR010000186.1:0-6253 GCA_036563785.1 Burkholderiales bacterium | reverse complement strand
AACGCACCCACTGCATGAAATCCACGACGCGCATGTCGATGATGCGTTCGGCTTCCCGTGCCGCCGCGACGCGCGACTGCATGTTCTCATCGACCACGTCCTTGAGATCGTCGATGGTATAGAGATACACGTCGCTCAGCTCCGCGACCTCGGCCTCGATGTCGCGCGGGACCGCGAGGTCGACCAGGAACACCGGACGGCGCTTGCGCTGGCGCAGCGCGCTCTCGACCGCGCCCTTGCCGAGGATCGGCAGCTGGCTCGCGGTCGAGGAAATGACGATGTCGGCCTCGGCGAGGCGCGCCGGCATCTCCGCGAGCGAGATGGCCTCGCCGCCCACGGCGTCGGCGATCAGCCGCGCTCGCTCGAGGGTGCGGTTCGCGACGATGAGCCGGCCGATGCGATGCTCGCGCAGGTGGCGCGCGCACAGCTCGATCATGTCGCCGGCGCCGATGAGCAGCACCGTCTGCTCGGCCAGATCGCGGAAGATGCGCTTCGCGAGCTGCACCGTCGCCGAGGCGACGGACACCGGGCTCGCGCCGATCGCCGTGTCCGTGCGCACCTCCTTCGCCACGGCGAACGTCTGCTGGAACAGGCGATTCAGGAGCTTGCCGGTCGCGCCGGCCTTGTGCGCCGCCGCGAAAGCCTGCTTCATCTGCCCGAGGATCTGCGGTTCGCCGAGCACCATGGAATCAAGGCCTGCCGCCACACGAAAGGCGTGCTTCACGGCCGCCTGGTCGGGATACGTATATAAGTAGGGCCGCAGATCGGCGGGCGACAGGCGCCGGTAGCGGCACAGCCAGTCGATCACCCCTTCGCCGTTCACCTCGTCGAGGCCGCAATAAACCTCGGTCCGGTTGCAGGTCGACAGGATGGCCGCCTCGCCGACCACGCCCCGGCGCGTGACGTCCTGCAGCGCATCGGTCAGCTGTTCGGGCGCGAAGGCGGCGCGCTCGCGGATGGCGACCGGGGCGGTGCGGTGATTGAGGCCGAGGGTGAGCAGGTGCATTGCCGGGAAGCCAGCAGGTTGCAGGCCCGTCCGGGGGCGATTATTGGAGCGGACGGGAAAACAGTCAAATACGCAGGCTTTTCAGCCGCTCGCGGGGCGACCACCGGCGGGAACCTCGCCCGGGCCGGTACGACGCCACGCCGCCACGACCTCGAAGGCGGTGGCGCCGGCGGCGACGAGCAGGATCAGGTCAGCGGCGGCCAGCACCCAGGCGCTCTCGCTCCAGGCCCAGACGGCGAGCGCAACGGTCGTCCACGCGGCGACCGCAGCCGTGGCACCGGCAAAGACCGCGAGCGGCGCCGCCGGTCGTTCGAGCGCACGCAGCGCGACTCCCATCATGGCGAAGCCGAGCGCTGCCGCCCACAGGCTCACCATAGCGAGGGCCGGCCACGCCCGGACGCCGCCGAGCCCCGAGCCGTCATGCAGCGCGATGCCGGCGACGACGCCGAGCGCGAGCCAGAGCATGCGGCGTTCGGTGCGCGGGCTCTGGCGCCATGTGGGCACGAATTCGGGCAGGGTGTGCCGCAACGCCCGCACGGCCGCCTCGAGGACGGCGAGCGCCAGGCCGGCGAGCACGGTCGCGGCGAGATTGCGCCCCGTACCGGCGTCGATGCCCAGCACGTCGACGTGTCTCGCGTACGCGTCGATGTAGAAAACGAGGGCTTGCGGGAAGTCGGTCGCCGAAGGTGCGGCCGCGTAGTGGGCCGCCCAGTCGCTGCGTCCGGCGAAAGCCGTAACGGCCAGCAGGAGCGCGCTAAGCGCCGCGAGGCCCTGCACGAGCGCGCCGCCGTAGCCCGCGTAGCGTGCGTCCGGTTCGCGGCGCAGCTCGCGCCCGGTGACACTGTGCACGAGGAAGAGCTGCCAGCCGGCGAAGGCGCCGGCGCCGAGCACGAGGAACAGCCACGGAAGCGATGAGCCCGACGATTCGCTCGCCGAATGGAATTCGGGCGCCGTGAGCGCCGGGCGTTCGAACCCGAGCGCGACATAGAAGACAGCCAGCAGCACGACGAGCTGCAGCGTCGTCAGCACCGCACGCGGACGCATCAACTTCCACACCGGCAGCTGCGCCGCATGGAACGCGTAAACGAGCTGGATCGCGAGCCAGACGATGCGCGCATCGACCTCGATGACCGTGTGGCCGCCGATGCTGAGCACGAGCGCGCCGTTGACGGCGAACGTCAGGCGGCCGAGCAGCCAGAGGGCGACGAGGCTCAGCGCGAACGCAGCCGCACAGGCGGGAAGGAGTTTCGATTCGGCGCGCCCGTGGAGGTAGCGACCGAGGAGCGTGCCCAGCGCGGCGACGGCTGCAAGCGGCAGCACCGCACCGGGGTAGGCCGCCAGAATGCTCGCGCCCAGGCCGGCGGCGGCGGCCGCGATGAGGAGGAGCACCAGAGGCACCGCTATCCGGAGCACCGCGCGGGCCCATGATCCCACCAGGCGCCCGGCGGCATCCGCGAGGTTTCCGGGGTAGCGGCCGGCGAACCAGAGCGCGCCCAGGCCGTAGGTGCCGGCCGCGACGGCGCTGCCGGCCGTGATCCAGAGAAACGCCGGCACCCAGCCCCACCCGGCGGCGACGATCGGGCCCGCGAACGCGGCCGCACCCGTGAGCGCGGCGACGTGGTGCCCGAAGAGCAGCTGCCGGTGCGTGGGCACGTAATCGCGGCCGTCGGCCTGCGCTTCGGCAGGCGTACTATAATTGGCTTCCAGCCGGAAGATTTCGAGGGCGAGCAGTTTGGCGAAGAATCGGTAGCCGAACGCGAACACGACGAGTGTCGCCGCCGCGAGATACAGCCCGTTCATCGCAGAATTCGTCCGCCGCCTCCTTCGAGCCGCGAAACATTACCAGAGTCCGCGAGTCTCCTTCACCCATCGCCGATGACCGGAGCTTGTGGCGGCGCCGGCGAAGGCGTGTATAGTTGATCTTCCGCGGAGTTCGGTCGATGAATCGCCTACGCCACATTTCGCTCGTTTCCATCGTTCCGCTGCTGCTTTCCTGCGCCGGCATGACGCCGCAGGCAGCCGATGTGCGCCAGGTGCCCTCGGCGCCGCGCGCCGTCGCAACCGGCGCGAGCGAGATGCATCCCGAAACGCTCTACGACGTGCTGCTCGGCGAGATCGCGGCGCAGAGGGGCGAGATGGAAGTCGCCGCGAGCGCGCTCCAGCGCGCGGCGGAGCGGACCCGCGACGCGCGCCTCGCCGAGCGCGCCGCCCAGGCGGCGCTTTACGGGCGGCGTTACGAAGACGCACGCCGGGCGGCGCGGCTGTGGGTGGAGCTCGAGCCCGCGAACGCCGAGGCGCGCGAGCTCCTTGCGACCGCGCTGCTCGAGCTCCAGCGCGTGACCGAGGCGCAGATCGAGCTCGAGCACCTGCTCGAGGCCGAGCGCGCCCGCGGCAACGTCGAGCAGGCGTATCTCCGCATCGCGGCGGTCCTTGGTCGCACGAGCGCGCGCGAGGCCGCGGTCGCGGCCATGCAGCGCCTGGTCGCGCGTTACCCCGACGTGCCGGCGGGGCATTTCGCGCAGGCGCACCTCGCGGTGCGCGCCGGCGATCTCGAGGCGGCGCACGCGGCGATCGAGCGTGCCCTCGCGCTGCGGCCGGGGTGGGAGGAGGCGGCGCTCTTCAAGGCGCGCATCCTCGTGTCGCAGAAGAACGCGGAGGAGGCGCGGCGCTTCCTCGAGGAGTTCCTGCGCGCTCATCCGCAGGCGAACAACGTCCGGCTCCAGTACGCGCGTCACCTGATCGACCAGAAGCAATGGGAACAGGCGCGCGAGCAGTTCAAGCGCATCGTCGAGCAGAACCCGAACGACGCCGATTCGATCTACGCCGTCGCGCTGCTCGCGCTGCAGACGAACCGGCTGGACGAAGCGGAGACCTGGCTGAAGCGCGTGCTCGCGCTGCAGCCCGAGCACGATCAGGCGCGGCTCTACCTCGGCCAGGCGCTGGAGCAGGGGAAGCGCTACGCGGAAGCGGCTCGCTGGTACAGCGAGGTCCGGCCCGGCGAATACTACGTCGAAGCGCGGGCGCGCCTCGCGATCGTCACCGGGAAACAGGGTGACGTGGAGAAGGCGCGCGCGCTGCTGCACGCCGTGCCGACCGAGACCGACGAGCAGCGCGTGCAGCTGATCCTCGCGGAGGAGCAGGTGCTGCGGGATGCGCGCCAGTTTCGCGAGGCGCTTGCGATGCTGAACAAGGCGCTCGAGCGGATGCCCGGGCACAAGGATCTGCTCTACGCGCGCGCGCTGGTCGCGGAACGGCTCGACATGCTCGATCTCGTCGAGAGCGACCTGCGGGCCATCCTGGCGCAGGATCCGAAGAACGCGAACGCGCTCAACGCGCTCGGCTACACGCTCGCCGACCGTACGGACCGGCTCCAGGAGGCGCACGAGCTGCTCGTCCAGGCGCTCGAGCTCAAGCCCGACGACCCGTTTATCCTCGACAGCATGGGATGGCTGCAGTACCGGCTCGGCAACAACGCCGAGGCGATCAAGTACCTGAAGCGCGCGCTCGGGCTGCGCAACGACGCGGAGATCGCGGCGCACCTCGGCGAAGTGCTGTGGGTAACCGGCGAGCGTCGCGAAGCGGAATCGGTCTGGCGCCGCGCGTTGCAGGATACCCCCGACAACGAAGTGCTGCTCGACGTCATCAAGAAGTTCAAGCCGTGAGGCGCGGCGTGCCGGCGGCGGCGTGCCGTTTCCGTGGACCCGGACCGATGCGCCGTCTCCTCGTCGTGATCGCCTTCCTGCTCGCAGGCTGCGCGAGCGTTCCCGATCTTCCCCCGGTAGCCGATCCGCAGGCAACCTGGCAGAGCCGTCAGGCGCGTCTCGGCGACCTCGCCGCATGGGAGCTGCGCGGCCGGCTGGCGCTGCGCGCGGAGAACGAGGGGGCGCACGCTTCGCTGCACTGGGTGCGCCAGGGCGAGGCGCACCGCTTGAGCCTCGCCGGTCCCTTCGGCGGCGGGCGTGTGCGCGTCGCCTTCGACGCGGACGGCGCGGAGCTCCGGGAAGCGAACGGCAACGTGCACTACGACGAGTCGGCGCAGGGGCTGCTCGCGCGGGCGACCGGGTGGTGGCTCCCGGTCGAGGATCTCAACTTCTGGGTATTGGGTCTGCCGGCCCCCGGAAGCCGCGCGCGCACCGAGCTCGATGCGCGCGGGCGCCTGCGTGTGCTCGAGCAGCAGGGTTGGCGGATCGAATTTCTCGAGTACGCCGTCGTGAGCGGTTACGAGCTTCCCCGCCGCCTCTTCGTGCGGCGGACCGCAGACGCCGCCGCGGACCACGGGCGGCTCGAGGCGCGCATCGCCATCGAGCAGTGGACTCTTCCCGTTCCCGGGACGCGTATGCCGTGACCGCACGTGTCTGGCCGGCGCCGGCGAAGCTGAACCTGTTCCTGCGCGTGGTCGGCCGGCGGGCCGACGGCTATCACCTCCTCGAAACCCTGTTCCAGTTCCTCGATTACGGCGACGAGCTGACGTTCGCGCTCACCGACGACGGCCGGATCGAGAGGTCGGAGGTTGTTCCCGGGGTTCCCCCCGATACGGATCTCACGATCCGGGCCGCCCGGCTGCTCCAGGCGAGCACCGGCTGCCGGCTCGGGGCGCGGATCGGGCTGCGCAAGCGAATTCCGCCCGGGGGAGGGCTCGGCGGCGGCAGCTCGGATGCCGCCACCGTCCTGATTGCCCTGAACGAATTGTGGGAAACGGGGCTGGACCGGCCGGCGCTCGCCGCCCTCGGCCTGCGGCTCGGCGCCGACGTTCCGGTGTTCGTGCACGGCCGCGCGGCCTACGCGCAGGGAATCGGGGAGGTGCTGACGCCGGCCGAGCCGCCGGAACGGTGGTATCTCGTGATCGTGCCGCCGGTGCAGGTATCGACCGCCCTCGTCTTCGCCGAGTACGCACGGGAACGCGGATTGACACCCCCAACCATGGCCCGGACAATACGCGGCCTTCCGACCGGCCAGGGCAACGACCTCGAAGCGATCGTGCGGCGGCGCTATCCCGACGTCGAGCGCGCATTTCAGTGGCTCGCGGCGCACGGCGAGCCGCGCATGACCGGATCGGGCGGCTGCGTGTATGTCGAGGTCTCGGACGCGGCAGCCGGAGAGCGGTTGCTGGGCGAGCGGCCGGCGGGCTTCGGCGGATTCGTCGCCCGCGGCATGAACCGGCACCCGCTGGCGGAGTGACCAAGGGCGCGAAGGTCGGGGAGACGCGATTCTCCGGCTTCGCGCCTGTCTTCTTGGGGTGTCGCCAAG
>DATCLR010000182.1:0-16210 GCA_036563785.1 Burkholderiales bacterium | reverse complement strand
GATGTACCTGGTGAGCTGCGGAGAGCAGGAAATACGGCTCGGCGGCAGAACCTTCGTTTTTGCGCCCGGCGAGCGGCTGCACACGGAGTATTCGTACAAGTACACCATCGAGGGGTTTCAGGCGCTCGCGCGCACCGCCGGCTATCGCGCCGAGGCCGTGTGGACCGATGCGCGCGGATACTTCAGCGTCCACTACCTGTCGCTTCCCCAGTAGCCGGCGCACGTTTCAGGGCTCGCCGGCGCTTCCGCCTTCGAGCGCGTACGGCCCGATCAGGCGCCAGCCCTGTGGCGGTCCGGCGGGCGCGCACAGGGCGATGCGGTCGGCCGTGAAGCGGATATCGAAGCGCCGCCCGACCTCATCCGCGAGCCGCTCCCTGTCGGCGCGCGCGAGATCGCCGTAGACGAGGCTCAGGTGAGGGAGGTAATCGGCAGCGGGCTCGACGCCGAAGTGCGCGCAGGCAGTGCGGTAGGCCGCGAGCAGCGCTTCGGTGCGCTCCGCGAGCACGTAGACGCAGCGAAAGTAGCTGTCGCCGATGCCGATCTCCGTGAGATGAACGGGAACCGGGGCGAGCTGCTTTGCCGCCGCGCGGGCCCGCGCCACGGCCGCGGGTTCGTCGATGTCCGATGTACTGCAAAACGTAATGTGGGGGATGAAACACGGCGTGCCGAGCCGCCGGCTGAGGCGCTCGATCAATCGAGCGAAATGCTCCCCCGCGTTCGGCGGGGGCATCAGCCATAACGAGTAGCGTGCCGTCATCGTGGGGGGCGCCGGCTCACGGCACTTCGACTTGCATCGCGGATTTTCGTTTCGGAAGATGACCCGTCGACCGCATCCTTCGCCATGACCGACTCTCCGGAAGAACCCGGACGCGCCGCGGCGCTCCTCGCCAGGAGCGCGAGGAAGGGGCGCGGTGCGGCGACGAACGCCGACGGCCGCTTCGAGCCCTACCGGCACGTGCCCGAGGACGACGGCTGGGGAGGCTTCGACGAGCCGCCGACAGCGGTACGCACGACGGTCGGCGTCGACACCGCCCGCCGCGTCATCAGCCGCAACGATTCTCCCGACATCCCTTTCGAGCAGTCGATCAATCCGTATCGCGGCTGCGAGCACGGCTGCATCTACTGTTACGCGCGTCCGACGCACGCGTGGCTCGGCCTTTCGCCGGGGCTCGACTTCGAAACGCGGCTTTACGCCAAGCCCGACGCCGCCGCGCGCCTCGTCGAGGAGCTGCGTGCGCCCGGCTATCGTCCGACGCCGATCGCGCTCGGCACGAACACCGACCCCTATCAGCCGATCGAGCGCCGCTACCGCGTCACGCGCGCGATCCTCGAAGTGCTCGCCGGTTGCGAGCACCCGTTGACGATCGTCACCAAGTCCGCCCGCATCGAGCGCGATCTCGACGTCCTGGCTCCCATGGCCGAGAAGCGTCTGGTGCAGGTGCACATCAGCATCACCACGCTGAAGAACGACCTCGCGCGGCGGCTCGAACCGCGCGCTTCGGCGCCGGCCCGCCGTCTGGAGGCCATCCGGCGGCTCGCCGCTGCGGGCGTGCCGGTCGGCGTCATGACGGCGCCGGTCATTCCGGTTCTGACGGACGGTGAGCTCGAGTCGATTCTCGAGGCGGCGCGCGGGGCGGGAGCGACGTCGGCCGGCTACGTGCTGCTGCGCCTGCCGCTCGAGGTGAAGGATCTGTTCAAGGAATGGCTCGCGCTGCACGCGCCGCTCGCCGCCGAGCACGTGATGACGCGCGTGCGGGACATGCGCGGGGGCAGGGAGAACGATTCCCGCTTCGGCACGCGCATGCGCGGGGAGGGCGTGTACGCCGACTTGATCGGCCGCCGCTTCCGTCTCGCCTGCCGGCGGCTCGGGCTCGAGCCGCGCGCTTCGGCGCCGCTCGACACATCGCGCTTCCGGCCGCCGCCTCCGAACGGACAGCTCGAGCTGTTCTAGGCGCCGCACGACGCTTGGACAGCGGCGCCGTCCCGCGTACAGTGCGCGCACGAGAAGCGGCATGCCATGCTCGGCCTGTTCCTCGACACCTTCGTCATTCTGTTCGTCGTGGTCGATCCAATCGGGCTCGCGCCGATCTTCGCCGCGATTACGCAGGGTGGAACGCGCGAATACCGCCGGCGCATGGCGGTACGCGGAACCGTCATTGCGGGCGTGATCCTGTTCGTGTTCGCGCTGGTCGGGGCGGAGCTGCTGCGCGCGCTCGGGATCGGCATGCCCGCGTTTCAGATCGCCGGCGGCATCCTCCTGTTCCTGGTGGCGATCGACATGGTGTTCGCGCTCCACTCGGGCATCCGCTCGACGACGGAGCGCGAGCAGCGCGAGGCGGAGCTGAAAGCGGACGTTTCGGTGTTCCCGCTCGCGTTTCCGCTGATCGCGGGACCGGGCGCGCTCACGACGGTGCTGCTCATGGCGGGGCGCTACGCCGAGACGCCACGCCTCGTGCTCATGGTGCTGGCGGTGGTCGTGATCGTGCTGCTGCTCGTGCTGGCGACGTTGCTGCAGGCGGACCGCATCATGCGATGGATCGGCGAAACCGGCACGAACGTGGTGACACGCGTCCTGGGCGTCGTGCTCGCGGCGCTCGCCGTGCAGTACGTCCTCGACGGGCTGCGCGCCGGGTTCGCGTGAGGCTTCAGGCCGGCGCGACGCCGCGGGCGGTGCCCGGCGGCGGGCGCGTCGTTCCGAACACGGGCAGGTACGCGACCGGATCGATGCCGTAGGCGCCCGGCTCGAGCACGCGCTCGATGTCGCACGGCCTGCCGTCCGGCCCCTGGCGATGCATGAGGTCGACGGTGATCGGCGGAGCGTAGGGCACGCACCTCGGGTTCAGCACGAGCGTGACCCGCGGCTTGAGCCGGCGCACTCGGTTCATCGCGATCACGACGCCTACCTCGCCGGTGTTGAGTTCGACCACGCTCCCGATCGGGTAGATGCCCATGCACTGAATGAACTGCTCGACGAGCCCCGGATGGAAATCGCGGCCGCGCAGGTCGTAGAGCTGCTTCAGCGCGGCGTGCGCCGAGAGCCCCGCGCGGTACGCGCGGTCGCTCGTGACGGCGTCGTAGCAGTCGACGATGCCGCCGATCATCCCGAACAGCCCGATATCGTCGCCCCGAAGCCCGGCGGCGTAGCCGCCGCCCGAGTAGCGTTCGTGGTGGCAGCGCGCGACCTCGATCGCCTGGCGGGGAATGAGCGGCAGGCGCTCCAGGATCTCCACGCCCCGCGGCACGTGCGTGCGGATCACGGCGTATTCCTGCTCGGTGAGCGGGCCCGGCTTGTTGAGGAGCTCCGTCGGCACCTTGAGCTTGCCGATGTCGTGCAGCAGCGCGCCGATGCCGAGCGCCTCGAGCGCCGGACGATCGAACCCGAGGTGGCGGCCGAAAGTGAGCGCGAGGATGCACACACGCAGGCTGTGCTGCGCCGTGTACTGATCTTTGTTCTTGAGCTGAGTGAAACAGGTGAGCGCGTCGGGGTTGCGAATGACGCTGTCGGCGAGCTGTGTCACGACGCGCTTGGCGCCAGCCGCATCCGGGGTGCGGCCGGTGCGCACGTCGTCCATCGTCTGCTCGAGCAGCTGGCGCGCCGCGACGTAGTTCTCGCGTGCGACCGGGATCTCCTGCTCGAGCGTCACCTGATCGGCGTACACCGGCCGCGGGCGCGGCTGGTTGATGATCTTGAGGAAATCGCGCTCGAGCCGCCGCTCGTCCTCCGTCGGATGGACAGGCGGCTGACGCAGCGCGGAACGCCGCGGTGCCGGTTCCTTATCGGTTTCCGGGACTTCGATGTAGACGTAGCGGCAGTAACGCCGCAGTTCCTCGATCTCCTCCGGGGTGCGGATCTCGAAGCCTTGGAACAGGAACGGCGTGCCGAGCCACGGCCGGTCCAGCTCCGCCACGTACATTCCGAGCTGCAGATACTCGACGTCGATCTTCTTGCGCACGACTCTGTACAGTGCCGCGGGAAAACGGCCTGGCCGAATTCCCGATTTGATTAGTCGGATTATTTCGGATAAATAGCCCGGGGCACGTCCAAGAACAAGCAAAAGTCGCGCCGGAATCGGCTCCGCCGGACGATGGGTGGGCCGAGACGGGGGGGTTCCGGCGGGGTGCGAGTTCAGGACGACCCAAGGAGAGGACGGGACCTGTCGTGCAGAAGCTCTATACGGCGGCGAATCTGCCCGATGCGTACCTGCTGCTGCACCGTCTCGAGCGCGCCGGCATCCGGGCTCGGGTTCTCAACGAGCACGCGCAGGGCGGGGTGGGCGAGATACCGTTCGTCCACGCCTACCCGGAGGTCTGGGTCGAGGCGGAGGATGCCGAGCGGGCGCGTGCCGTCGTCGCGGAGCACGAAAGCCCCGTGGCCGAGGGCGCCCGGGATTGCGGGCGGTGTGGTGAGAGGAATCCGGGGAGCTTCGAGGTCTGCTGGCGCTGCGGCGGCATGCTCGAGCCGGGCGTCTAAGTCGCCCGAACGGACCCTGGAGCGATTTCGCGTGCAGGCGGGCGCACGTGCGAGAGAGCGGCAATTCCTCCGGCGCACTCGTGTGCGCACGGGCGCGAGCGGGGGCTGCAGGACGGCGCGAGCGCGGCCGGTCGGGAAGAGAATCCTTCCTGATCGCCCCGGCCCATGCTAGCGTTACCCGCGGCTCGGACCGGCCGGCGTTGAACTCGCCGCGGTAAGCCCTTATCTAAGTCAGAGCTTTTTGCCTGGAGTGGAGAACAATACGTCTATGGTGAAGCGTGTACTGCTGTTCCTGGCGACCAACCTCGCCATCCTGATCGTCCTCAGCGTGACGCTGCGGCTGCTCGGGGTCGAGCGGATCCTCGACGAGTCGGGGTCCGGCCTGGATCTGAACGCGCTTCTCGTGTTCGCGGCCGTGATCGGCTTCGGCGGCTCGTTCATCTCGCTCGCCATGTCCAAGTGGATGGCGAAGCGCATGACCGGCGCTCAGGTGATCGAGCAACCGCGCAACAGCACCGAGCAGTGGCTGCTCGATACGGTGCGCCGCCAGGCGCGGCAGGCCGGCATCGACATGCCCGAGGTCGCGATCTACGATTCGCCGGACATCAATGCCTTCGCCACCGGCATGAACAAGAACAAGGCGCTGGTGGCCGTCAGCACGGGGTTGCTTCGCTCCATGAACCGCGACGAGGCCGAGGCCGTGCTCGGGCACGAAGTGAGCCACGTCGCGAACGGCGACATGGTGACCCTTGCCCTCATTCAGGGCGTGGTCAACACGTTCGTCATCTTCATCGCACGCGTGATCGGGCACGTCGTCGACCGCACCGTATTCAGGAACGAAGAAGGCCACGGCCCGGCCTTCTGGGTGACGACGATCATCGCCGAGCTCGTGCTGGCGATTCTCGCGAGCATCATCGTCATGTGGTTCAGCCGCTACCGCGAGTTCCGCGCGGACGCCGGCGGTGCGCGGCTCGCGGGGCGGGAGAAGATGATCGCGGCGCTCGAGCGGCTCAAGGCGAGCCACGAGTCGCAGCTTCCGGACCAGATGGCCGCGTTCGGCATCAACGGCCGCGCGCCGCGCGGGTTCGCCCGGCTCTTCATGTCGCATCCGCCCCTCGACGAGCGGATTGCAGCGCTGAAGCGGGCGGCCTGATCTCGAACCGGAAGAAGCGGCTTCCCGCAACCCGTAGCGCCGGTCGGCGCTACGGGTTTTTTTGTTCGTGCGCCGCGGCCGGTTCTCTTCGCGCGGGAATAGAGGGGGACGCAATCGTATTCTCGCAAGGACCGCCGGGAGCGGTTCCTGCCGCTAAACTAGGGAGCCGCGTTCGTGTCCTAGGGGATAACTGGAGGCGACCATGCTCATCAAGCGTCCGCCCGATGTGCGTTCGTACGAGATCACGGATGAACGGGTGTATCGCGAGCGCCGGCGTTTCCTGCGCCAGGCCGCGGCCGCCGGACTGCTTGTCCCGCCCGTGGCCGCTCTCTACGCGCAAAGCGATGATCCTGCGCGTCGCCTCGGACCGCTGAAGCCGAGCCGCTACTCCACCGACGAGAAGCTCACCCCGTACCGCGAGGTCACCACCTACAACAACTTCTACGAGTTCGGCTCGGGCAAGGACGACCCGGCCCGCCACGCCGGCCGCCTGCGCACGCGGCCGTGGAGCATCGCGATCGAGGGCGAGGTGCGCAAGCCGGCGGTTTATCAGCTGGAAGACTTCATCAAGCCGCACGCCCTCGAGGAACGCATCTACCGGCTGCGCTGCGTCGAGGCGTGGTCCATGGTCATCCCCTGGGTCGGCTTTCCGCTCGCCGACGTGATCAAGCGCGTCGAACCCACCTCGCGTGCCAAGTACGTCGAGTTCACTACGCTCTACGATCCCGAGCAGATGCCCGCCCAGCGGTCGGGGTTCTTCGGCGCCGGCCTCGAATGGCCGTACGTCGAGGGCCTGCGCATCGACGAGGCGATGCACCCGCTCACGATTCTGGCGGTCGGGCTGTACGGCGAGATGCTGCCGAACCAGAACGGCGCGCCCCTGCGGCTGGTCGTGCCCTGGAAGTACGGCTTCAAGAGCATCAAGTCGATCGTGCGCATGCGCTTCGTCGAGCAGCAGCCGGTCTCGACGTGGATGCGCGCGGCGCCGCACGAATACGGGTTCTACTCCAACGTGAATCCGAACGTCGACCATCCGCGCTGGAGCCAGAAGTACGAGACCCGCATCGGCGAGGATTCGCTGCTCACGCGTCTCACGCGCAAACGCGAGACGCTCATGTTCAACGGCTACGCCGAGCACGTGGCGCACCTCTACGCCGGCATGGATCTGCGCAAGTACTTCTGAACGCGCCGCTCATGGCCTCGTCCGGCCGCCTCGTCGCCGCGAAATCCGTCGTTTTCGCGGTGTGTCTGCTCCCGTTCCTCGCGCTGGTACGGATGATCTGGACCGGCGACCTCGGGCCCAACCCGGTGGAGACCCTGAACCGCTTCACGGGCGACTGGACGCTGCGGCTGCTCCTCGCAACGCTTGCGCTCACGCCGCTGCGCGGGCTGAGCGGCTGGCACTACCCGATGCGCGTTCGCCGCATGCTCGGCCTGTTCGCGTTCTTCTACGCCTGCCTGCATTTCCTTTCCTGGATCTGGGTCGACAAGCTGTTCGACTGGGACGAGATCGTGACGGACGTCGTCAAGCGTCCTTTCGTCACCGTGGGTTTCGCGAGCTTCGTGCTGCTGATTCCGCTCGCCGTCACGTCGACCAGCGGCATGATCAGGCGCCTCGGCGGCGCCCGCTGGCGCGCGCTCCATCGGCTCGTCTACGTCATCGCGGCGGGGGGCGTGGTCCACTTCCTGTGGCTCGTGAAATCGGACATCCGCGAGCCGCTGGTCTACGCCGCGATCCTCGCGCTGCTCCTCGGCTACCGGCTCTGGGGCCGCTGGCGCCGTCAGGCACGGGCGCTGCCCGCCGGCGTGCGCTGAATGCTTCTATACTCCCGGTAGAACAACCGACCCTGGGAGGGGCCCTCATGCCCGGCTGGCTTCCGTTCGCCGTCATCCTGGCGCTGCTCGGCTTCGTCGTATACCTCTACAACCGTCTGATCGTGCTGCGCAATCGCGTCAAGAACGCGTTCGCGCAGATCGACGTGCAGCTCACGCGTCGTCACGACCTCATCCCGAATCTGGTCGAGACCGTGAAGGGATACCTCAAGCACGAGCGCGAAACGCTCGAGGCCGTGATCCAGGCCCGCAACGCCGCGGTCGCGAGCCTCAGGGCCGTCGCCGCCGACCCCACGCGGGCGGACGTGGTGAAGCGGCTCGCGGGCGCGGAAGGTGCGCTGAACGGGGCGCTCGGCCGGCTGCTCGCCGTGGTCGAGGCCTATCCCGATCTCAAGGCGAACCAGAACATGATGCAGCTCTCCGAGGAGCTCACCAGCACCGAAAACCGGGTGGCGTTCGCGCGCCAGGCGTACAACGACGCCGTCATGGAGTACAACAACGCGCGCGAGACGTTCCCGGGGTCTATCGTCGCCGGCACGTTCCGGTTCGCGCCCGGCACGCTGCTCGAAATCGAGGACGTCGCGAAGCGCGCCGTCCCGAAGGTCTCGTTCTGAGCGCCGGCGAGCCGGGCGGCTGACGCGCCCGGCACGGCCTTTCCCGGCCTTTTCCGTGAACTTCTTCGAGCACCAGCAGCGCGCACGGCGGCGTACCTGGCTGCTCGCGGCGCTCTTCGCCGCCGCCACCGCGGTGACGCTGCTGCTCGCCAACGGCGTCGTGCTCGCGGTGGTCGCGGTGCACGCGCGGGACCTGCACGAGGCGGCGACGCTCGGGCAGTGGATTGCGGCGCGTCCGGGGACGGTGATCGCCACGTCGCTGTGCACGCTGGCCGTAGTCGGCGGCGCCAGCATGCTGCGCATGGCATCGCTCGCAAGCGGCGGCGGCGCCGTCGCCCGTGCGCTCGGGGGCGTGTACGTCGATTCCGAGACACGCGATCCGCGGAAGCGGCAGCTCTTGAACGTCGTCGAGGAAATGGCCATTGCCGCCGGCGTGCCCGTGCCCGACGTGTACGTACTGGAGCAGGAGCGCGGCATCAACGCGTTCGCCGCCGGGTTCACGGCGAGCGATGCCGCCATCGCGGTGACGCGCGGCGCGCTCGAATTCCTGACGCGCGACGAGCTTCAGGGCGTCATCGCGCACGAGTTCAGCCACATCCTCAACGGCGACATGCGGCTCAACACCCGCCTGATCGGCGTCGTGTACGGGCTCGTCTTCATCGGGCTCACCGGGCGCATGATTCTGCGCGGCCTCGCCCGCGTGCGCGGATCTTCCCGGCAGGGCGGCGCGCTCGCCGCTATCGGGGCGGCGGGGCTCGCGCTCACCGTGATCGGCTATCTCGGCACGTTCTTCGGCGCCATGATCCGGGCCGCCGTCGCGCGGCAGCGCGAGTATCTCGCGGACGCCTCCGCCGTACAGTTCACGCGCAACCCGCAAGGCATCGCCGGCGCGCTCAAGAAGATCGCGGCGTCACCCCTTCGGGCCGTGCTTCAGTCGACGACGGCCGAGGAGGTCGGGCACATGCTGATCGCCGACGGACGCAAGATGTTCGCCGGCTTCTTCGCCACGCATCCGCCGATACTGAAGCGCATCAAGACGATCGATCCGCGTTTCGATCCGGCCGAGCTCGCCGCGATCCGTCTCGTGCCGCTCACGCCGGTCGTCGAGGAGACGCGAGGCCCGGACGGCATCCCCTCCGGCCGCGATCGGATCTCGCCCGTGCTCCTGCTGACGAGCATCGGTGCGCTGAGCGAAGACGGCATCGCGGCGGCCGCACGTACCCGCGACGAGATTCCCGATTCGCTGCGCCGCGTGGCCCGTTCGCCGGCGCTCGCGCCGGCGCTGGTCCTCGCGCTCGCCCTCAATCGGGAGCCGGCCGAGCGCAGCCGGCAGCTCGCGCGGCTCACCGGGCGGCTGCCCGACGGTCTTGCGCCGCATCTCGAGGCGGTGGCGACGATGGCCGCTTCGCTCGACGCGGCCCATCGGCTGGCGCTCGTCGAGCTCGCCTTTCCGGCGCTGCGCCGCCGCTCGGCCGAGGAGCTCGAGCAGCTGGTCGCGGCGGTGGAGGAGATCAGCCGGATGGACGGACGCTTCGATGCGCTCGACTACGCGCTCACCCGTCTCCTGCGCGTGCATTTGACCGAAGCGGCGGCCCCGCAGAGCACGCCCCCGATGCGGCGGCCGAAACTGCACGCGCTGCGCGCGGAAGCGGCGCTTCTTTTCGCCGTGGTCGCTCGAGCGGGCGAGCGGGACCGTCACGCCGCGCATCGCGCATACGAGGCCGGCATGCGCACGCTGCTCGGTAACCCGGTTCCGCCTTTTGCGGTGCCCGAGCCCTGGACCGCGCCGCTCGATCGCGCGCTGGCGCGCCTCGACGCGCTCGCGCCCGACGCGAAGCGGGCGCTCATCGAGGCGCTCATCGTCACGATCCTTCACGACCGCGAGCTGCGCCTCGGAGAAACGGAGCTCCTGCGCGCGGTTTGCGCCAACCTCCACTGCCCGGTGCCCCCGATCGCGCCGCCCGCGGGCAACGCGGCGCGCATCGCCGTCGCCTGAACCCGACGGCGGGAAGCAGGGCTTCGCTACGCGGTCCGTGCGCCGCGGACACGACCACGAGCGAGTACAAGCGGGCACGGCAACTCCCGCGGCGATACAGTACCACGGCGTCGCCCAGCACGCCGCCGGCGTCCGCGGCGACCCATACGTCCGCATTTCCGCAGGCGAGCAGATGCCGGAGGCTGCGGCGCGTCAGGCGGTCGCCCGGGAACTCGCGCTCGAGCGCCACGAGCACCGGCAGATCGGCGGGCACCGCGCGGCGAATGCCGAGCATCGATCAGCTCGCCGGATTGCGCTGCAGCGTGATCTTCTCGCCGAACAGCGCCGGGCGGTAGCTCATCTTCACCCGCCGCAGGTTCTCGAGCCCGAGGTCGTCGCCGACGTTGATGTAAGTGCAGTCGGCGAAGGTCTTGGCGTATTCCCGGAACAGATGCTGCGCGGAGCCGGGAATGGCGAAGTTCGTCTTCTCGACCAGCACGTTGCCGACGTCCGGCGAGATGCGATCCCCGAAGGTGAAGCCTTCCAGCCGGCCGTTGATGATGAGGCAGAGTCCGGTCAGCCCGAGCGTGTCGTAGTGTCCGAGCGCGCGTTCGATCGCCTCCCGCTCCTGCTCGACAGTGTAGAAGAAGTCCGCGATCGCCTCGGCCTCCAGGTGCTTGAGGCGATTGCGCAGCCAGGTGTCGATGAGCGCCCGGATGCCGTCCCGGTGGCGCGGGGCCAGGCCTCCATGCGGTGGTCGGGGTACGCGCGCCGGAACTGGTTGATTTCGCTGCGTTTGCTCTTGTATGCGTTCCCCTTGAGCGTGATCAGATCCTCGGTGCGGTAGATGTAGTCGGGAAGACTCCGTTCGATCAGCCAGACCGCGGGATCGAGCAGATGCGCGAAATCGCGGAAACGTATTCGACCGCGCTCAGGTACGGGCTCGGGTTGTAGCGGTCCATGATCTCGAAACAGGCGGCGAGCGCCTGTGTATGTCGCACGGGCGGGCCGAGCGGCGGCAGCTGCATGGTGAGGCAGTGCCCGTTCAGGCTGAACAGGCAGGAGCAGTCCTCGATGATCTGGTAAAAGCCGCTGCGCTGCGACAGCCAGAGGAAATTATTCGCGAAGGTGTAGTCGGACAGGGGTGCCGCGATCGTCTGCGCGTACCGCTCGAACAGCGGCTTGGTGAGGATCGTGAACGGATAGAGGCGGTAGCTCTCGACCGCGAGGTAGTGTCGCGGCGGCAGCGCGGACGAGCCGACGGCAGCCGGAGGCGGAATGGGCGCGATGGCGGCCAGCGGCTCCGCTGCGCTTTGCGGCCGCGGCGCTTCATCGGTGGTCAGCATGCATGCTCCTGTCGGGTGCCGGCAGCGCCCGCGCCGCCGGCGTATGGTTGTCGGATACGAAAAGCGCGGCGTCGGCGGTCGACGATGAAGCAGTCGTGGCACCCCCGGCGTGCAGCCGACGCGTGCAGGCAGGGCGCGGTACACCGCGGTCGAGGTTTCATACAGGGATAGAGATGGCTGGCAGCTCGCGCTGCCGGTAGGGGAAATCGGGTAGGTGCGTGCGAGCACGGCTTCGGCTCGCGCGCGCGCCTATAGCAGAAGGCGCGAAACCCCACAATGTACGTTTCGCCGATCGCGAGCCCTTCGCCGATCGCGAGCCCGTTCTTGCCGAGTCGATCGCGCTCCGCCCGCTTCCCCGTCCGCCCGCCGCCGGTTTCTTCGCGCGGAGTTGAAGTTCGCGCCGCGCGCCTCCATCCAAAAGCAATGTCTGCACGGATGCCCTACCGTCTGGCGGCCATTCCCTCGCAACGCCGGGATTACTGGCGATGCGCGCCGCGAGCCGAGAAGCCGCTGGGGTAGACTACGCGCGAAGCGACCCGCGCCAACCACAACCAAGAGGCAGCATGGACATCCACGGCACGACGATACTCTGCGTGCGCCGCAACGGGCGGGTGGCGCTCGGCGGCGACGGACAGGTGACGTTCGGAAACACGGTCATGAAGGCCAACGCCCGCAAGGTGCGCCGGCTCTACAAGGATCAGGTGCTGGCCGGATTCGCCGGCGGGACGGCGGACGCCTTCACCCTCTTCGAGCGCTTCGAGAGCAAGCTCGAGAAGCACCAGGGCAACCTCACCCGCTCGGCGGTCGAGCTGGCCAAGGATTGGCGTACGGATCGGCTGCTGCGGCGGCTCGAAGCGATGCTCATCGTGGCCGACCGCAGCGCGTCGCTCATCGTCTCCGGACAGGGCGACGTCATCGAGCCCGAAGCGGGCATCCTCGCGATCGGCTCGGGCGGGCCGTTTGCGCTCGCCGCGGCCCGGGCGCTGCTCGAGCACACGGAGCTCGGCGCGCGGGAGATCGTCGAGCGGGCGCTCGGGATCGCCGCCGACATCTGCATCTACACCAACCGCAGCCTTACCATCGAGGAGCTTGCGTCGTAACGATGTCCGAAATGACTCCCCGCGAAATCGTCCAGGAGCTGGACAAGCACATCATCGGACAGGCCGCCGCCAAGCGGGCCGTGGCAATCGCGTTGCGCAACCGCTGGCGCCGCATGCAGGTCGCCGACGAAACCCTGCGCAACGAGATAACGCCCAAGAACATCCTCCTGATCGGCCCGACCGGTGTCGGCAAGACCGAGATCGCCCGCCGCCTCGCGCGGCTCGCCGACGCGCCGTTCATCAAGGTCGAGGCGACCAAGTTCACGGAGGTCGGCTACGTCGGACGCGACGTCGATTCGATCATCCGCGACCTCGTGGACGTCGCGGTCAAGATGACGCGCATGAGCGAAATGGAGAAAGTGCGCGCGCGCGCCGAGAGCGCCGCCGAGGAGCGGATCCTCGACATCCTGTTGCCGCCCGCGCGCAGCGTCGGCTTCGGCGCCGGCAGCGCCGAACGCAGCGCCGAGGAGAGCGCGGCGCGCCAGCGCTTCCGCAGGAAGCTGCGCGCAGGCGAGCTGGACGAGCAGGAGATCGAGGTGGAGGTGACGCAGCCGTCGATCGGCGTCGAGATCTTCGCGCCGCCCGGCATGGAGGAGATGACGAGCCAGCTGCAGAGCATGTTCCAGAACCTGGGCGGCCGCCGCGCCCGCACGCGGCGCGTCAAGGTGAAGGAGGCGATGAAGCTCCTCACGGAAGAGGAGGCCGCCCGTCTGATCAACGACGAGGACATCAAGGCGCGGGCGCTGCAGCGCGTCGAGCAGAGCGGCATCGTATTCATCGACGAGATCGACAAGATCGCCGGCCGCTCCGAGCTGCGCGGCCCCGACGTGTCGCGCGAGGGCGTGCAGCGCGATCTGCTGCCGCTCGTCGAGGGCTGCACGGTCTCCACCAAGTACGGGATGGTGCGCACCGATCACATCCTGTTCATTGCATCGGGCGCGTTCCACATGTCGAAGCCGTCCGATCTCATTCCCGAACTCCAGGGTCGGTTACCCATACGCGTCGAGCTTTCCGCGCTCAGCGTCGACGATTTCGTGCGCATCCTGACGGAGCCGGACGCCGCGCTCACGCACCAGTACAAGGCGCTGCTCGCCACCGAAGGGCTGAATCTCGAGTTCGCCCCCGACGGCGTACGCCGCATCGCGGAGGTGGCCTATCAGGTGAACGAGCGCACCGAGAACATCGGCGCGCGGCGTCTGCACACCGTGATGGAACGGCTGCTCGAGACGGTGTCGTACGAGGCGGCGGACCGCAGCGGCGAAACGGTCGTGATCGACGCCGCGTACGTCGACCGCCACCTCGCGAACTTCGTCCAGGACGAGGATCTCGCGCGCTATATCCTCTGATTCGCGCCCCTCGGGCGCCCTTGAAAACCGTGCGCACCAGCCGCATCCATAAAGCAGACAGGGGCCGCAAGCTGGACCGGCGGTAGGTTCGGAAGGGCTCCTCGGCCTGACACTTGGAATAAGGAGGTATCTGCACATGAGCCGGCTGGTAACACGTAACGAGGGTGCCCCGCTCTCGCGCTGGGGATTCTTCGGCGACGATTTCGATCGCGTGTTCGAAGGGTTCTTCCGGCCGCTGCGCTGGGTGGAAGAGGCGACGAGCGACAACTTCGTTCCCGCGATGGACATCAAGGAGCGCGAGAACGAGTATGTGGTGCGCGCCGACCTCCCCGGTGTGCGCAAGGAAGACATCAGCGTGACGCTGGAGAACGGGCTGCTCACGATCGCCGCCGAGCGCAAGGCGGAGGAGGTGCAGAAGGAGGGTGAGCGCGAGCTGCGCCGCGAGTGCCGCTATGGACGCTACGTCCGCAGCCTGCGCCTCGGGACGCAGATCGACGAGAAGAAAGTCAAGGCGAGCTACCGCGACGGCGTTCTCGAGCTCATCCTGCCGAAAGCCGAAGAGGTGAAGCCGCGCAAGATCGAGGTGGAGGTGGGCTGAAAGCGGGGCGCGATCGGAAAAAGGCCGCGCAAGCGGCCTTTTTCTTTGCGTCGCCGCCGCCCGCTGACATCGGGCACGGGATAGGGTAATTTGCGTCCCGCTTTCGGACATCGCCTATGCACGCCGACATATCTGCCGCCGACCGCGCCCGCATCCTCACCGAAGCGCTTCCCTATATCCGCCGTTTCCGCGGCAAGACCGTCGTGATCAAGTACGGCGGCAACGCCATGGTCGCCGAGGACCTCAAGCAGGGTTTCGCGCGCGACGTGGTGCTGCTCAAGCTCGTCGGCATCAACCCCGTGGTCGTTCACGGCGGCGGTCCGCAGATCGGGCAGCTGCTCGAGCGCATCGGCAAGAAGAGCGAGTTCGTGCACGGCATGCGCGTCACGGATCGCGAGACCATGGACGTGGTCGAGATGGTGCTGGGCGGGCTGGTGAACAAGGAGATCGTGAATCTGATCAACCAGCACGGCGGCAAGGCGGTGGGGCTCACCGGCAAGGACGGCGGCCTGATTCGGGCGCGCAAGATGACGCTCCAGCGCCCGAGCGGCGACGAATCGGTGCCGAGCGAGATCATCGACCTCGGGCTCGTCGGCGAGGTGCAGGGCATCGACCCTAAGATCGTCGCGCTTCTCGACAACGCCGAGTTCATCCCCGTGATCGCGCCGATCGGCGTGGGAGAGGACGGTCAGACGTACAACATCAACGCCGACGTCGTCGCCGGGAAGCTCGCGATAACCCTCGGCGCCGAGAAACTGATCCTGCTCACGAACACGCCCGGCGTGCTCGACAAGCAGGGGCGGCTGCTGACCGGTCTGACCGTCAAGGACGTGGCGGCGCTCATCGCCGACGGCACCATCACCGGCGGAATGCTGCCCAAGGTCAACTACGCGCTCGATGCTGTCGGCGGCGGCGTGCGCTCGGCCCACATCATCGACGGGCGCGTACCGCACGCGGTGCTGCTCGAGCTGCTCACCGACCAGGGCGTCGGCACGCTGATCCGGGCCTGAAGTCGCAGCATGGGCGGCCGCCGCGTCCGATTCTCCCTGCCGGGCCCGTTGCCGCGCTAGCCATGGCCCGCGCGCGTCCCGGCGAACGGCGCGAGGCGATTTTGCAGACGCTCGCCCGCATGCTCGAAGAGCGTTCGGGGGAGCGCATCACGACCGCGGAGCTCGCGCGTGCGGTCGGCGTTTCCGAAGCAGCGCTCTATCGCCACTTCTCCGGCAAGGCGCGCATGTTCGAAGCGCTCATCGAGTTCATCGAGGAGTCGCTGTTCACCCGCATCAACCGGATCGTGAGCGAGGAGCCCGACACGCGGCGGCGCGTCAAAGCGATCGTGTTCCTGGTGCTCGGTTTCGCCGAGAAGAATCCGGGGATGGCGCGCCTCCTCCACGGCGGCGTGCTGACGGGCGAAACCGAACGGCTGCGTCGACGCGTCGCGCAGATCTACGAGCGGCTCGAGACGCAGCTGCGGCAGGTGCTGCGCGAAGGCGAGCTGCGCGACCGCCGCGCCTACGCGGTAAGCGACAGTGCCGCGCTGCTGCTCGCAGTGATCGAGGGGCGGATCGCCGGCTACACGCGCACCGGGTTCCGGGCGCGGCCGACCGCCGGCTGGGACATGCAGTGGCCGCTGCTGAGTCGCGGGCTCTTCGGCGAAGAAGAACCTTGAGCGCTCAACGCGCGAGCGCCTGCGGCACGACCTCCGCGGCGGCGCCGCACACCGGGCAGCGCGGGTCCTTGCGCAGCCGCACCACGCGCCACTCCATCCGTAACC
>DATCLR010000148.1:0-1917 GCA_036563785.1 Burkholderiales bacterium | reverse complement strand
GCCCGCCACCGAACATTCCGGAGAAGCCGAAAAGAGAAAAGGGCCTCGCGGATGAGCGAGGCCCCGTCGTGAAGGAGAGCGGAGACGGGCTGCGTTCCGCGTCCCGTCTCCTCCGGTGCGGCGCTTACTTCGCGCCGACCTTCGAGGTGAAGGTGTAGCTGTCGTAGCCGAGCTCCGCGGCGCGGAACCAGAGGAACTGCTCGTCGCGGAACTTCTTCCACTCCGGATAGATGCGCTTCCAGTGCGCGCTCTTCGCGGAGAGCTCGTCGTAGATCTGGTAGGTGACTTTCTCCGCCGCTTCCATGACCGAGCGCGGCCACTGGCGCAGCTTGGTGCCGCCCGCGACCATGCGGCGCAGCGCCTGCGGGTTCAGCGTGTCGTAGCGCGCCGGAATCCACCCCGTCACCTCGCCGCACGCCGCCAGCAGCGCCGCCTGATAGGCCTTCGGCAGGTCGTTCCACTTCTGCTCGTTGACCAGCGTGTGCAGCATCGAGCCGCCTTCCCACCAGCCGGGGTAGTAGTAGAACGGCGCCACCTTGTTGAGACCGAGCTTCTCGTCGTCGTACGGCCCGACCCACTCGGCGGCGTCGATCGTGCCCTTCTCGAGCGCCGGGTAGATGTCCGGGGCGCCGATCTGCTGCGGCACGACGCCGAGGCGCGCGAGCACCTGTCCGGCCAGGCCGGCGACGCGGAACTTCAAGCCCTTGAGGTCGTTCACCGACTTGATCTCGCGGCGGAACCAGCCGGCCATCTGGCAGCCGGTGTTGCCGGCGAGGAACGCGACGACGCCGTACTCCTTGAGGAGCGGCGCCATGAGCTCGGCCCCGCCGTTGTACCACCACGCATGGTTCTGGCGCAGGTTGGGTCCGAACGGCACCGACGTGCCGAGCGCGAACGCCGGGTCCTTGCCGAAGTAGTAGTAGAGCGCGGTGTGCCCGATCTCCACGGTTCCCGCCTGCACCGCATCGAGCACCTGCAGCGCAGGGACGATCTCGCCCGCCGCGAACGCACGAATCTGGAAGTTGCCGTCCGTCATCTCGGCGACGCGCTGCACCAGCAGCTCGACGCCGCCGTAAAGCGTCTCGAGGCTCTTGGGCCAGCTCGCCGCCAGGCGCCACTGAATCTTCGGCTGCGCGTGAATGATGGCGGGTGCGGCCAAGGTGCTCGCAGCCGCACCGGCCGCGACCTTCTTCAGAAAGGATCTGCGCTGCATGCTTTTTCTCCGTTGGATGTCAGGTTGTCGGACCGCCCGCCGCCGCCCGAGCACGGTTTAAGAACGCCGCGCCTGCCTGCGCCAGCGGGCGTTCCGGTTGCGGCCGGCGGCGTGCGGTGTCCGCAGCGGGCGTGAGTATGCAGGAAGAACGGGCGGCGCGACTAGCAGCCGGCTGACCGGATCGGGAAAACCGTCCGCAACCGGTCGGTGCCGCTAGGGCGCAGGCGAACCGGAGCGCTGCCGTCCGGAGCGTGTCGCCGCGGTGCGCTGACGTCCGGGCGGCTTCGTGCGAATATTCGGCCATGAAACCGGAAATCCTCATCGCCGCTCGTCTCTTCGCACCTACCCTCGCCACCCTGGAACGGGAGTTCACCTGCCACCGGCTCTTCGAAGCCGAAGACCCGGACCGGTTCCTGCGCGACGTCGGCCCGCGGATCCGCGGCCTCGCCACGTTCAGCGGCCGCCGCGTCGACGCGAAGCTCATGGACGCGCTGCCGAAGCTCGAGATCATCTCCAACTTCGGGGTCGGGGTGGACTCGATCGACCTCGAGGCGGCGCGGGCCCGCGGGATCATCGTCACGAACACGCCCGACGTGCTGAACGACTGCGTGGCCGATACCGCCATGGCGCTCGTCCTGAACACGCTGCGGCGCTTCCCGCGCGCCGAAGCCTATCTCCGCGCCGGGAACTGGCCGACGCAGGGA
>DATCLR010000145.1:0-1993 GCA_036563785.1 Burkholderiales bacterium | reverse complement strand
CGCACGGTGGAATGGCCGCTGTACCTGCGGGTGGGAAGGCTGCCGCGCGCGGACTGACGGTCCGGAGGCGCGCCCGATCGGGCCGGCGCCGGTTCTAGGTGAGGCGCGTGCGCGTCTTTCCGCAGCGCTCGCAGCGCTCGACCGTCACGAGTCTCCCCTGCTTCACGTCGAAGCGCTTCTCCGGGACCACCTTCCATTTGTGGAAGCCGCTCGCGCACAGCGCGCGGCCGTCGCGTCCGCGCCGCGCGGGCCGTTTGAACGGGATGACTTCGCCCATGCTCAGTCCGATGCCTCGAGACAGCGCCGCACGGAATCATACTGCGGTTTCCATCCGAGTTCCCGCCGTGCGCGGTTCGTGTCGAGCACGATCTCGTGTCGCAGGATTTCGGCCCACGCCGCGTGGGTACAGCCGCGACGGCGCACCCACCGGTAGACGAGCGGCAGCGGCAGGGGCAGCGCGCCGCCGCCCGCGGCCCGCTGCAGCTCGCGCAGGGTTGCGCTGTCGGCGCAGGCGAGATTGAACGCCCCGCGCACCTCGCGCTCCAGGCCGAGCAGGACCGCCCGGGCGAGGTCCAGCGCGTGCACGCATTGCAGGCGCGGCGCGGTACCGGCAAACCGCGGCGTGACCGGGGCACGCAGCAGGCGCCGTACCAGAGCGGGGGCGTGGGCGCCGACCACGAGGTGCGGTCGCAGGCGCACGAGCCGCAGGCCCGGGTGCTCCTGCTCGAAGGCGTCGAGCCAGGTTTCGAGAGCCGACTGATCCTCGCTCAGCCCGAACCCGGGGAGGCCGCCGCGCGGGTGGGCCTCGTCTATCGGGTGGCGGCGCGCCGGAAGCGCATACACGGCCGCGCTCGAGAGATGCACGATGCGCGGAACCCCCTGCTGTGCCGCGCAGCGCATGACGTTCTGTCCGCCGGCGAGGTTGATCGCGCGCCGCTCGTCCGGAGCGCCGTCGAGCTCCGTGCTCGCGAAGTGGATCAGCGCGTCGGCGCCCGCGAGCACGCGTGCGAGCTGCGGCGAGCGGGTATCGAGCAGGATCTGCGTGAAGCGCTCGTGCCGGAACGGCGTTTCCCCGCGGTCGATCCCGATGAGCTGGCTCACTCGGGAATCGGCGGCGAGCAGCGGCAGCAGCGCGCCGGCGAGACTCGAGGCGCTTCCGGTGACTACGATGCGCACGTGTGCGGGAGGACGGTGGAGGCGACCGAGCCGATTTCCGCGGGCGGCGAGCCCGCCGGGGTCGGCTGCGCGAATATGGAGTCCAGGCGCCTCATGAAACGCTAAACCTCCAAATAATATAGTGGGCGTAGGCAGATTTACCCACACCGACCGTCCCGCGCCGTTTCGTTCCCGTCCCCGCCGCCGACACGCAGTGCTGTTACCGAACGTAACAGATCTGTTAGGCTAGTTTCATGCCGTTCCGCCCGGACTATGGTCGCGGCCTGGACAGCTCGGTCCTGCTGTTCCTGCTCGGGCTGTTTCTTTTCTTCTCGCCGTTCACGTTCTGGTGGGCGGAGCTCGCTCCGGTCTGGTATCTGCCTTATCTCCTCTGGCTCGGACTGATCGTTCTCATTGCCGTGGCGGCGAGGCGCGAGCGCGATGACGGCTGAACTCTGGATCCTGTTCCTCGCCGGCGTCGGCTACCTGCTGGTGCTGTTCCTCATCGCCTATGCGGCCGAGCGGGGCGTGATCCCGTCCGCGGTCGCGCGGCACCCGCTCACCTACGTGTTGTCGCTCGGCGTGTACGCGACGTCGTGGACCTACTACGGCAGCGTCGGCTTCGCGCAGACCGAAGGCTACAACTTCCTCACGATCTATCTCGGCGTGACGCTGACGTTCGCGCTCACGCCGGTCCTGCTCAAGCCGATTCTGCGGCTCACGCGCGACTACCAGCTCACGTCGCTCGCCGACCTGCTCGCATTCCGCTATCGCAGCCAGCTGACCGGCGTCGTGGTGACGCTGTTCATGCTGATCGGCATCCTGCCCTACATTTCGC
>DATCLR010000140.1:0-9005 GCA_036563785.1 Burkholderiales bacterium | reverse complement strand
GGCACGTACTGCAGGTACCCGAGCTTGGTGAGCGTGTAGGTCAGGCGCGAGATCGTCGACTTCGGCAGCCCCGAGCGGCGCGCGATCTCGTGGTTGCCGAGCAGCTCGTCGCCCGAGCGGAAACAGGAGAGCACCTTGAGGCCGCGCGCGAGCGCGGAAACGAAGTGCCGATCCTCCTTCACCCGCGTCGGCCTCGCGCCGGCCTGCGTGAGCGGTTCCTGCATCCCGCCGGATCCGGTCTTGAGCTTCTGCGTCATGTTGCAGGCCTCGCGGGAAGGGACGGTGTCAGGCGCCGGCGCAGGCAGCCTGTAGCGTCGTGAGTCGCGACAGCGCGGCGCGGTACTCGCGCCCGAGCCGCGCGATGATATCGGCCGCCGGCAGGATGTCGTTAATGTTGCCGACGCCCTGCCCCGCGCCCCAGATGTCGCGCCACGCCTTCACCCGATTCGAGCCGAAGTTCATCGCCGACTTGTCCCGATTGTCCGGAAGGTTGTCCGGGTCGAGGCCGGCGGCGGCGATGCTCGGCTTGAGATAGTTGCCGGGCACGCCCGAGAAGTACGCCGTGTAGACGATGTCCTTGGCCGTGCAGTTGACGATCATCTCCTTGTAGCGCGGATCGGCGTTCGCCTCGCGGCTCGCGATGAAGCGCGTTCCCATATAGGCGAGATCGGCCCCGAGCGCCTGCGCTGCGAGCACGCCCTGCCCGGTGGTGATGGCGCCGGAGAGCGCGATCGGGCCGTCGTAGAAGCGGCGCACCTCGCCGACGAGGGCGAACGGGCTCAGTGTGCCCGCGTGCCCGCCCGCTCCCGCGCAGACGAGGACGAGCCCGTCGACGCCCGCCTCCAGCGCCTTCTCCGCGTGGCGCACGTTCGTGACGTCGTGGAACACGAGCCCGCCGTAGGCGTGGATGTCCTTGATGAAATCGCCCGGCGCCCGCAGGCTCGTGATGATGATCGGCACGCGGTACTTGATGCAGAGCGCGAGATCGTGGTCGAGGCGGTCGTTCGACTGATGAATGATCTGGTTCACCGCGAACGGCGCGATGCGCCGATCGGGCGCCGCGGCCGCTTCCGCCGCGAGCTCGCGCGTGATGCGGTCGAGCCACTCGTCGAGCAGCTCCTTGGGACGGGCGTTCAGCGCGGGAAACGAACCGATGATGCCCGCCTTGCACTGCGCGAGCACCAGATCGGGGTTGGAAACGATGAACATCGGCGCGCCGATGATCGGAAGCGCCAGACGATCCTGCAGACTGCGAGGCAATGCCATTAACCCGACCTCGTAATTTCCAGCGTCTGGCCTGCCCGTTCCGTCGTGCAGCGCGCGGTGGACGCCCCAATAGCCCCGTCTCCCTGCATGCGCCCGCGGAAGGTCCGACGGCGATTTCGGAACCATGTTCCGCTGCGCGGCCTTATATTAATATTCAACTTCGCGATCAGACAATCACCCAGGACAGGTAACGCAAATGCTCGACGCCTATATATATGACGGCCTGCGCTCGCCGTTCGGCCGCCACGCCGGTGCACTCGCGCCGGTGCGTCCGGACGATCTCGTCGCCGAAGTGATGCGCGCGCTGGTCGCGCGCTCGCCGTGGAAGCCGGAGGAAATCGAAGACGTCATCCTCGGCTGCACCAATCAGGCGGGCGAGGATGCGCGCAACGTTGCGCGCAATTCGCTGCTCGCGGCGGACTTTCCGGTGACGGTTCCCGGACAGACCGTCAACCGCCTGTGCGCGAGCGGCCTCGCGGCCGTGGTCGATGCGGCGCGCGCCGTCACCTGCGGCGAAGGCGACATATTCGTCGCGGGCGGCGTCGAGAGCATGAGCCGCGCGCCGTTCGTGCTCGGCAAGGCCGAATCGGCCTACAGCCGCGAGTTCCGCATGTTCGACTCGACCATCGGCGCGCGCTTCCCGAACCCGAAGGTCACCGCGCGCTACGGCGCCGATACGATGCCCGAGACCGGGGACAACGTCGCGAAAGAATTCGGCATCTCCCGCGAGGAGGCCGACCGCTTCGCGGCCGCCTCGCAGACCAAGTACGAGAAGGCGCGCGCAGCCGGTTTCTACGCCGGCGAGATCCATCCGATCACGGTGCCGACCGGCCCCAAGACCCCGCCCAGGGTGGTGGACCGCGACGAGCATCCGCGCCCCGAGACCACGCTCGAAGGGCTCGCCAAACTGAAGCCGCTGTACGAGGGCGGCGTCGTCACCGCGGGCAACGCGTCCGGCGTCAACGACGGCGCCGCCGCCCTTCTCGTCGGCAGCCGCGAAGCCGGCGAGCGCAAGGGTGTCAAGCCGATGGCGCGCATCCTCGCGGCCGCGGCCGCCGGCGTCGAGCCGCGGATCATGGGCATCGGTCCGGTGTTCGCGATCCGCAAGGCGCTCGAGCGCGCGAAGCTCAAGCTCTCGGACATGGACATCATCGAGATCAACGAGGCGTTCGCAAGCCAGGTGCTCGCCTGCCTGAAGCTCCTGAACGTGGCCTTCGACGACGAGCGCGTGAATCCGAACGGCGGCGCGATCGCCGTGGGCCACCCGCTCGGCGCCTCGGGTGCGCGCCTCGCGCTCACCGTCGCGCGCGAGCTGCAGCGGCGCCAGGGCCGCTACGCCGCGGTCAGCCTTTGCATCGGCGTGGGCCAGGGTCTGGCCATCATCATGGAGCGCGTCTGACGGCGCGGCGCGCGAGGGGCGACGGGACGCGGCGCGGATGAAGGCGCCGCACCCGCGACCGGCGTCGCCGCACGAGGGCGCGAGTCCCGCGCGGCGAGCCGCCGGGACGCCGCCCAAGCGCGACACGAACGAGCCGGCTGTTTCCCGATACCGAGTATTCGCTTGAGAACGATCAGCCCATGAGCACATCCACTCCCGAATTCCACTGGGACGACCCTCTCCTCCTCGAAGAGCAGCTTACGCAGGACGAGCGCATGATCCGCGACGCGGTGCGCAAGTACTGCCAGGAAAGCCTCATGCCGCGCGTGCTCGAGGCGTTCCGCTACGAGCGCACCGACCCGGCGATCTTCCGCGAGATGGGTGCGCTCGGGTTGCTCGGCCCGACGATTCCGACCGAGTACGGCGGCGCCGGGCTCAACTACGTCTCCTACGGCCTGATCGCGCGCGAGGTCGAGCGCGTCGATTCGGGCTTCCGCTCGATGATGAGCGTGCAGAGCTCGCTCGTGATGGTCCCGATCTACGAGTTCGGGAGCGAGGAGCAGAAGCGCAAGTACCTGCCGAAGCTCGCGACCGGCGAGCTCATCGGCTGCTTCGGGCTCACGGAGCCCAACCACGGCTCCGATCCGGGCAGCATGGAGACGCGCGCACGGAAGGTGCCGGGCGGCTTCAAGCTCACCGGCAACAAGATGTGGATCACGAACTCGCCGATCGCCGACGTGTTCGTCGTGTGGGCGAAGAACGACGAGGGCAAGATCCGCGGCTACATTCTCGAGAAGGGCATGAAGGGCCTGTCGGCGCCCGCGATCCACGGCAAAGTGGGGCTGCGCACCTCGATCACGGGCGAGATCGTCATGGACGAGGTGTTCGTGCCGGAGGAAAACGAGCTGCCCGGCGTCACCGGCCTCCGCGGTCCTTTCACCTGCCTCAACTCCGCGCGCTACGGCATCGCCTGGGGCGCGCTCGGCGCGGCCGAGTTCTGCTGGCACGCCGCCCGCCGGTACACGCTCGAGCGCAAGCAGTTCGGCCGTCCGCTCGCGGCGAACCAGCTGATCCAGAAGAAGCTCGCCGACATGCAGACCGAGATAACGCTCGGCCTGCAGGGCTGCCTGCGCCTCGGGCGGCTCAAGGACGAAGGCAAGGCGGCGCCGGAGATCACCTCGATCATGAAGCGCAACTCGTGCGGCAAGGCGCTCGAGATCGCGCGCATGGCGCGCGACATGCACGGCGGCAACGGCATCTCCGACGAGTACGGCGTGATCCGCCACCTCGTGAACCTCGAGGTGGTCAACACCTACGAGGGCACGCACGACATTCACGCCCTCATACTCGGGCGCGCGCAGACCGGCATCCAGGCGTTCACGTGCTGACATGAGGAAAGTGCCCGACGTCGGCGCGGGGGCGCTCGCGGCACAGCCGTTCGGCCGTCGGTTTGCCGGACAGGCGGCGGGCGGCGTACGTCGACAACGAGAAGAAGGCTGAAACCCATGGATCTCAACTTCACGCCCGAGGAGAACGCGTTTCGCGAGGAGGTGCGCGCGTTCGTTCGCGAGAAGCTGCCCGCGCACATCCGCCGCAAGGTCATGAACGGCCTGCGGCTCACGCGCGAGGACTTCGTCACCTGGCAGCGCGCGCTGTACGAGCGCGGCTGGGGCGGGCCGACATGGCCCAAGGAGTTCGGCGGTCCGGGCTGGACGCCGGTGCAGCAGTACATCTTCGAGGAAGAAACCGCGGCCGGCGGCGGACCGCGCCTCATCCCCTTCGGGATCAAGATGGTGGCGCCCGTGATCATGGCGTTCGGGAGCCGCGCGCAGCAGGAGCGCTTCCTGCCGAAGATCCTCTCCGCGGAAGAGTGGTGGTGCCAGGGCTATTCCGAGCCCGGCGCGGGCTCCGACCTCGCGTCGCTCAAGACGCGCGCCGAGCGCCGCGGCGACCGCTACATCGTGAACGGCCAGAAGACGTGGACCACGTACGCGCAGCACGCCGACTGGATCTTCTGCCTGGTGCGGACCAACACGGAAGTGAAGCCGCAGGAAGGCATCTCGTTCCTCCTGATCGACATGAAGTCGCCCGGCGTGACGGTGCGCCCGATCACCCTGCTCGACGGCACGCGCGAGGTGAACGAGGTCTGGTTCGAGAACGTCGAGGTCCCGGTCGAGAACCGCGTCGGCGAGGAGAACAAGGGCTGGACCTACGCGAAGTTCCTGCTCGGGCACGAGCGCACGAACATCGCCGGCGTCGGCATCGCGAAGCGCGAGCTCGCGCGGCTCAAGCGCCTCGCCGCCGCCGAGCAGAAGCACGGGCGGCCGCTGATCGAGGACCCGCTGTTCGCCGCGAAGATCGCCGAGGTCGAGATCGAGCTGATGGCACTCGAGATCACGAATCTGCGCGTGCTATCGGCGGAAGCCGAGCGCCGTGCCCCCGGTCCCGAAGCCTCGATCCTCAAGATCAAGGGCACGGAGATCCAGCAAGCGATCACCGAGCTCCTGCTCTACGCCGCGGGTCCCGCCGCGCGCGCCTACATCGAGGAATACCTCGAGGCCGGCTACCAGCCGGATGCCCCCTGGCCGGATTACGTCTCGAGCGTCGCGGCGGGCTACTTCAACATGCGCAAGCTCTCGATCTTCGGCGGCTCGAACGAAATTCAGAAGAACATCATCGCGCAGAACATCCTGCGGCTCTGAGGGCGCGGCCATGCACTTCACGTTCACCGAAGAGCAGCAGATGCTCGAAGACACGGTCCGGCGCTTCGTCGCCCGCGACTACACGTTCGAGCGGCGCCGCGCCATCGCCGCCTCCCCCGAGGGCTGGAGCCGCGAGGTCTGGAATCACTTCGCCGAGCTGGGTCTTCTGGGCCTGAACGTGCCGGAGGAGCACGGCGGTCTGGACGCCGGAGCGGTCGAGACCATGCTCGTCATGAACGCGCTCGGGCGAGGACTCGTGGTCGAGCCGTACCTCGCGAGCGCCGTGCTCGCCACCTGGCTGATCCGCCTCGCGGCGAGCGAGACGCAGCAGCGCGAGCTCCTCCCCGCGCTCGCGCGCGGCGAGACGGTGGCGACGGTCGCCCAGGCGGAGCCCGGCGCGCGCTACGAGCTGAACCGCGTCGCGGCGCGCGCGGAGCGCACCGCCGACGGCTATCGCCTGCGCGGCCGCAAGTCCGGCGTGCTCCACGGGGCCGCGGCCGACTGGCTGATCGTTTCCGCGCGCACCGCGGGCGAGGTCGCCGATCGCGACGGCATCTCCCTCTTCCTGCTCCGGCGGGATACGCCCGGCCTCGAGGTGCGAGCCTATCCCGCGTTCGACGGCCTGCGCGAGGCCGAGGTGTTCCTGAACGACGTGCACGTGCCCGCCGCCGCCCGGCTCGGAGCCGAAGGCCGGGGCCTCGATCCGCTCGAGCGGGCCTGCGACATCGCGCTCGCCGCGCTCTGCGCCGAGGCGACCGGCATCATGCAGGCGCTGCTCGACGCGACGCTCGAATACCTGCGCACGCGCCGCCAGTTCGGCCAGCCGATCGGCCGCTTCCAGGCGCTGCAGCATCGCGCCGTGGACATGCTGATCCACTACGAGCAGGCGAAATCGATGACGTACCTGGCCGCGATCCGCTCGCGCGATCCCGGCTCCCGCGAGCGGCGGCGCGCGCTCTCCGCCGCCAAGGTCGCGGTCGGACGTGCCGGGCGCTTCGTCGGGCAGCAGGCGGTGCAGCTTCACGGCGGCATGGGCATGACCGACGAGCTCATCGTCAGCCACTATTTCAAGCGGCTCACGGCGATCGAGCTCACGCTCGGCGACACCGACTCGCACCTCGAGCAGTTCATCGGTACCATGCGCGCCAACGGGTGACGGAGAGAACGCATGGGGCAGAAGGCTAGAGCGGTCGTCTCGCGCGAAGCGAACAAGCCGGTGGTGGTCGAGGAGATCCACGTCGACTCGCCGAAGCGCAACGAGGTCATGATCAAGCTCGCCGCCTGCGGCGTGTGCCACAGCGACCTCTCCGCCACCAACGGCACCATTCCCCTGCCGCCGCCGGTGGTGCTCGGCCACGAGGGGGCGGGCGTGGTGGTCGAGGTCGGCGAGGGCGTGACCGATCTCGCGGTCGGCGATCACGTGGTGAGCTCTTTCGTCAGCATGTGCGGCAAGTGCCGCTACTGCATGACCGGGCGCCCGTCGCTCTGCGACCAGGCGTCGAGGACCGTGTACACGCTCCCCGACGGCACCGTGCGCACGCACGACAGCGCCGGCCGGCCGCTCAACGTGTTCACCGGCTGCGGCGTCATGGCGGAGTACGCGACGCTGCACGTCGACAGCGTCGTCAAGATCGACAAGGACGTGCCGCTCGACCGGGCGGCGCTCATCGGCTGCGGCGTAATGACCGGGGTCGGCGCCGTCACCAACACCGCGCGCGTCGAGCCGGGCTCGACCACGGTCGTCTTCGGCGCGGGCGGCGTCGGGCTCAACGCGATCCAGGCGTGCGCGCTCTCGGGTGCCGCGGTGATCGTCGCGGTCGACACCTCGGACGCGAAGCTCAAGCTGGCGAAGCAGTTCGGCGCGACGCACACGGTCAACGCGAAGCAGGAGGAGAACCCCGTCAAGACGATCCGCCGGCTCACGGGCGGCGGCGCCGATTACGCGTTCGAGTGCGTCGGCTTCGGCGAGGTCGTGGCGCAGGCCTACGGAGTGCTGCGCAAGGGCGGGACGGCGGTCGTCGTCGGCGTCGCGCCGCCCAAGGACATGACGTCGATCCGCACGGCGACGCTCACGTTCGAGGAGAAGACCCTCACCGGCAGCTATTTCGGGTCGGCACGCCCGCGCGAGGACTTCCCGCGTCTGCTCGCGCTCTACAAGGCGAAGCGTCTCAAGCTCGACGAGCTGATCACCCGTACCTACCGCATCGACGAGGCGCCCCAGGCCTTCGCCGACCTGGCGGCGGGCCGCAACGCCCGCGGCGTCATCGTGTTCTGACCCGCCGGGGCCCCGCGACGCGGCTGCGGGGCGGCTCCCGCATTCCCCTGCTACGCGTCAGCCTATAGAATCCGCGGCGGCGCCCCCGGCCGGGAGGCCCCGGCGGGCACGAGAACGTTTCGGAGGAGACCACCATGCGCATCGGCATCCCGGCCGAGGTCTGGCCGCGGGAGACCCGCGTTGCCGCCACACCCGAGACCGTGAAGAAACTCTGCGCCGGCGGCGTCCACCAGGTGTTCGTTCAGGCGGGCGCCGGGGTCGGGGCGAGCATCACCGACGACGCCTACCGCCAGGCCGGCGCCACCATCGTCGCCTCGGCCGCGGACGTGTACGGGCAGGCCGATCTGCTCCTCAAGGTACGCGCGCCGCAGGCCGAGGAGCTTCCCATGCTCCGCGCCGGCCAGATCGTGGTCGGCATGCTCAATCCCTTCGACCAGGACGGCCTCGCCCGGCTCGCCGAGCGGGGCGTCACCGCCTTCGCCCTCGAGGCCGCACCACGCATCACCCGTGCACAAAGCCTCGACGTCCTCTCCTCCCAGGCGAACATCGCCGGCTACAAAGCCGTGATCCTCGCCGCGAACGCCTATCAGCGCTTCATGCCGATGCTCATGACGGCGGCCGGCACCGTCAAGGCGGCACGGGTGGTCGTCCTCGGCGCCGGCGTCGCCGGCCTGCAGGCGATCGCAACCGCGAAGCGCCTCGGCGCCGTCATCGAGGCCTCGGACGTGCGCCCGGTCGTGAAGGAGCAGGTCGAGTCGCTCGGCGCGAAGTTCATCGACGTCCCGTTCCTCACCGACGAGGAGCGCGAGATCGCCCAGGGCGTGGGCGGCTACGCCCGCCCGATGCCGCCCGAGTGGATGAAGCGCCAGGCCGCCGCGGTCGCCGAGCGCATCAAGCAGGCCGACATCGCCATCGCGACCGCCCTCATCCCCGGCCGCAAGGCGCCGGTGCTGATCACGGAGGAAATGGTGCGCTCCATGAAGCCCGGCTCGGTGATCGTCGATCTCGCCGTCGAGCAGGGCGGCAACTGCGAGCTGTCCGAAGCGGGCAAGACCGTGGTCAAGCACGGCGTCACCATCATCGGGGAGACCAATCTGCCGGCGCTCGTCGCCGCCGACGCCTCCGCGCTCTATGCGCGCAATCTCTTCGAATTCCTGAAGCTGGTCACAGACAAGGAAGGCAAATTCGTTGTCAATCTCGAAGACGAGATCGTCGCCGCCACCCTCGTGTGCCGAGACGGTCAGCTCGTCAAGCGACAGACCTGAACCGCGGGGACGATCCACGAAGCCACGGCATCCGTCGCGTTCCCGCGTTCGACACTAGAAGCCGGCCCGCAACGATAAGGACCCAACGATGGAACAAGTCGATCCGACCGTCATCAACC
>DATCLR010000125.1:0-48191 GCA_036563785.1 Burkholderiales bacterium | reverse complement strand
GCGCTCTGGCTCCCCAACCGGCTGTTGTAGCGCCCGAGATTTGAAAGGCGGCAGGCGTCCGACCGATCGGGCGAGCGGAAAGAAAAAGGCCGCCGGGCGCATGCACCCGGCGGCCTTGACAGTGGGGAGATCGGACCCGGTCGGCGAGCGGCACGCCCGCGCGCCGCGACTCACAGATGAAGATCGCCGCTCGCTTCGGGCTGATAGAGCAGCGCTTCGAGCGTTGCGGTGCGCTCGCCGGCCGGCGTCTCCCAGCGGATTTCGTCGCCCTCGCGTGCACCGAGAAGCGCCGCGCCGAGGGGCGCGAGCACCGACACCCGGCCCGCGGCCGGTTCGGCGTCTTCCGGAAACACGAGCGTGTACTCGACGGTCTGCCCGGTTTCGGGCAGGCGCAGCCGCACGCGCGAGTTCATCGTGACGATGTCGCGCGGCACCACGGTCGGCGACACGGGGCGCGCGCCGTCGAGGCGCGCGGCGAGCTGCTCGAGGTAGCTCGCGTCGACGTCGAGCCGTTGGAGCGCGTTGTCGATGAGCCGCTGCAGCCGCTGCAGGTCGCTGCGCGTGACGAAGATATCCTGATTGACGATGGTTGCCATGTTGCTTACTCCAGTACGCGCTGTCTCGCCGGAGCCTCCGGCGCGCGGTCCGCTCCCGGCTCGACCGGATCCCAGCGCTTGAACGTGATCCAGTGGTCGGCGCTGCCGTCGGTGAGCGCGGCGAGCGTCTCGCCGTATCCGAGCAGCGCCGCCATGGGCGCTTCCGCGCGCACCAGCCAGACCTGGTTCTCGATCGCCGAATAACGCTTGCGCGCGCCGCGCTGTTCGAGGTCGCTGAGCAGCACCGGCAGGTGCACGGCGGGCGCGCGCACGAACAGCTCCATGATCGGCTGCATCGACGGATTGCGCCGATAACAGACCCGGCGCGGTCCCGCGACGATCGCGCCCGGGTAGAGCGTCTCGAGCACGGTCGCCGCGGCATCGAGCGGCGCCTCGGCCGTCGCGAGCACCATCAGGCCGTTCGCGGTCGGCTCCGGCCACACGCCCGCGAGCGCACGGAGCTGGCGCGCGGCGCGCTCGGCGAACGCGCTCGAATCGTCGGCGCGATGTGCGAACATCTGCTGGACCACGTAAACACGCTTCATCTCGCTCCCCCGTCGAACCCGAAAAATGCGTTTGCGCGCGCCTGCGGCGCGCGGGTTTCGCTACCCACGGAGTGTCGGGCGCGTCGTCCGACGACGCGCCCCTCAGACGAGCGTGACGAGGCGGAATGCGTCGGAGCGCGCGCCAGCGGTGCGAGCCGCCCGGGCGCGTACCGCCCCGGCGTTCGCACCGCCCGGATACAGCTCGTGACTCGCTGTTGCGCGCATTTTCATGAAATGGCGAAACGAAACGCGCGGCGGGGAAACCCCCGTCGCGCCTCTACACCATAGAGGGGCGCCCGCGGCGAAAGTTCCCGCACTTGCGCTTCGCCGCCGACTTGGCTATGGTCGCCCCTCTTTGCCATCGGCGCTCGCTTCCAATCGGTTTCGAACGGATGGAAAGCATGCGTCCTGTTCGGCGAGTCTTCGAGGGTCGGCTTCGCCTTCCCGGCATAACGGGGAGCGGCGCTGCGGCGCCGGCTTCCCACTTGTTCCCGCGGCCGTCGCCGGCCGCTTCGTTTCGGAATCAGGAGGGAATGAGATGACTTATGCCAAAGCTCATCAGCCCAGGTTCGACCGCGCGACCGCTGCGCCGCAGTCCGGAGCGCCCGCGCTCATCGAGCGCGTGCGGAGCCGGTATCAGCTGCTCGAGATCCGCCGCCATCCGCAGTACGGGGCGCAGCTCTATATCGACGGCGACCTGCAGATCTCCGAATCCGACGTGGTGTACGGCGCGGCGATCGCCGCGCCGGCCGCAGCCGCGCCGGCGCTGCGGCGGGTGGCGATTCTCGGCGGCGGCGACGGCGGGGCGCTCAACGAGGTGCTGCGGACGGCCGATGCCGCCGGGGCGCCGCTCGAGACCGTGACGCTCGTCGATATCGACGCCGAAGCCATCGCGCTTGCACGCCGCCATCTCCCGGGCGTCTGCGGGCGCGCTTTCGACGATCCGCGCGCGCAGGTGATCGTCAGGGACGCCCTCGCTTATGTGCGCAGCGCACGCGGCCTCGACGCGGTGATCTGCGATCTCACGATGGAGCCCGTCCGCGCCGGCCAGTCGCGCAGCGCCTTCATGGAGGAGATCGTGGCGCACGCGGCCGCGGCGCTGCGGCCGGGCGGAATCTTCTCGGTGCAGGCGGGAGGCACTGCCGAGCACGCAGACATTATCCGCGAGCTGCGCGCGGTGGTCGCCGCACGCTTCGAGCAGCTCCAGGAGCAGAACGTGTTCGTACCTTCCTACGAGGGGCTCTGGACCTTCATCGCCGCACGCAAGCCGGCGGGCGAAGCCACCCGTTAGCGCGATCGCATCGAATCGCGCCGCGCGGGTTGCCGGGGACGGCGCCGATCCCGTCGCGGCAAGCGCACCGGCCGGCCGGACGGCGTTCCGGCTTCCCGGCCGGCAGGCCGGCGGTCGCGCCGGTTCGACGATCGCAATAGAATGGAACCGCTGTCGGTTCCAAGTTCAGGCCATGCACATCGTGTTGAACGGCGAGGAAAAGGCTCTGCCCGGACCGGTCACCGTCACGGAGCTGCTCGAGCAGCTCGGGATGGCGCACCGGCGGGTAGCGGTCGAGGTCAATCGGGAGATCGTGCCGCGCAGCCGCCACGCCGAGCACCGGCTGCAGCCCGGCGATCGCGTGGAAATCGTGCTGGCGGTAGGGGGCGGATGATGGCTGTCGCGAACGAAGCCGGGATCGAGGCGATAGACGATCCGCTCATCATCGCGGGACGGCGCTACCGTTCGCGGCTGCTCGTCGGCACGGGCAAGTACCGCGATCTGGAGGAGACGCGGCGCGCGGTCGAGGCGAGCGGCGCCGAGATCATCACGGTCGCGGTCCGGCGCACGAACATCGGCCAGGATCCCAAGGCGCCGAGCCTGACCGACGTGCTGCCGCCGGACAAGTACACGTATCTGCCGAACACGGCCGGATGCTACACGGCCGAAGACGCCGTGCGCACCTGCCGCCTCGCGCGCGAAATCCTCGACGGCCACGACCTGGTCAAGCTCGAGGTGCTGGGCGACGAGAAGACCCTTTACCCCGACATCCCGCAGACGCTCGAAGCCGCGAAGATCCTGGTCAAGGAAGGCTTCAAGGTCATGGTCTACACCAACGACGACCCGGTGATGGCGAAGCGCTTCGAGGAGCTCGGCTGCGTCGCCGTCATGCCGCTCGCGGCGCCGATCGGCTCCGGCCTCGGCATCCGCAATCCCTACAACATCCGCTTCATCGTCGAGGCCGCGCGTGTGCCGATCCTGGTCGACGCCGGCGTGGGCACCGCGAGCGACGCCGCCATCGCGATGGAGCTCGGCTGCGACGGCGTTCTGATGAACACGGCCATCGCGGAGGCGCAGAACCCGGTGCTCATGGCCTCGGCGATGAGAAAGGCGGTCGAAGCCGGCCGCGAGGCGTATCGCGCCGGCCGCATGCCGCGCAAGCAATACGGGTCGCCGTCGTCGCCGCTCGGCGGCACGTTTTTCTGATCGCGGACGGAGAACCGCAAAGGCGCGCGGAAGGCGTCTCGGCGCCCTGCGCCTTTGCGGCTCCGCTCACGTTCGTGCAGTCCGATCCGTCAATGACTGATACCGCGGGGCGTCGGCCGATACGGAGCTACGTCCTGCGCCAGGGGCGCATGACCGACGCGCAGCGTCGGGCGCTCGAGCAGCTCTGGCCGCGCTACGGCGTGGCGCTCGAGGGCGAGACGCTCGATCCCGCGGCGCTCTCCGGCCGCGTCGCTCCCGTGGTTCTCGAAATCGGCTTCGGCAACGGCGACGCGCTCGTCGCCGCCGCGCTCGCGCATCCCGACTGGAATTTCCTCGGCGTCGAGGTGCATCGGCCGGGCGTGGGCAGCCTGCTGCTCAAGCTCGCCCGCGAGCGCATCGACAACGTGCGCGTCGTGCTCGCTGACGCGAACGACGTGCTGGCGCGCCTCCCGCCGGCGAGCCTGCACGGGGTGCATATCTTCTTTCCCGATCCGTGGCCGAAGAAGCGCCACCACAAGCGGCGCCTGGTGCAGCCCGCGTTCGCCGCGCGGCTGTCCGACGTGCTCGCGCCGGGCGGTTACGTGCACTGCGCGACGGACTGGGAGGACTACGCCGCGCACATGCTCGCCGTGCTCGAAGCGACGCCGGGCCTCGTGAACGCCGCCGGCGCGGGGCGCTACGCGGAGCGTCCCGCATCGCGTCCGCTCACGCGCTTCGAGCGCCGCGGCGCGGCGGAAGGGCGGCCGGCGCGCGATCTGCTGTTTCGGCGCGTACCGACGCCCGATCGGATCGAGATCGAGCAGCGTTCCTCCTAGCCGCGCCCCGGATCGGCGCCGCGCGCTCGCTCGTACTCCTCGACGAGCGCCCACTTCTGCTTCGGCGTGAGCAGCCGTACCGCGCATTCGCGCACGAGCGCCGCCGAACGGTTCTCGCATTCCTCGTAGTAGCGCAGGCGTACCGGGCGGCGGCTGCGGGTGTAGCGCGCGGCCGTGCCCTCGTTGTGCTGCTGCAGGCGGCGCGCGAGATCGTTCGTGATGCCGGTGTACAGCGAGCCGTCGCGGCACTCGACGATGTAGACATACCAGGGGCCGTCAGCGCCCGAGGATCTGGAGCCGGAGCCGGCAGCCATGGTGGGAATGCGTGCAGTCGTCGAGACGTGGATGGGGAAGCGCCGGCACGGCCGGCGTACTTCTAGTTCAGCCGTGCGACCATGCGCTCGAGGTGGATTAGGCGGCGGTGCAGGTCGGCGGCATTCGGATCCGTCGGGTTGAGCGAAAGATAGCGGCGCAGGTCGGCGAGTGCTGGCCGGAAGCACTCGAGCCGCTCGTAGAGCTGCGCCCGTTCGCGCACTTCCTCCGCGAGATCGGGGGCGATCAGCAGGATCCGGTCGAGCACCGTGAGCGCGCGGTCGTAGCGCTGGTCCCTGAGATAGATCGCCTTCAGATTGCGCAGCATGCGCACCAGGATTTCCTTCTTGCCGGCGGCCTGCAGCAGCGGCGCGAGCGGCCCGCGCGGAGCGTTCTCCTCGCCGAAGCGGTCGCGCAGCCGCTGCACCAGGTCCTCCTCGCTCAGCACGACGCCGCCGAGGAACGGGTCGAGCACCACGTCGCCTTCGTCGGTCTCGGTCTTGACCAGGAAATGCCCGGGAAACGAGACGCCCTGCAGCGAAAGGCCGAGCCGCCGCCCGATCTCCATGTAGAGGATCGACAGGGTGATGGGGATCCCGAGCTTGCGGTCGAGCACCTCGTTCAGGAAGCTGTTGCGCGGATCGTAATAGTCGTCGGTGTTGCCGCTGAATCCCTGCTGCTCGAACAGAAAGTCGTTGAGCGCGACCAGCGTGTCCTCGAAGGAGGCTTCGGACGGAAGCTGACGCCGCACGCCGGCCGCGAGCTCGTCGAGGCGGTGCAGGTAGCGTGCGACATCGAGATCGGGATACTCGTCCGCCGCGACGAGCAGCGCCGCCTCCGCGAGGTCGAGCTCCTCTTCGGGACGCGCCAGGATTTCCTTGAGTCGATTCGCGGTCGTAGCGTGCATCGTACTGCGCCAGCGATTTCTTCGTAACTATAGCAAAGGCATCGTGCGCAGCCGGCCGCGGCGGTGCGGAGGTGACGTTTTTCGTCACATCGGCGTCACGGTCTTGGCGCCGAGCGGCAGCGAGGAAGTGCGTGAAGCGCAAGACATTTGGCGTGCACCCGGCGGCGCCGCACTTCGCCTCGTGCCGCAGGTTGGCCTGCGGCGATCGAGGCTTGCACGCACGCTCGAAACGGCGGAGGCGCTGCGCCGCCGCGGCACCTCGCGATCGGCGCCGCCCCGATTTTTCGCCGCCGGCGCGGCGCGCGGGCGCATCCACCGCGTGCACGGGCGAGTTATAATCGCCGCGATCCGTTCATCCGGCGCTGGCCGCTTCACGCATGCGCACGAGCGTTCCCGAGTTCACGCCGTACGGCTGGCCGGAGCCGACCGCGCTCTATCTGCAGCCGACCGCGTTCCTGGATTTCGAGCATCCGGACGTCGCGCGCTTCACCGACGAAGCCGTCGGCGACGCGCGCACGCCCGTCGAGCGTGCCGTGCGTCTCTTCTACGCGGTGCGCGACGGGATCCGTTACGATCCCTACAGCGTGCGGCTGCGGCCGGGCGGTTTCCGCGCGAGCACGGTCGTGCGTGACCGCCGGGCCTTCTGCATTCCGAAGGCGGTGCTCCTCGCCGCCGCCGCGCGCCGCGTGGGCATTCCGAGCGCCATCGGACTGAGCGACGTGGTGAACCATTTCACGACGCCGAAGCTCAAGCAGGCGATGGGCGGACGCGAGGTCTTCATCCATCACGGCTGCGCCGCGCTCTATCTCGAAGGCCGCTGGGTCAAGGCGGTGCCGGCATTCGACCGCGCGCTCTGCGCGCGCATGGGCGTCCCGCCGACCGAGTTCGACGGCACCGCCGACGCGATCCTGCAGCAGTTCGATGCCGCCGGGACGCGCCACATCAGTTATCTGCGCGATCACGGGTTCTGGTCCGATCTCCCGTACCGGCGCATCCGCGACGATTTCCGCGGGTTCTACCCGGCGACGCTCTGGGGCGGCCAGGTGCACGATCCGGGTTTCGCAGCCGGCGCCGAGCGCGACCGGGCGCCGAACAAGTCCGTATGAGCGGGTGCACGCAGCCGGGATCCGCGTCTGCGCGCATCGCGCGGGCACGCTGAGATGCCGGGACCGCTCGCGGGGGTGCGGGTCGTCGAGCTCGCCGGCATCGGGCCGGGTCCGTTCGCCGGCATGCTGCTCGCGGACATGGGCGCCGAGGTCGTGCGCATCGACCGCGTGCCCGCGGCGGGCGGCGGCACGCTCGCCGCGGCGCTGCGCAGCGACAGCGCGGTCGATCGCGGGCGCCGCTCCATCGCCATCGACCTCAAGCATCCCGACGGGGTCGAGGCGGCGCTTCGGCTCATCGATCGCGCCGACGTGCTGATCGAGGGATTCCGTCCCGGCGTCGTGGAGAAGCTCGGGCTCGGCCCGGCGGTGTGCCACGCCCGCAACCCGAGGCTCGTCTACGGTCGTATGACCGGGTGGGGTCAGTCGGGTCCGCTCGCGCATGCGGCCGGGCACGACATCAATTACATCGCGCTCTCGGGCGCGCTGCATGCGATCGGTCCCGCGGATCGGCCGCCGCCCCCGCCGCTCAATCTCGTCGGCGATTACGGCGGTGGCGGGATGCTGCTCGCGCTCGGCGTCGTCGCCGCGCTCTACGAGGCGCAGCGCTCCGGGCGCGGCCAAGTGATCGACGCGGCGATGACCGACGGCGCCGCGCTGCTCATGGCGCCGCTCTACGCGCTCATGGCGAAGGGTTTCTGGCGCGACGAGCGCGAGAGCAACATGCTCGACGGCGCCGCGCCGTTCTACGGCACCTACGAGTGCGCCGACGGACGCTACATCGCGATCGGCGCGCTCGAGCCGCAGTTCTACCGCGAGCTGCTCGAACGCTGCGGCGTCGACGACCCGGCGCTCCTCGAGCAGTGGGATCGCGCGGCGTGGCCGGAGCAGCGCGCACGCCTCGCGGCGCTCTTTCGCACGCGCACGCGCGACGACTGGTGCGCGCTGCTGGAGGGCAGCGACGCCTGCTTCGCGCCGGTGCTCTCGATGCGCGAGGCGCCGAAGCACCCGCACAACGTCGCGCGCGGCACCTTCGTCAAGTCCGGAGATGCGGTGCAGCCGGCGCCCGCGCCGCGCTTCGAGCGCACGCGGAGCCGCCTCCCGGGTCCGCCGCCGGCGATCGGCGGGCAGACGGTCGAGATCCTGCGCGAGCTCGGCTACACGCCGGAAGCGATCGAGGCCTTGATCGAAGCGAAAGCGGTTTACGCGGCTCCGGCGGCCGCCCGCTCCTGACCGACGAGCGGCCGCGCGGCCCGGGCGCCCACCCGCCGCGCCTTCAGCCGCCGTTCTTCGCGAGATACAGCCAGGTATCGACGACCGCGTCCGGGTTGAGCGAGATGCTCTCGATGCCTTCGGCGACCAGCCATTCCGCCAGGTCGGGATGGTCCGACGGTCCCTGGCCGCAGATGCCGACGTACTTCCCGGCCTTGCGGCACGCCTGGATCGCCTGGCGGAGCAGCGCCTTGACCGCCGGGTCGCGTTCGTCGAACTGTCCGGCCACCACGCCCGAGTCGCGATCGAGACCGAGCGTGAGCTGCGTGAGGTCGTTCGAGCCGATGGAGAAGCCGTCGAAGTGCTCGAGGAAGCGGTCGGCAAGGAGCGCGTTCGACGGGATCTCGCACATCATTACCACCTTGAGGTCGTTCACGCCGCGCTTCAGGCCGTTCGCCGCCAGCAGCTCCACGACCGCGCGGCCTTCCTCGACCGTGCGCACGAACGGCACCATCACCCACACGTTGGTGAAGCCCATGACGTCGCGCACCTGCTTGAGCGCCCGGCACTCGAGCTCGAAGCAGTCGCGGAACGATTCCGCGATGTAGCGCGACGCCCCGCGGAACCCGAGCATCGGGTTCTCCTCGTGCGGCTCGTAGCGATTGCCGCCGATCAGATTGGCGTACTCGTTCGACTTGAAGTCGGACAGGCGCACGATGACCGGCTTCGGATGGAAGGCCGCGGCGAGCGTGGCGACGCCTTCCGCGAGCTTCTCGACGTAGAAGCGCACCGGATCGCCGTAGCCGGCCGCCCGCAGGTCGATCGCGCGGCGCACGTCGTCCGGCTGCTCGGCGTAGTTGAGCACCGCCTTCGGGTGCACGCCGATCATGCGGTTGATGATGAACTCGAGCCGCGCGAGCCCGACGCCCTCGTTCGGCAGCCACTGGAAATCGAACGCGCGCTCCGGATTGCCGACGTTCATCATGATCTTGACCGGGATCGGCGGCATCTTCCCGAGATTGATCTCGCGCACCTCGAAGTCGAGCCGGCCCTCGTAGACGCGTCCGGTCTCGCCTTCGGCGCAGGACACCGTGACCTCGGCGCCCGGCGCGATGACCTGGGTCGCGTCGCCGCAGCCGACCACCGCCGGGATGCCGAGCTCGCGCGCAACGATCGCCGCGTGGCAGGTGCGCCCGCCGCGGTTGGTGACGATCGCCGCCGCGCGCTTCATGACGGGCTCCCAGTCGGGATCGGTCATGTCCGCGACCAGCACTTCGCCCGGCCGGACCTGATCGAGCTCCGCGGTCGTCTGCACCACGCGCGCGGGGCCGGCGCCGATGCGCGCGCCGATCGCGCGCCCCTGCGCCAGGACCCGTCCGGTGCTCCTAAGCCGGAAGCGCTGCAGCGTGTCGTGGCGCGCCCGGCTCTTCACGGTCTCCGGGCGCGCCTGCAGGATGTAGAGCTTGCCGGTCACCCCGTCCTTGCCCCACTCGATGTCCATCGGCCGGCCGTAGTGCTCCTCGATCACGAGCGCCTGGCGCGCGAGATCCTCGACCTCGGCATCCGTGAGGCAGAACGCGAGCTGCTCGGCGCGCGGCACCGGCACGGTCTCGGTGGTGGCGCCGTCGCTGCGGGCGCTCGCGTAGACCATCTTGATCGCCTTCTCGCCGCGCGTGCGCCGGATGATCGCGGGCCGCCCCGCGCGCAGCGTCGCCTTGTGCACGTAGAACTCGTCGGGGTTCACCGCCCCCTGGACCACGGTCTCGCCGAGACCGTAGGAGGCGGTAATGAAGACCACGTCGCGGAACCCGGATTCGGTGTCGAGCGTGAACATGACGCCGCTCGCGCCGCGGTCGCTGCGGACCATCTGCTGGATCCCGGCAGAGAGCGCGACGCCTTCGTGGTCGAAGCCGTGGTGCACGCGGTACGCGATGGCCCGGTCGTTGTAGAGCGAGGCGTAGACGCGCCGCACCGCGGCGAGCACGGCGGGCAGGCCCTGCACGTTGAGGAACGTTTCCTGCTGCCCGGCGAACGACGCTTCGGGCAGGTCCTCGGCGGTGGCGGAGGAGCGCACCGCAACCGCGAAGTCGGCGCCGTCGCCGGCGCGCCGCTCGAGCGCCCGGTACGCATCGGCGATGGCGCGCTCGAGGGCCTTCGGCAGGGGCGCCGCCTCGATCCAGCCGCGAATTTCGCGGCCCGCGGCGGCGAGCGCCGCGACGTCCTCGACGTCGAGGCCGGCGAGGCGCACGCGAATGCGCTCCGTGAGGCCGGCGTGCTCGAGGAACGCGTGGAACGCGTCGGCCGTGGTCGCGAAGCCGCCCGGGACGCTCACCCCGGCCGCGCTCAGGTGCCGAATCATCTCGCCGAGGGAGGCGTTCTTGCCGCCGACGCGCGCGACGTCGGACATCCCCAATTCCTCGAAGCCCACGACCCAATCGTTCATGCTCTATCTCCGCCAGTAAAGCGCGTACGATGCCGGCAGATTATCGCCGATTCGCCGGCCCAAGGAACCCGCGACGGCGGCGCCCGGGTCATATACCATCACGGCGATTCGAGTTCGCGACGCGCCCATGGAACGCGACGTCTTCTTCGTGTCGGACCGCACCGGCATCACGGCCGAAACGCTGGGGCTCAGCCTGCTCACGCAGTTCAACGGCATCACCTTCAAGAAGCACACCCGCCGGTTCGTCGATACGCTGGAGAAAGCCCGCGCGGTGGCGGAGGAGATCCGCGAGGTCGCGCGGGCGGGAGCGCTGCCGCCGATCGTTTTCGCCACACTCATCGACGAACAGATGCGCGCCGCGGTCGCGGCCGCCGACTGCGTGCTGTTCGACCTCGTGGATACGTTCATTCAGCCGCTCGAGGTCGCGCTCGGGCAGAAGTCGAGCCACACGATCGGCCGCGCGCGCAGCATCGTGGATCAGTCGAAATACACCGTGCGCATGGACGCGGTGAACTTCGCGCTGATGACCGACGACGGCCTGCACACGCAGGACTACGGGCGGGCGGACGTCGTGATTCTCGGCGTGTCGCGTTCCGGCAAGACGCCGACCTGCCTGTATCTGGCGCTGACGTTCGGGGTCTACGCCGCCAACTATCCGCTGACCGAGGAGGATCTCAACGAGCCGCGGCTGCCGCCGGTGCTGGCGCCGCTGCGCTCGCGGCTGTTCGGTCTGACCATCGATCCGGAGCGGCTGCAGCAGGTGCGGAGCGAGCGCAAGGTGGGCAGCACCTACGCGTCGCTAAAGCAGTGCCAGTACGAGATCGCGCAGGCCGAGGCGCTCTTTCGCGCGGAGAACATCCCCTATATCGCGACGACGACGATGTCGGTCGAGGAGATCGCGACCACGGTGCTGCACCACATGAAGCTGCAGTGGCGGCTGTCCTGACGGGCGGGCTGCGGCGGGGCGGAGCCGTGAAACCATTCGTTCCGGCGGTTCAGGGAACCGGATAGCAGGCGAGATCTTCGGCGTAGGCGACCGGGCCCGTATAGCCCGGCGGCGCGCCGTTGCCGCGCATCTCCTCGGGAAGACCGGCGGCGAAGATCAGGCGTTTCGCGCGTGCGCGCTCCGCGAGGCGCGCGATACCGGCGAGCGCGTCCGGCGTGTGCGCGCCGGCGACGAGGACGTCGGCGTTCGCGGCGAAGCGCTCCAGGCGGCCGCTCTCGCCCGCAACCGGCGCACCGATGAAGACGATACGCCGCTCGCGCGCGGAGATCCGCCAGGCGAGGGCCGGCGCGCCTTCGCGCACCAGCGCGGTCGCGCTCGCGCGCAGCTCCTCGGTTCGATGCACTTCCCAGATCTCCGCCCGCTCGCGCCGCACGCCCACGCGCTCGGTCGGGGCGCGGGCGTCGTGGGGATCGAGCCGAAAGCCCTCGACGGCGAGCGGATTCAGCACGATGCCGAGGTGGCGATAGGCGCCGCGCGCGCCGTCGAGCAGGACGCGGATGTAGTTGACCGTCGAAGGCGCCAGACGGCCGCCTGACGGACCGTAGAGCGGCAGCGTCCGGCGGCGCCCTTCACGCAGCGCCGCGGCGACGAGTGCGGGGAAGTCCAGCGTGTGACCGGCGTGCACGCGGGTGAACAGCACGACGTCGAGATCGGAGGCGCGCGCGCCGCTTTGCGCGAAGCGCAGTGCCGCCCCCGGGCCGAAGTCGACGAGCACCCGCGCCTTGCCCTCCATCCAGACGAGATAGCCGCTCGCCGCGCGCCCGCCTGCGAGCTCCGGTCCGCCGCTGCCGAGCACCTGAATCTGCAGTCCTACCGCGCCGCAGCTTGCGGGGGCCGGGTCCGCGGCTTGCGCGTGCACGCTCGCGGAAACGAGCGCGAGCAGCGCGGCGAGGAGGAGGCGAGGGCCGCTCAAGCGGGCTCCATGTGCTCGATGCGGTCGAGGCGCACCTGCATGCGTTCGCCCGAGGGCAGCAGGCAGTGCAGGAACTCCTCGCCCGCGCGGGTTTCGAGGTCGAGCGGCAGCACCGGCAGCGCGTAGCAGACATTGCCTTCGCGCCAGCGCAGGTGCAGCCGGCGGCGCCGGAGGATCGCCAGTTCGTACTGGGAGTAGAGCTCGCACGCGATCGGCCGGTAATCCGACCGGTTTTCGTCAGTCCTGTTCACGCCGCAGTTCCAGGCTGAGCAGTGTCCCGTCCGTCCCCACCTCGACCCGGAAGTCGATCGGCCGGCAGCATACCTGACAATCTTCGACGTACTCCTGGCTTCCGCCGCTCGTGTCCACGGCCGTCTCGAAAGACTCGCCGCAATAGGGACACCGGACGGTGCTGAATTCGATCATAGCGCATGACGCCGCGGCGCGACGGTCCGGACAGCCGCGGGCGCGGAACAAATAATAGAAGGCGGAGCGGCCGCTGGATACGGGCAGTGGGCGGAAGGTGGGACGGGTGCCGGTCGACAAGGCACCGTGGCTATGCGGCCGGCAAGCGTACGCAGCCGGTCCCGGCTGCGGCCAAAGCGTTCGAGGTCAGAGGACGATGCTTTCGCCGGCCGCGGGCGCCGCGACGCGCGCGCCGAGACGCTCCGTGAGTTTCGACTGCAGAACCGCCATCTTCTCCGGCTCGCCGTGGACGAGGTAGATGCGCGGCGTCTTCTCGGTGAAGCCCGCGACCCACTCGATCAGCTGGGTCTGCCCCGCGTGGGCGGAGAAGCCGCCGAGCGTGTGCACCGCCGCGCGCACGGGCACTTCCTCGCCGAGAAGCTTGAGCGTCTTCGCCCCGTCGACGAGCGCCCGTCCCGGAGTACCGCGCGCCTGGTAGCCGACGATGACGATGTGCGCCTGGGCGCGCCAGAGGTTCTGCTTGAGGTGGAAGCGCACGCGCCCGCCGTTGCACATCCCGCTGCCGGCGATGATGATGGCGCCGCCGGTGATGCGGTTGATGGCGGCGGACTCCTCCGGCGTCAGCGTGTACTGCAGCGGCGGCAGCACGCGATGCCTGCCGCCGTGCGACATCGTGCCCGGCACTCTTCCGTCGAGGAGCGGTTCGTACTTGCGGTATATCTCGGTCGCCGCGATCGCCATGGGGCTGTCGAGGAAGATCCGCTGCTGCGGCAGGCGCCCGGCTTCGTACAGCTCGCCGAGGAAGTAAAGGATCTCCTGCGTGCGCTCGACGGCGAACGCGGGAATGATGACGTTGCCGCCCTGCTCCGCGGCGGCCGCGAGGATCCCTTCGAACTCCTCGAGGGTCGCGGCGATCGACCGATGATCGCGGTCGCCGTACGTCGACTCGAGCAGCAGCACGTCCGCCGCGCGCAGTATCGCGGGGCCGCGCTGCAGCAGGCTGTCGCGGTTGCCGAGGTCCCCTGAGAACACGAGCCGCCGGCGGCCGAGCTCCAGCTCGACGATCGCCGAGCCGATGATGTGGCCCGCGTCGTGGAATCGGCAGACGACGCCGGCGGCCGCTTGGAAAGGACGGTTGTATTCGACCGGCCGGCACAGCGCGAGGGTCTGCTCCACGTCGGACATCGTGTAGAGCGGCGCCGCGTCGCGGGCGCCGTGGCGCTTCTCCCATTCGGCGTCGCGCGCCTGCAGGAACGCGGCGTCCTTGAGCAGTATCTCCAGGAGGTCCCGGGTCGGCGGCGTGACGTAGATCGGCCCCGTACAGCCTGCACGCACGAGCTTCGGGAGCAGCCCGGAGTGATCGAGGTGGGCGTGCGAAAGGACGACGGCATCGACCGTGCGCGCCTCGAACGGGAATGGACGCTCGTTCAGCGCCTCGACCTCCGGCGGCCCCTGGAACAGGCCGCATTCGAGGAGCACGCGGCTCCCGCCGGTGTCGAGCAGGTAGCAGGAACCGGTGACCTGTCCGGCGGCACCGTGGAATGTCAGGCTCGCCGCACCGCGCTCGTGCGACGGCTGCGCGCGCCGGCGCCGCGCGCCCGAGCTCACCCGCGGTGCGCCGGGTACCGGAGCCATCCGCCGGCCGCCATCAGATCGTGCGCACCCCGTTGTCCGTGCCGAGCAGCACGACGTCCGCGGGACGGCGGGCGAAAATGCCGTTCGCCACGACGCCGGCGATGTGGTCGAGCGCGTTCTCGAGCTCGAGGGGATCGAGGATCTCGAGATTGTGGACGTCGAGGATCAGATTGCCGTTGTCGGTAACGAAGTTCTCGCGCCAGACGGGCTGGCCGCCGAGCCGCACGATCTGACGCCCGACGTAGGAGCGGGCCATGGGGATGACCTCGACCGCGACCGGAAACGCGCCGAGGCGGCCGACGAGCTTCGAGTCGTCGGCGATGCAGACGAACTTGCGGCTTGCCGAGGCGACGATTTTCTCGCGCGTGAGCGCGCCGCCCCCGCCCTTGATCAGGTGGCGGTGCTCGGTGAGCTCGTCCGCACCGTCGACGTACAGCGGCAGGTCGCCCGTCACGTTCAGGTCGAGCACGGGGATGCCGTGCTGCCGCAGCCGCGCCTCCGTGGCCTTCGAGCTGGCCACCGCCCCGTCGATGTCGGCCTTGCGCTTGGCGAGCAGATCGATGAAGTGGTTGGCCGTGGAGCCGGTGCCGACGCCGACGATCATGTTCGGCTCCACGAATTCGAGGGCGGCCGCGGCTGCGGCCTTCTTCTTCTCGTCCGCCGTCATTCCCGTAGCCCGGTATGCATCCCGGGCGAGAATAGCGAGTTCGGATGTTTTTATAAAGGATGGATGCTAGATTAAGCGCACCGCCGCCGCGGACTTAGAACAAGCATGCGGTGCGGCGAGCGCATCCGAACTCCAGTGTCCCAGCAGTACGTCAAGAGAATCCTCACCGCCCGCGTCTACGAGGTGGCGCGGGAGACTCCGCTCGAGTACGCGCCGCTCCTGTCGCGGCGCCTCGGCAACGAGATCTGGATCAAGCGCGAGGACGAGCAGCCGGTGTTCTCGTTCAAGTGCCGCGGCGCCTACAACAAGATCGCCGCGCTCGCACCGGCCGAGCTCAGGCGCGGCGTGATCGCGTCCTCGGCCGGCAACCACGCCCAGGGCGTGGCGCTCGCCGCGAAGAAGCTCGGCATCAAGGCGGTCATCGTCATGCCGCGCACGACGCCGCAGATCAAGGTCGATGCCGTGCGCAACCTGGGCGGCATCGCCGTGCTCCACGGCGACAACTACGATGCCGCCTACGAGCACGCCCGGCGGCTCGCGCGCGCCGAGCGCCTGGCGTTCATTCACCCCTACGACGATCCGGACGTGATCGCGGGCCAGGGCACGATCGGCTTCGAGATCCTCAAGCAGCACGCGGCGCCGCTGCACGCGATCTTCGTGCCGGTCGGGGGCGGCGGGCTCATCGCCGGCATCGCGGTGTACATCAAGCAGCTTCGCCCCGAGGTCAAGGTCATCGGCGTCGAGCCCGAGGACGCCGACGCAATGGCGCGCTCGCTCGCGCGCGGCCGGCGCGTGGTGCTGGATCACGTCGGCATCTTCGCCGACGGCGTCGCGGTGCGACAGGTGGGGCGGGAGACGTTCAGGCTCTGCCGCCGCTACGTGGACGAGATCATCGTCGTCACGAACGACGAGATCTGCGCCGCGATCAAGGACGTCTTCGAGGACCGCCGCTCGGTGCTCGAGCCCGCCGGAGCGCTAGCCTTCGCCGGTCTCAAGCGCTACGTCGAGCGCGAGGGTGTGCGCGGGGAGCACCTGATCGTGATCGCTTCCGGCGCCAACGTCAACTTCGACCGGCTGCGCCACGTGGCGGAGCGCGCCGAAATCGGCGAGCGGCGCGAGGCGATCCTCGCGGTCACGATCCCGGAGCGTCCCGGGTCCTTCCGCGAGTTCTGCGCCATGGTCAGCGACCACAACATCACCGAGTTCAACTACCGCTACGCCGACCCCGAGCAGGCGCACATCTTCGTGGGGCTGCAGATCAGCGGGGCGGAGGAAATCGGCAAGCTCGTGAAGGCCCTGCGCGCGAAGGGCTACCCGACCGTGGACATGACCGACAACGAGATGGCGAAGCTGCACATCCGCCACATGGTCGGCGGGCGCGCCCCGAACGCGACGCACGAGATCCTCTATCGGTTCGAGTTCCCGGAGCGGCCCGGGGCGCTGCTCGAGTTCCTGAACAAGATGGGCGGCGCCTGGAACATCAGCCTGTTCCACTATCGCAACCACGGCGCCGACTTCGGCCGCGTGCTGGTGGGCATGCAGGTGCCGCCGTCGGATCACGCGAAGTTCCGGAAGTTCCTCGACAACCTCGGTTACGAGTATGCCGACGAGACGGACAACCCGGCGTACAAGCTCTTCCTGAGCTAAAAGGCCGGCCTCGGGCTACTTCCGGACGCGCTCCACCTTCTCGATCACGACGTCGCGCACGGGCACGTTCTCGAACGGCCCGATCGTGCGCGTCGGCGTGGCCTCGATCCGGCGCACCACGTCCATGCCGCGGACGACGCGGCCGAAGACCGCGTAGCCCCAGCCCTCGATCGTCTTGCCGCGGTGATCGAGGAAATGGTTGTCGGCGGTGTTGATGAAGAACTGCGCGGAGGCCGAATGCGGCTCGGCGGTGCGCGCCATCGCGATCGTGCCCGTGACGTTCTTCAGGCCGTTGTCCGCCTCGTTCACGATCGGCGCGCCGGTCTTCTTCTGCTTCATCCCCGGCGTGAAGCCGCCGCCCTGGATCATGAAGCCCGGGATGACGCGGTGGAAGATCGTGCCGTCGTAGAAGCCGCGGTCGACGTAGGCGAGGAAGTTCGCCGTGGTCTTCGGTGCGCGCATCGGGTCGAGCTCGATCTCGATGACGCCGAAGCTCGTCGTCATGCGCACCGTCGGCGGCGCCTCGTCCGCGCCGAATGCCTCGGACGCGAGCAGCGCGGTCGAAACGGCCAGAGCAAGGACCGTTCTCATGCGCGTTCTCCCGATTTCCTGCGTGCACTCTTCGGCCGGCTGCCGTCCTTCTCCATCGCGAGAATCGCCTCCCACTCGGCGGCGGTCACCGGCATGATCGACAGCCGGTTGCCCCGCGCGAGGAGGCGCATGTGCTTGAGCTTCGGGTTCGCGCGCAGCTCCGCGAGCGGCACGAGGCGTTCGAGCTTGCGCTTGAAGCGCACGTCGACCATGTACCAGTACGGCTTCTCCGGTGTGCTGCGGGGATCGTGATAGGGGCTCCGCGGGTCCCAGGCGGTGAAATCGGGGTAGGCTTCGCGCACGATCTCGACGATGCCGGCGACGCCAGGCTCCGGGCAGCTCGAGTGGTAGAAGAACGCGAGATCGCCCTTGCGCATCGCGCGCATGTAGTTGCGCGCCTGGAAGTTGCGCACGCCGTCCCAATGCTCTGTGCGCCCCGGACGCGCCCGCAGATCGTCGATCGAGAACACGTCGGGCTCCGATTTCATGAGCCAGTACTGTCGTGCAGCGGCCATGCGCTCATTGTACCAGCCGCCTCGCCGCGGGCGCCGAGTCAGCCGGCAGCGAGCTTGAGCGCCGGGCGTTCCTCGTCGAGCGCGAGGCGCCGGATCGAGCGGCTGCGCGCGGTCGCTTCGTCCACGTCGATCACGACGGCGCACAGGGTGCCGACGCCCTCGGCGACGTCCCAGCGGCCCGGGAGCTTCCGCGTCATGCGCTCGATGCTCTGGGCGATATCGAGCCCGATCACCGATTCGTAGCACCCGGTCATGCCGACGTCCGTGATGTAAGCGGTGCCCTGGGGGAGCACGCGCTCGTCCGCGGTGGGCACGTGCGTGTGCGTGCCCACGACCGCGCTGACGCGCCCGTCGAGGTACCAGGCGAGCGCCCATTTCTCGCTGGTCGTTTCGGCGTGCACGTCGACCAGCACCACCCGTACGTCGTCCGGCTTGCGCGCGAGCGCCTCGTCGACGGCGCGAAACGGGCACGCGAGCGCCGGCCGCATCAACTGCGTGCCCATGACGTTGAGCACGCCGACGCGGTGCCCGCGCACGTCGGCCACGTACCAGCCGGCACCCGGCGTGCCGGGCGGGTAGTTGCAGGGGCGCAGCAGCCGCGGCTCCTGCGCGATGTAAGCGAGCGCCTCCGGCCGGTCCCAGGCATGGTTGCCGTTCGTGAGCACGTCGACGCCGAGCGCGAACAGCGCCTCCGCGGCCGCGCGCGTGACGCCGGCGCCGTCGGCGACGTTCTCGCAGTTCGCAACGACGAGATCGAGCTGCAGCTTCTGCCGCAGCGCCGGCAGATGCGATTCGAGCGCGCGCAGCCCGGGCGCGCCCATCACGTCACCGATGAAGAGCAGCTTCATGACTTCGAGCGTTATCGATTCGTGTAGTAGACGGCGCGATCCGTGACCACCCCGTCGAGGACGACGTCCCAGGGGTCGACGGGTACGGCCGGCACGCGCTGGAAATCGTGGGCGAGACCGAAGAGATGCGGCCGCCGCAGAAACCGGCGGCCGCGAAGGAAGGCGAGGCTGCGGTCGTAGAAACCCGCTCCGCGCCCGAGACGGTTGCCGTTCGGATCGAAAGCGACGAGCGGCAGCAGGACGAGATCGAGGACCGCGGCGGATACGCGCTCCCGCGGCGGCACGTGCGGTTCGGGTATGCCCAGACGGTTCCTGACGAGCACGGTCTCCGGCGTGAAGCGCGCGAACCAGAGCCGCCGACGGGGCGTCCAGGCGAGAACGGGCAGGTACACTTCCTTCCCCGCGCGCCAGATGCGCTCGATCAGCGGATGCGTATCGATCTCGCCGTCGTCCGGCAGGTAGCAGGCGATGCGTCGGCTCGCGCGAAACTCCGGCGTACGCACGAGCTGCGCGAGCACCCGCTTCGCGGCCGCGCGCTGCTGCGCGGGGGCGAGGCTCGTCCGGCGCGCCCGCATCGCGCGGCGAAGCTCCGCCTTCGGCGTCTGCTTCGCCGGAGCCCGCCGCGCGCGGAGCGGCGCGGCCCGTCGTGCGGTTCGCTTCGCCGGGGGCTTCGTGTTCACGTGTTCCTTGTCGTTCGAATGCGCGGGCGGCTGCGCCGCGAGTTCATGCGCCCGCTTCGTCTTGTTCGCGCCGGGCGTCGCGGCGCTCTTGTGAGCGCGGCTCTTGCGCCCCTTCGCGCTCACGCACGGTACGTCGAAGGATAGGATGATCGAAACCGCGGCGATTGCGCGGCCGGAGTGCGCCGCTCGCCTCGAGCGAGCGGCGCGAGCAAATCGGAGCGTCCTCCGCCTGTGCCGTGCTGACCGCTACACCTTGAACCGGACGGTTCAAGTGGGTGCCTTAGAGATGCCTCAGGCTTTCCGCTGCCAGGGCGGACATGCACAACAGCATCTACTGACCGGCTCCCTGGATCTGGTGTTAGGTTCAAAGGATTGCCGGGACAGTCACGTACACCGCAGGGGACGCATTCCCAATGATATACCTATTGGGGCGTCTGTCCATCCCAGCGGAGAGCCGCGTCGATCTTGTTGCGCAGCAGGCGCACTTTCTGCGTCGCGCTCTCGGAGAGCCCGCCGTTCTGTCGCAGCTCGAGCAGCTCGTGACTGATGTTGAGGGCGGCCATGATCGCGGCGCGCTCGGTGCCGATCACCTTGCCCGTCGACTGCACTTCCCGCAGCTTGCGGTCGAGGTACGCGGCGGCGGCGAGCAGGGACTCGCGCTGATGCTCGGGGCATGCCACGCGGAACTCCTTGCCCATGATGACCACCGGAACGCCTTCGTTCGTCTCTTTCATCCGCTGCGCTCCAGGGCCTTCAGCCGGTTGATCATGGCTTCGATGCGCTCGCGCGCGATGCGCGTCTTCTCGAGGAGCCGCGCGCGCTCCGCCTGCAGCTGCTCCTGCTCCGACTTGAGCGCGCTGTTCTCCTGCTGCAGCCGCTGGCAGGCGGCGATCAGCTGATCGATGCGGTTCTCGAGCTGTTTGAGGTCGTCGCTTTCCACGGAGATCGCGCGGTTGAACCCGCGTCAATATAGGTTCGGCCCATTATAAGGTCAACGGTATGGGGCGCCGCGGCGCAGTGCTAGACTCGTGCGCATTCTCCGCATTCACTGCCGGTACCGAGCTGCCGGCCGCGACGAACCCGCGAGGTTACACCGTGAACGGCTCTTCGGTTTCTCCTCCCGACTACGACGACCTCGCCGCGGCGCTGCGCGCCGCGTCGGTGCCGCTGTCCGCCGCCGAGGTGCACGGTGTGCTGACGGGTGCGGCATCGGTGCCCGAGGGGCGGGCGCCGGGCGCGGTGATCTTCGGGGATACACCGCCGCCGCCCACTGCGGAGACGGAGCGGCTGCTGCGCGTCATCGCGGCGCTGCAGGAGGACATCCGTGCGCGGCTCGAGGGGCCGGACTTCCAGTTTCAACCGATGCTGCCGAGCGGGGTGCCGGTGTCCGAGCACGTCGAAGCCCTCGCAGCCTGGGCGCGCGGCTACGTGCTCGGTCTCGCGGCGGCCGGTGTGCGCGATCCGGACCGCCTGAAGGGGGAGATCGCCGAGTTCCTTCTCGATGCGGAGCGGATCGGCGAAGCGGAGATGGATCACGACCAGACGACCGAGGCGCAGGAGCGCGAGATCGCCGAGATCGTCGAGTACCTGCGGGCCGGCGTGCAGCTCGTGTACGACGAGCTGCACCACGGTCGCTGAATCGTATTCCGGCTGCCGGCCGCCGGCCGGCTCGGCGGAACGGGTGCCGGCTACGAGATGCCGCGCGACGGCGCGATCGCCGCGTCGCGGTCCGAGCAATCGTACTGTCATTCCTTCGCTTCTCCGGCGGGTAAGCGCTCCCCGGAGTCGGCTTTACGCGCGCGGATTTCCGCCGCGGTTTCGCGGAACACCGATGCATGCGGGCCGCCGAGCGCGAGCGCCCGCGCAATCGCTTCCTCCGCTTCCGCGAAGCGACCGAGGTCGGCGAGCACCTGCGCGAGATTGTTGAAAGCGATGCCGGCGTCCGGGTGCCGGCTGGCGGCCGCGCGGTACGCCCGCTCGGCGCCCGGGCGATCGCCGAGCGCATAGGCGGCGTTCCCGAGCCCCAGTTGTGCGCCGAGACTCGCCGGCCAGCGTTCGAGCGCCGCGCGATAGGCCTTGCGCGCTTCCTCCCAGCGCTGCATGCGCTCGAGCGCCACGACCGCCTGCAGGTACGGAAGCTCCTCGGCGGTGCGCGGCAGCACGCCCGGCGGCAGTGCCACCATGGCCCAGTAGTCTGCGCGCCGCCAGGTGCGCTCGAACACGCGCAGCGGAACGATACGGCGCCGCTCGCGTCCGGAGCGCAGGACGACCTCCTCCCGCGCGAGATCGAAGCCGACGACCACGGCGTAATGCCAGCGCGGGTACCACGCGAACGCGAGGTTCTGGAGCACGACGACGGGATGTCCGGTCTGCACCTCCGCGAACAGCGCATCGAGCCGCGGCGCGAGCACGTAGGGCACGACACCGTGGCGGCGCGCGGCGGCGAGGAGCTCGAGCTGGAGGCTCCCGCGCCGGGCGGGCAGGTACACCTGCGGCGCGAGCGCGGCGGGCGTGGTGCGCACACCGGCGTAATCGAGCGCCGTCGCGAGCGCCGCCGGCCCGCACTGGTAATCCTCCTGCGGGAAGAACGCGACGTCGTGGAGCTCCACGGCATCGGCGAACGGCGCGCGTGCGATACGATCCGACTGCAGCGTGGTGCAGGCGGCGAGGAGGAGTGCGCCGGCGAGAAAGACCGCGCGCCGCGCTCCGGCGCGCGCGGCGGGCGCGAGCCGCCGCGCGGTCATGCGCTCAACGATCGGCCGCGCGCACGAACGGGAAGATATCCGTGAACCCGAGGTAATCGGTGATGACGAGCACCACGAACACGAACAGGATCACGCCGAAGGCGTCCCCGCCCGCGGGCAGCGCGTCGAGCCGCGCCGCGAGCTCGCTCACTTCGGCGTCGCTAAGGGCCGATACCCGCGCTTCGAGCTCCGACGGGGCGACGCCCGCCGCGAGCAGCTGCCGCTTCACTTCGTCGCGTTCGAGGAGCCGCTGCACGCGCGCGCGCTCGGCGCCTGCCTGTGCGGCGCCGAGGGCGGCTTCGGTTCCGACGAGCGCCGCCGAGGCGACGGGCGCGTGCACGGCGACGGCGAAGAAGGCGAATGCGAGGATACGGCAGATCGAACGGACGCGGGCGCCAAGCGCACCCATCACCGACGTTTCCTTGTTGTTCATGTTCCACTCTCCTTGTGGCGACTCAGCCTGTAAGTTGCCGCACGCGCAGGCTGCGAACGCGCGAGCCTATGATAACAGTGCTCCGCTTCGGCTCTACTCGGGGTGCCCCCTACCCGGGATTGCGGCATAATGGCCGCATGGACATGAAAGTTTACGCGCAGCGCCGTGCCGAGCTGCTGCGGCACATGCAGGGCGGCGTCGCCATCATTCCCACGGCGCCGGTACGCGTTCGCAACCGCGACGTGGACTATCCGTACCGTCCCGACAGCGACTTCTATTACCTCACCCATTTTCCCGAGCCCGAGGCCGTCGCCGTGCTCGTTCCCGGGCGGCCGCACGGCGAGTACATCCTTTTCTGCCGCGAACGCAATCCGGAGAAGGAGATCTGGGACGGCAGGCGCGCGGGGCTCGAAGGGGCGCGCACCGTTTACGGCGCGGACGACGCCTTTCCGATCGACGACATCGACGACATCCTCCCGGGCCTGCTCGAGAACCGGGAGAAGGTCTTCTGCTCGATCGGGCGCTACGCCGACTTCGACGCCCGGCTGATGTCCTGGGTGAACGAAGTGCGCGCGAAGAGCCGCAACGGCGTGCACGCGCCGGGCGAGTTCGTCGACCTCGACCACATTCTGCACGAGATGCGCCTCATCAAGCGGCCGGAGGAGATCCGGCTCATGAAGCGCGCAGCGAAGATTTCCGCGGCGGCGCACCGCCGCGCGATGCAGGCGTGCCGGCCGGGCATGATGGAGTACGAGCTCGAGGCGGAGCTGCTGTACGAGTTCCGCCGCGGCGGCGCCGAGTTTCCCGCCTACTGGCCGATCGTGGGAGCCGGCGCCAACGCCTGCATCCTGCACTACCGCGAGAACAACTGTCGCATTAACCCGGGCGACCTGGTGCTGATCGACGCGGGCGCGGAGCTCGACTGCTACGCGGCGGACATCACGCGCACGTTCCCCGCGAACGGCCGCTTCAGCGGCGAGCAGCGCGCGGTCTACGAGATCGTGCTCGCGGCGCAGGCCGCCGCCATCGCCGAAGTGCGTCCGGGCCGGCACTGGAACGATCCCCACGACGCGGCGGTGCGCGTGCTCACGCAGGGGCTGGTCGACCTCGGCCTGCTGCAGGGCGACGTCGACGGGCTGATCGAGAAAGGCGAGTACCGGCGCTTCTACATGCACCGTACCGGCCACTGGCTCGGTATGGACGTGCACGACGTCGGCGACTACAAGGTCGCCGACGCCTGGCGCGAGCTCGAGCCCGGCATGACGTTCACGGTCGAGCCGGGCCTCTATATCGCCGCCGGTCCGGGCGTGCCGGAGCGCTTCGCGAACATCGGCGTACGCATCGAGGACGACGTGCTCGTGACGCGCGACGGCTGCGAGGTGTTGACCCAAGAGGTGCCGAAGGCGATCGACGAGATCGAGGCGTTGATGCGCGGCTGAGCGCGCGGCATGTCGCGCGTCGATTCGCCCGCTATCGCGCGCGGCTTTCGTGTGCCCGCCGGTGTTATCGGAGTACGTTGTTTCCGTGAAGGCCGATTTCGACATCCTCATCGTCGGCGGCGGGCTCGTCGGCGCGAGTCTCGCGCGTGCCCTTTCGGGCAGCGGCCTGCGCCTCGGGCTGCTCGAGGCCGCGCCGCCGGCGCTGCCGGAGGCGCCCGGCTACGACGACCGCACGCTCGCGCTCGCTTACGGCTCGCGCCTCGTCTTCGAGGGTCTCGGCGCGTGGGAGGAGATCGTGCGCCGCGCCGCCCCCGCGCCGATAGAGCGCATCCACATTTCCGACCGCGGCCGCTTCGGGTTCACGCGCCTGAGCGCGCGCGACGCCGGCGTGCCGGCGCTCGGTTACGTCGTCTCCGCGCCGATGCTCGGGGCGGTGCTCTACGCCGCGCTCGCGCAGCAGCCGGATCTCACGCTCATCGCTCCGGCGCGGGTCGAAGGGCTCGCGTTCGGGAACGAGGCGGCGCGCGTGCGCGCCCGGCTCGCCGACGGCGAGCGCGAGCTGAGCGCGCGGCTCGTCGTCGCGGCGGACGGGGCCGATTCTCCGGTGCGCGAGGCCGCGGGCCTCGAGGCGCATCGCATCGACTACGGACAGTCGGCGGTCGTGAGCGCGGTTACGCCCGAGCGCCCGCACGGCTACACGGCGTACGAGCGCTTCACCGAATCCGGTCCGCTCGCGCTCCTGCCCGCGAGCGCCACCCACTGCGCCGTCGTCTGGACGGTCGCCGCCGCCGACGTCGAGAAGGTGCTCGCGTGGGACGACGCCACCTTCCGCGCGCACCTCGAAGCGCGTTTCGGCGAGCGCCTGGGCGCGCTCGAGCGCGTCGGGCGGCGCCGCGCCTATCCTCTGGTGCTGACGCGCGTGCCGCGGCAGGTGCGCCCGCGGCTCGTCGTGATCGGCAACGCCGCGCACACGGTGCATCCGGTCGCCGGACAAGGATTCAATCTCGGCCTGCGCGACGTCGCGGCGCTCGCCGAGGTGCTGTGGGAGTGCGCGGCCGCGGGCGGCGATCCGGGCGCGCTCGCGCCGCTCGAGCGCTACGCCGCGTGGCGCGCGCGCGACAACCGCATCATCCTGGGCTTCACCCACACGCTCGCGCGGGTGTTCCCGAGCCGGTTCCCGCCCGTCGTGCTCGCGCGCGATCTCGGGCTCATTGCGGTCGATCTGCTGCCGCCGGTGAAGCGAGCGCTCGTGCGCATCACGAGCGGACTCGCGGGGCGCCGGCCGCGCCTCACGCTCGGCCGCGCGCTGCAGCCGCCCTCCGCATGAGCGGCCGTCGCGCGCAGGCTCCGGTGCACTACGACGTCGCGATCGTCGGGGGCGGGATGGTCGGCGGCGCGCTCGCCTGCGCGCTCGGCGGCAGCGCGCTCAAGGTGGCGCTGATCGAGCCGAACCCGCCGCGTACGCCGGCCGGCGAAGACTTCGAGCAGCGTGTGAGCGCGTTGACGCTCGCCTCGCAGGCCTTCCTCGAGAACGTGGGCGCCTGGGCCGGAGTCCTCGCGCGCCGCGCGGCCGAGGTGCGCGCCATGCGGGTATGGGACGCCTGGGGCGAGATTCACTTCGACGCCGCCGAGATCGGGGAGCCGTACCTCGCGCACATCGTCGAGAACGCCGTGGTCGTCGCCGCGCTGTACGAACGCATGCAGCAGCACACGAACGTGCACGTGGTGCACGACCGCGTGGCCGGCTTCGCGCTCGAAGAGGAGGCGGTCACGCTCGCGCTCGCCGACGGCCGGCGCCTGCGCGCGCGGCTCGCGGTAGGCGCCGACGGCGCGGATTCCGCCGTGCGCCGTGCGCTCGGAATTCCCGTGCGCCGTCTCGACATGCGCCAGCTCGGGATCGTCGCGACCGTGCGCACCGAGGGTGTGCACCGCCACACCGCCTGGCAGCGCTTCCTGCCCACCGGTCCGCTCGCGTTCCTGCCCCTGCCCGACGCGCACGCCTGCTCGATCGTGTGGTCGGCCGACCGCGAGCGTGCCGACGCGCTGCTCGCGCTCGACGACGCCGCTTTTCTCGCCGCTCTCGCGGAAGCTTTCGGCGACCGCCTGGGGCGGCTGCGCTCGGTCGGTCCGCGCGCCGCGTTTCCGCTCGCGCTCGCGCACGCCGACAGCTACGTGCGTCAGCGCGCGGCGCTCGTCGGCGACGCGGCGCACGTGGTGCACCCGCTCGCGGGGCAGGGCGTGAACCTGGGCCTGCTCGATGCGGCGGCGCTCGCGGAGGTGCTGCTCGAGGCGGTGGACGCGCGCCGCGATATCGGCGGGCTGCACGTGCTGCGGCGCTACGAGCGCCGGCGCAAGGGAGACAACCTGGCCATGGTCGCGGTCACGGGCGGCTTCCGGTATCTGTTCGGCAACGACTGGCCGCTCCTGCGCAGTGCGCGCGGCCTGGGGCTGTCGCTCACCAACCGCCTCGGGCTGGTGAAGTGGCTCATCATGCGCCGCGCGTCGGGGCTCGACGGCGATCTGCCGCGCCTCGCCCGCCGCGGGCTCTAGCCCGGGCCGAACTGCGACAGGAGAGCGGCGAAAGGGAGAACGAAGACGCAGCCGGACCGCCGGCAGGCGCAGGCCGGCGCTCGTTCGCCTACAGATTCATCCCCAGCTCTTTGAGCTTGCGCGTGAGGGTGTTGCGGCCCCAGCCGAGCTTCTTCGCCGCCTCCTGCTTCCGCCCGCCGGTGTGCTTGAGCGCCGCCTCGATCAGGATGCGCTCGAAGGTCGCGTTGATGTCGCGGTAGATGCGGCCTTCGCCGCGCATCAGCCGGCTCTCCACGAGCTGACGCAGGCTCACTTCCCAGCGGTCGTCGCGGCTGCCGTCGACCGTGCGCAGCTCGGGCGGCAGGTCGTCGATGCGGATCACCTTGCCCGGCGCCATCACCGTGAGCCAGCGGCAGGTGTTCTCGAGCTGGCGGACGTTCCCCGGCCAGGGAAGCTGCGTCAGGTGCTGCTCCGTCTCGGGTGCGAGCTGCTTCGGTTCGACGCCGAGCTCGGCCGCGGACCGGTTGAGAAAGTGCCGCGCCAGGATCGGAATATCCTCCCGGCGCTCGCGCAGCGCCGGAAGATGGATGCGGATGACGTTGAGCCGGTGGAACAGGTCCTCGCGGAAGCGGCCCTGGCGCACGCGCTCTTCGAGATTCTGGTTGGTCGCGGCGATGATGCGCACGTTCGTCGAGATCTGCTCGTGGCCGCCGACGCGGTAGAACTTGCCGTCCGCGAGCACGCGCAGGAGCCGCGTCTGCAGCTCGGTCGGCATGTCGCCGATCTCGTCGAGGAACAGCGTCCCGCCGTTCGCCTGCTCGAAGCGCCCCTGGCGCTGGCTGGTCGCGCCGGTGAAGGCACCGCGCTCGTGCCCGAAGAGCTCGGACTCGAGCAGCTCGCTCGGCACCGCGGCGATGTTGATCGCGATGAACTGCCGCCCGGCGCGCGGGCTGTGGTTGTGCAGCGCACGCGCCACCAGCTCCTTGCCGGTGCCGGATTCGCCGTTGATGAGCACGTTCAGGTTCGAGTTCGACAGCCGCCCGATCGCGCGGAACACCTCCTGCATGGAGGCGGCCGCACCGATGATCTCCGGGTGCGGCTGCGGCTCGGCCGGCTCGGTGCGCCCGCGCCGGCGGTTCTCGACCGCGCGCCGCACCAGGTTCACGGCTTCGTCCACGTCGAACGGCTTCGGCAGGTACTCGAACGCGCCGCGGCGGTACGAGGACACGGCGCTGTCGAGATCCGTGAACGCGGTGGTCACGATCACGGGAATGTCGGGCGCCTTGTCCTGAATCAGCGACACGAGGTCGAGCCCGCTCGTGCCGGGCATACGGATGTCGGTGATGATCGCGTTCGGCTGGACGCGTTCGAGCGTCTCGCCGATGCCGTTCGCCGAGTTGAAGGCGCGCACCGCGAAGCCCGCCTGCTCCAGCGCCTTCTGGAGCACCCAGCGGATCGATTGGTCGTCGTCGATGACCCAGACGAGGTCCCCACTAGTCATTGCCGCTCTCCACGGGTAAGTACAGCATGAACACCGTGCGCCCGGGACGGCTCGTGCACTCGATGAGCCCGCCGTGCTGGGTCACGATGTCCTGCGCGATGGCGAGCCCGAGGCCGCTGCCGTCCGCGCGCCCGGTGATCATCGGGTAGAAAATGTGCTCGCGCAGCTCGGGCGGAATGCCCGGCCCGTTGTCCTCGATCTCGGCCCGCAGCACCAGACGGTGGCGGCGGGTACCGATGGTGAAACCGCGATCGACGCGCGTGCGCAGCACGATGGTGCCGCGGCCCTCGAGCGCCTGCACCGCGTTGCGCACGACGTTGAGCGTCGCCTGCACGAGCTGCTCGGGATCGGCCTGGAGCTCGGGCAGCGACGGGTCGTAGTCGCGCTCGATCACGAGGCCCGCCGGCACCTCGGCGAGCACCAGCAGCCGCACGTGCTCGAGCACCGAGTGCAGGTTCACCGGGCGCTTCACCAGCGGCTTCTGCGCCCCGGTCATGCGGTCCACGAGGTTGCGCAGACGGTCCGCCTCGCGAATGATCACGCGGGTGTATTCCTTGAGCTTGGCGTCGCCGAGCTCCCGCTCGAGCAGCTGCGCCGCGCCCCGCAGCCCGCCGAGCGGATTCTTGATCTCGTGCGCGAGGCCGCGCATGACCGCGCGGTTCGCCGCCTGCCGGTCCAGGATGTTCTCGTCGCGCGTGAGCCGCAGCAGCCGGTCGATCTGCGTGAGCTCGACGAGAAGCGTCGCGTTGTCCGGGCCGTCGGCTCCGTCGGCCGCCTCCGTGAGCGGCGTCACCGCGCAGTCGAGCGTGAGCGTGCGCCCCGCCGGGAGCTCGAGCTGCGCGCCGCGCACGGTGATCGGATGGCCGGAGGCGAGGGCGTCGCGCAGCGCCTGCAGCAGCGTGCCGCGGCCGAGCACGTCCTCGGCGCGCTGTCCGAGCATCTTCTTGCGGCTCATCTCGAACATCATTTCGCCGGCCGGGTTGATGCCGGTCACGCGCAGTGTGCGATCGAGCGTCAGCACCGTGGTGCTGAGGTTCTCGAGTATCGAAGGGCTGAAATCCTGCACGGTCGTCGAAAGGCCTTCCGGGTCGCGAAACGAAAACGCCCCCGAAATCCTGGGGGCGTTCTCGGGACCCGCATGACGCTACCGGCTCACACGCTGTAGTACATGTCGAACTCGACCGGATGCGTGGTCATGCGCAGCCGCGTGACCTCCTGCATCTTGAGCGCGATGTAGGAGTCGATCACGTCGTCGGTGAACACGCCTCCGGCCTTGAGGAAGTCGCGATCCTTGTCGAGCGCCTCGAGCGCCTGATCGAGCGAGTGGCACACGGTCGGAATCCGCTTCTCCTCTTCCGGCGGCAGGTCGTACAGGTCCTTGTCCATGGCTTCGCCGGGGTGGATCTTGTTGAGGATGCCGTCGAGCCCCGCGAGCAGCATGGCCGAGAACGCGAGATACGGATTCGCGCCCGGGTCCGGGAAGCGCACCTCGATGCGCCGCGCCTTCGGGTTCGGCACGTACGGCACGCGAATCGCGGCCGAGCGGTTGCGCGCGGAGTAGGCGAGCATCACCGGCGCCTCGAAGCCCGGCACCAGCCGCTTGTACGAGTTCGTGAGCGGGTTGGTGAGGGCATTGAGCGCGCGCGCGTGCTTGATGATGCCGCCGATGTAATAGAGCGCGAGCTGCGACAGGCCGCCGTACTCGTTGCCGCCGAAGAGGTTCTTGCCGTCCTTCGCGAGCGACTGGTGCACGTGCATGCCCGACCCGTTGTCGCCGACGATCGGCTTCGGCATGAACGTCGCCGTCTTGCCGTACGAATGGGCCACGTTGTGCACGCAGTACTTGTAGATCTGCAGCTCGTCGGCCTTCCTCACCAGCGTGTTGAACTTCGTGCCGATCTCGTTCTGGCCGGCGGTCGCGACCTCGTGGTGGTGCGTCTCGATCTCGAGCCCCATCTCCATCATCGCGAGGCACATGGCCGAACGGATGTCCTGCATCGAGTCGACCGGCGGAACGGGGAAGTAGCCGCCCTTCACGCTCGGACGGTGGCCGAGGTTGCCGCCCTCGTAGACCTTCTCGGCGTTCCACGACGCCTCGTCCGAGTCGACTTTGACGAAGCAGCCCGAGATGTCCGAGCCCCAGCGCACGTCGTCGAAGATGAAGAACTCGGCTTCGGGGCCGAAGTAGGCGGCGTCGGCGATGCCGGTGCTCTTGAGGTAGGCTTCGGCGCGCTTCGCGAGCGAGCGGGGGCAGCGCTCGTAGCCCTGCATGGTCGAGGGCTCGATGACGTCACACCGCAGGATCAGCGTCGGCTCCTCCATGAACGGATCCTTCACGGCGGTCGTCGGGTCCGGCAGCAGGATCATGTCCGACTCGTGGATGCCCTTCCAGCCGGCGATGGAGGAGCCGTCGAACATCTTGCCTTCCTCGAACGTCTCGGCGGTCACCTGGCTGGCCGGCACCGTGACGTGCTGCTCCTTGCCCTTGGTGTCGGTGAAGCGGTAGTCGACGAACTTGATGTTCTGTTCTTTGATCAGCTTAAGCACTTCGGCGGGTGTCATTCAAAGGTTCCTCCAGGATGTGGCTGAAAGCGGTCAGCGACTCGGCTGCACAATTTTGACCACCCCTTTAGTGCACGATCTGTGCCCGCCGAAAACTGCACTAAGTTATTGATTTAACGAAAACGTTTTGGATTCCCTACCAAGTTGCGTGATCCATCATGGTGCATATGCCGGAACGTAGGCACCATTATGGTGCATCCAAGGCCAAAGTGAAAGCGCGCTTCGGGCGCTTCTCCTATGGAAGGGCGTGCCGACTCGGGGTAGGTGAGGGAGGGGCGGTTCAGGATGCCCCGACTTTGAGCGTCACCCGCATCTCGCCGTCGGCCTCGACGGCGGAGAGGACCTCGTGCCCGTGAACCCGGCACCAGGCGGGAATATCGTGCAGTGCGCCGGGATCGGTGGCGCGCACTTCGAGGATGTCGCCGGGCGCGAGGCGGGCCACGGTGTTCTGCACGCGAATCACCGGGAGCGGGCAGAGCAGGTGGCGCGCGTCGAGGACGTGCCGACTCACAGGCTCACAAGTACCACTCGTTCGGAACTTCGTCGGGACGCAGCGGCGTGACCTGCAGGGCCCGCGTCGCTCCGCCGCGCTCGGTGACGGCGACCGTCACGCGCTCGGCCTCGCGCCCCTTGCCGAAGCGGGCGGTGAGCCGCGCGGCGAGCTCGAGATCCTCGGCGTTCGCCTCGCCGTCGATCAGCGCGAGCGGTCCCGGGTGGCTGGTCGCCATGAGGTGCGTGTAGCGGTGGCGGAAGCCGAGCAGGAAATTGTTCTCGCCGTCGTCGCGCGCGACGATGAGCTTGAAATGGGGCCGAGGCCGCAGGTGCCGGCCGACTTTGAGCAGCAGTATGTCTTCGAGCTCGTAGCGCTTCTCGCCGCGCGCGCGCCAGAGGTCCGCGAGCTTGTTCGAATACTGCTCGTCGGTGAGGAAGCAGCAGCCGCCCGCGGGCTGGGCGTAGTCCGTCAGACCGAAGCGGGCGGCGAGCGCCATCTGCGGCTTGCGCGAGCGGCCGCTGAAGTCGTAGAGCTTTTCGCGATCGACCCAGCCCTCGCGCTCCGGGAGGGTCGGCGGCAGCAGCTTGGCGCAGAGCGGGCGCAGCAGCCGGTCGTAGGCGCCCGACTCGCGTGCCACTACCGGCATCGTGTCCCGGCGCTGCGACATCGGCCGCTGCCCGATCACCTCGCCCGTGACGATGAAATCGAAACCGTTCGCCTCCATCCATTCGCGCGCCTTGCGCACCATGAAGGCCTTGCAGTCGAGGCACGGGTTGAGATGCGCGCCGTAGCCGTGCTTCGGATTGATGACGACGTCCTTGTACTCCTCGATGACGTCGATGATGTGCAGCTTGATGCCGAGCTGCTCGGCGACCCAGAGCGCGTTGTTGCGCTTGGGGCGTGCGCGCGCGGTGCGCCTGATCGCCTGCGTGTGCCCTTCGACGCAGAAGCCGGTGTAGAAGTTGATCCCCTCCACGTGGATGCCCTGCTCGAGCATGACTTTCGCGGCCAGCATCGAATCGAGGCCGCCCGAGATCAGGGCGACGCACTTGCGGCGATTGCTCGTAGAGGCGGCGGTGGAGGTCATTGCGGCGAGCGGTTCGGCGTTTCGGGCGGGTATTGTAGAACAGCGCCAGCGGAAACGGGCCCTCGCGGGCCCGTTCGCAGCTCTTCCGGCTCTGCGGCCGGTGTCCTCCGGGTGGTTCGGGCGCTGCCCAAACGCCGAGGCAACATAGCGAAAGCGCGTCGTCTTGTCCATCCGTCCGGCCGGCGGCGCGGCGCCGATCCCGCGCCGTCGTTGCCGTAGACTATCGGGCATGCGACGGCTTCGCCCGGGCGCGGGTCGCGGAGCGCCGCGCGACGCGCGCCCGCCCTCCGGAGGTCCGAATGCGGCGGCGTAAGGCGGGCGCGCTCGCGCGCCTCGCGTGGCTGCTTCGCTGGGGATTGCGCCTCGCGCTGATCGCGCTGATCGCGGACTTCTTCTATCTCATGCTCACGTGGCCGGACTGGAAGGCGCTCGCCGAAGGTCCGGTGCCGAAGTCGAACTTCATGCTCCAGTACGAGCGCGCTCGCGCCGAGGACCGCCGGCTCCCGCCGCTGCGCTGGCGTCCGGTGCCGCTCGCCCGGATCTCGAAGCCGATGATCCGCGCGGTCATCCTCGCCGAGGACGCGCGCTTCTACGAGCACGGCGGGTTCGATCTCATCGCGTTCAAGGAGGCGATGAGCTACAACCTCGAGGAGGGCCGTCTGGCGCTCGGCGCGAGCACGATCTCGCAGCAGACGGTCAAGAACCTGTTTCTCAGTCCGGCGCGCAACCCGGTGCGCAAGTGGCACGAGCTGGTGCTGACCTGGGGCATGGAGTCCAACCTGCGCAAGCGCCGCATCCTCGAGCTCTATCTCAACATCGCCGAGTTCGGCACCGGCATCTACGGCGTGCAGGCGGCCGCCGAGGCGTACTACGGCGTGTCCGCGGCCGAGCTCACCGCCGTTCAGGCGGCGGAGCTCGCGGCCACGCTGCCGAGCCCGACGCGCCACAATCCGGCGACGCGAACCCCGCTCTTCACCCGGCGGGCGCAGAAGATCCTGCATCGTCTCTACCGCTTCCCCGGCGAAGCGGCCGAAGCCATAGCGCGCGAGCTGGCGCCGCGCGTGCACGATGCGGCGGAGCGTCCCGCGGTCCCGCCGCCCGAGGGCGATGCCCTGTGAGCGCGAAGCGCGCATCGCCGCGCGAAGCCGGGTAACAAGACGGCGTGGCGGGACGCTATAATCGGGCGGCGCGGCGAACGCGCACCGAGCAACCAGACCCACCGATCCCTTGTCCACGATTCCGGTGACGTTCCAGGACCTCATATTCCGGCTCGAGCGCTACTGGTCGGCGCAGGGCTGCGTGATCCTGCAGCCGCTCGACCTGGAGGTCGGCGCCGGCACTTCGCATCCGGCGACGTTCCTGCGCGCGATCGGACCGGAGCCGTGGCGCGCCGCCTACGTGCAGCCGTCGCGCCGGCCGAAGGACGGGCGCTACGGCGAGAACCCGAACCGGCTGTATCAGCATCACCAGTACCAGGTGGTGCTGAAGCCCTCGCCCGACGACATCCAGGATCTCTATCTCGACTCGCTGCGCGCGATCGGCATCGACCCGCGCCAGCACGACGTGCGCTTCGTCGAGGACGACTGGGAGAATCCGACGCTCGGCGCCTGGGGTCTCGGCTGGGAGGTGTGGCTGAACGGGATGGAAGTCACTCAGTTCACGTACTTCCAGCAGGTCGGCGGCCTCGACTGCAGGCCGGTGCTCGGCGAGATCACCTACGGGCTCGAGCGCCTCGCGATGTACCTGCAGGGCGTCGAGAACGTGTTCGATCTGGTGTGGGCGGTGATGCCCGACGGCACGCCGCTCACCTACGACAACGTCTTTCGCCAGAACGAGTACGAGCAGTCGAAATACAGCTTCGAGGCCTCGAACGTCGACTGGCTGCTCGCGCAGTTCAACGGCTACGAAGCCGAAGCGAAGCGGCTCATCGAGCAGGGCCTTCCGCTGCCGGGCTACGAGCTCGTCCTCAAGGCCGGGCACACCTTCAACCTGCTCGATGCGCGCGGCGCGATCTCCGTGACCGAACGCGCCGCCTACATCGCACGCATACGCAATCTCGCGCGGCTCGTCGCGCAGGCGTACTACGAGTCGCGCGAGCGCCTGGGGTTCCCGATGCTGGCGCAGGCCGCGGCGCCGAAGAAGAAGATCGGAGCACGCTAGACCATGGCCCGAACCCGGAGCGCCCGCTCGCCGGCCGCCGCGCCGCTGCTCGTCGAGCTCCTGACCGAGGAGCTGCCGCCGAAGTCGCTGCAGCGTCTCGCCGGGGCGTTCGCGCAGGAGATCGCCGACGGCCTGCGGGCGCAGCATTTCCTCGGCGAGCGCAGCGAGGTCGAGAGCTTCGCCACGCCACGGCGCCTCGCCGTGCGCGTGTCCGGCGTGCTCGCGCGCCAGCCGGAGCGCGTGATTGAGCGCAAGGGGCCGTCGGTGCAGGCGGCGCTCGATGCGAACGGCAATCCGACCGCAGCGCTCGCCGGCTTCGCGCGCTCCTGCGGCGTCCCGCCGGAGAAGCTCGAGCGGCGGCGGGACGAGAAGGGCGAGTATTTCGTCTACCGCACGAAGCAGAAGGGCGAGCCGCTCGCGCAGCATCTCGCCGGCGTCGTCGAAGCGGCCGTCCGCAAGCTCCCGATAGCGAAGCTCATGCGCTGGGGCGCGCGCGAGGTCCAGTTCGTGCGTCCGGTGCACGGGCTCGTGATGCTGCACGGGTCGAAGGTCGTGCCGGGAACGGTGCTCGGCTTGAAGAGCGGCAACCGCACCCGCGGCCACCGCTTCCTGAGCAAGGGTGCGATCGCGATCCGGCGCGCGCAGGACTACGAGAAGACGCTGCGCCTGCAGGGGCGCGTCATCGCTTCCTTCGCCGAGCGGCGCGATGCGATCGTGCGCGCGCTCGACAAGGCCGCGGCGAAGGAAGGCGCCGGGACGACCTGGCGCCTCGGGCGCGAGATGGATCTCGTCGACGAGGTCACGAGCATCGTCGAAAGCCCGAGCGTGCATACCGGCAGCTTCGATCCGGCGTTCCTCGAGGTGCCGCGCGAGTGCCTCATCGTCAGCATGCAGCAGCACCAGAAGTACTTTCCGCTCGCCGACGCGCGCGGGCGGCTGCTGCCGAAGTTCCTCTTTGTCGCCAACATGCAGCCGCGCGACGCGCGCGAAATCGTGCGCGGCAACGAGCGCGTGCTGCGGGCGCGCCTCGCGGACGCCAAGTTCTTCTACGATCAGGACCGCAAGACCCGGCTCGCCGACCGCGTGCCGCGCCTCGCGCACGTGGTCTACCACAACAAGCTCGGGAGCCAGCTCGAGCGGGTGCAGCGCATCCAGGCGCTCGCGGCGGCGATCGCGTCGAAGCTCGGGGCGGATCCAGTCACGGCGGAGCGCGCGGCCTACCTGAGCAAGGCCGACCTGCTCACCGACATGGTCGGCGAGTTCCCGGAGCTCCAGGGCATCATGGGGCGCTACTACGCGCTGCACGACGGCGAGGCTCCCGAGGTGGCTCATGCGATCGAGCAGCACTACTACCCGCGCGCGGCGGGCGGGGCGCTCCCGGACGGGCCGATCGCGATCGCAGTCGCGCTCGCCGACAAGCTCGACACCCTGGTCGGCATCTACGGGATCGGCCTCGCGCCGACCGGCGAGAAGGACCCGTTCGGCCTGCGCCGCGCCGCGGTGGGGGTGCTGCGCATTCTTCTCGAGCACGCGCTGCCGCTCGATCTCGCGGAGCTCCTCGAGCAGGCGCGGCGCGGCTACCGCGACGTCGCGCTCGCGCCGGACGTGGTCCGGGGACTGCGCGGCTTCTTCTACGACCGGCTGCGTCCGTACCTGCGTGAGCGCGGCTACGCGGCGGACGAGATCGAGGCGGTGCTCGCGCTCGAGCCCACCCGCATCGATCAGCTGATTCCGCGGCTCGAGGCGCTGCGAACGTTCCGTGCCGCGCCGGAGGGTCAGGCGCTCGCCGCCGCCAACAAGCGGATACAGAACATACTGCGGCAGGCCGGCGGCGGCGATCCGGACAGCATCGCGCCGCGGATCGACGGCGCCGCTTTCCGCGAGGAGGCGGAGAAGGCGCTCGCGCGCGAGCTGGCCGCGGCGGCGGAGCGCGTCGCGCCGCTCACGGCGGCGGGCGACTACGCCGCGGCGCTGAAGGAGCTTTCGCGGCTGCGCAGCGCGGTCGATACCTTCTTCGATCAGGTGATGGTCATGGTCGACGACGCGGAGCTGCGCACGGCGCGGCTGCAGCTCCTCGCGCAGGTCCGGCGCGAGTTCCGCGAGATCGCCGACGTATCGAAGCTTCAGGGCTGAGACCCGCGCGGCGGGCTCCGATCGCCGGCGACGGAGGAGCGGAGACGGCGAGAAGAACCGGTCCGGCGGCCTCCGTGGAAGACGAACGATAACCGGATGTTCTCCGACGCATGAAGCTCGTCATTCTCGACCGCGACGGCGTGATCAACTACGACTCGGACGCCTACATCAAGTCGCCCGAGGAGTGGCATCCCATCCCCGGAAGCCTCGAGGCGATCGCGCGCATGCACCGCGAAGGCTTCCGCATCGTCGTGGCGAGCAATCAGTCGGGCGTCGGGCGGGGGCTGTTCGACACCGACACGCTCATGAAAATACACCTGAAGATGATCGATGCCGTGCGCGCCAAGGGCGGCGACATCGACGCGGTGTTCTACTGTCCGCACACGCCCGACGACGGCTGTGAGTGCCGCAAGCCGAAGCCCGGTCTGTTCGTCGAGATCGCGGATCGCCTCAAGGTGAGCCTGAACGGGGTCTGGGTCGTCGGCGACGACGAGCGCGACGTCGTGGCCGCGCGCGCCGTATCCGCGCGCCCGGCGTTCGTGCGCACCGGCCACGGGCGCCGCACGCTGCGCAAGAAGCAGTTCGAGGGTGTGCCCGTGTTCGACAACCTCGCCGCATTCGCCGACGCGCTGCTCGGGGGCAGGCTGCCGGTCGATCCCTGATGGCGACCCCGGCTCCGCAGAGATCGCGTCCCGCGGCCCCGGCGCGCGCGCGCCGCCCGCTGTCCGCGCTCGGTGTGCTGCGCCAGATCGTCGGCTCGACGCTCTTCAATCTCGAGATGTGGCTGTCGGTGCTGGTGTACGCGCCGCTCATGCTGCTCACGTTCCCGCTGCCGTTCCGGTGGCGCTATTACCTGATCAGCCGATGGGCCAAGTTCCAGATCTGGCTGGTGGGCATGCTCTGCGGCGTGCGCTATCGGGTGGAGGGCCTGGAGCATCTGCCGCCGGGACCGGCGGTCGTGATGTCGAAGCATCAGTCGACGTGGGAGACGTTCGCGCTGCCGGTGCTGCTGCCGCCGCAGACCTGGGTGCTGAAGCGCGAGCTCATGTGGGTGCCGCTGTTCGGCTGGGCGCTGGCACTGCTCAAGCCGATCGCGATCGACCGCGCTGCGGGGCGCGAGGCGCTGCAGCAGGTGATCGAGCAGGGGCGCGAGCGGCTGCGCGACGGCATCTGGGTCACCGTGTTCCCCGAGGGTACGCGCGTGCCGCCGGGGCAGCGCGGGCGCTGGCGCCAGGGCGGGGCGGTGCTCGCGGTCGAAGCGGGCTGCCCGGTCGTGCCGGTCGCTCACAACGCCGGGCTTTACTGGCCGCGGCGTGCGTTCATCAAGCGGCCGGGCGTCATTCGCGTCGTGATCGGCCCGAGCATCGATACCCGTGGGCTCTCGGGCGCCGAAGTGGCGCGCCGGAGCGAGGAATGGGTGATGCGCACGACCGAGGAGCTCGAGCGCAGCGCGGATTGAATCCCGCGAGGCGCGATCCCTGCGTTCGCGCCGCATGGTCCCGACGTTTCCCGCCGTCGTTCGAGGGCGATCCCTGCGCGGCGTCCGGCGGTCAGCGGTCGGCGAGGACCTCTATCTGCTCCACCCGGTCGCCCGCGAACGTCACTACGTAGTAGCCGGCGTGCCCCCGGTACGTCCACTGCTCGCGATTCAGCCCGACGAAAGGCCCGAGGCTGACACCCGTGGAGAGCACACGCTGGTGCAGCGGGGCGCCCGCCGCGCGCAGCACTTTCGCCATGCTGTCTCCGACCTGCACCAGGCCGCCGCGCGGCGTGCGGAACGAATTGGTCGTCCAGCTCGCGCCGTGCGCGGGCAGGGCGGCAGCGAGAATCAGCAGCAAGGCGAGCATGCGGCGCATGAAATCCTCCTTCTCGCGATCGGTGCGTTTATCAACGCCGCGGACCGATTTCGGATGACGCCGCCGCGGCGCTCAGGCGCGCGAACTCCTCGAGCGTGAGCTCCTCGGGTCGCCGCGCGGGGTCGATGCCGGCGCGCTCGAAGGCGCCGGCATCCAGCAGGGTGCGCAGGCTGTTGCGCAGCGTCTTGCGCCGCTGGGCGAACGCCGCCTGGACCAGCTCCGAGAGACGGTCCGCGTCGATGCCGGCGACCGGCGCGGGCCGCGGACGCAGCCGTACGACGCTCGAGTGCACTTTCGGCGGCGGCTGGAACGCGCCGGGGCCGATGTCGAAGAGCCGCTCGACCTCGCAGTGCCATTGCACCATCACGCTGAGCCGCCCGTAGGCCGCGTCGCCCGGAGGCGCCGTCAGGCGCTCGGCCACCTCCTTCTGCAGCATGAACAGCATGTCCGCGATCGCGTGCGCCTGCGCGAGGAGGTGGAACAGGAGCGGCGTCGAGATGTTGTAGGGCAGGTTGCCGATGAGACGCAGCTTGCCGCCGCCGGCGAGTCCGGCGAAATCGAAGGCGAGAGCGTCCGCCTGATGCACGACGAGCTCGCCGCGGCCGGCGGCGAGCGCGGGAAGCCGTGCGGCGAGGTCGCGGTCGAGCTCGACCACGTGGAGCACCGGCACGCGCGCGAGCAGCGGCAGCGTCAGCGCGCCGCGCCCCGGGCCGATCTCGACGATGATCTGACCCGGGCGCGGATCGAACGCGGCGACGATGCGCTCGATCACGGCCGGGTCGTGCAGGAAATGCTGCCCGAAGCGCTTCCGCGGTCGATGCGGCATCAGGCGCCGAGCCTGCGCGCGAGCGCGAGCGCCGCGCGCAGGCTCGAGGGATCGGCGCGCCCGGTGCCGGCGAGATCGAGCGCGGTTCCGTGGTCCACCGAGGTGCGCGGAAACGGCAGTCCGAGCGTGACGTTGACGGCGTTCGCGAAGTCGTGGTGCTTGAGGACCGGGAGCCCCTGGTCGTGGTACATGGCGAGCACGGCATCCACGCCGGCGAGCTGCGACGCGATGAACGCGGTGTCCGCCGGCACGGGGCCGCGCAGGCGCATGCCGAGCGCCTTCTGCTCCTCGATGATCGGACCGATCACCTCGATCTCCTCGCGCCCCAGATGGCCGGACTCGCCCGCGTGAGGATTGAGGCCGCAAACGCTGATGACCGGATCCGGAATGCGGAATTTCGCGCGCAGATCGCGGTGGAGCGTGCCGAGCACGAGGCGCAGACGCTCGCGCGTGATGTGGCGACTGACCTCGGCGAGCGGCACGTGCGTGGTGGCGAGCGCGACGCGCAAATCCGGGCAGGCGAGCATCATCACGGGCTCCACGCCGCAGCGCTCGCCGATGAACTCGGTGTGCCCGGTGAAGGGGATGCCGGCGTCGTTGATCACGCCCTTGTGCACGGGCCCGGTGACCAGCGCGTCGAACTCGCGCCGCAGGCAGCCTTCGAGGGCGACGTTGAGAGTTTGCAGCACGTAGCGCGCGTTCCCGGGTTCGAGCCGGCCGGGAACGACCGGCTTCGCGGCGGCGACGGGCAGCACGTACGTGCCCGGGGCGGCTTCGGCGCGCCCGCGCCATTCGCGGTATGCGAACGGCAGCCCGAGCCGGCGGGCCCGCTCTACGAGCACGTCGGGGTCGCCGATCAGCACGAGCGCGCCCGGTTGCGCCTCCCGGGCGAGCGCGACGCAAAGGTCCGGCCCGACACCGGCCGGTTCCCCGGGGGTTACCGCGACGACCGAAAGCTCCTCCATGGGGGCGCGATGATGGCCCCAAACGCCCGCTCGATCAAAGGGGGCGCCATTCTGCCGGAATTCCCGCGGGACGCCGACTATTCGAAGTCGTCGAGCAGGATCTCGACGTAGGCCTCGTCCCGGAGCTGCCGCAGCCACTGCTCGTAGCGGTCGTCGGCTTTGCGGGCGTGTATCTGCTGGCGCGCCGCCGCGCGTTCGCGCTCGCCCGTCACCGTCTGCTCGCGACGCTCGAGCACCTGGATCAGATGCAGCCCGAAGGGCGTCTGCACGGGGTCGCTGATCTCGCCCGGGACCAGGGCGTTCATGGCCTGCTCGAACTCGGGAACCAGCTGTCTGGGACTCACCCAGCCGAGGTCGCCGCCGTTCGCGGCCGAGATCGGATCCTCCGAGGTGGCGCGCGCGATGAGCGCGAAGTCCTCGCCGGCTTCGAGGCGCTGCTTGATTTCCAGCAGCCGCGCGCGGGCGTCCTCCAGCGACTGCAGCTCGCTCGGCCGCAGCAGGATGTGCCGCACGTGCGTCTGCTGCACGACCTCCTCCTGCGGACCCGCGCCGCGGCGGTCGTTGAGCCGCAGCAGGTGGAATCCGTTCGGCCCGCGCAGCACATCGCTCACTTCGCCCGGCTGCATGCGCTCGAGAGCGTTCAGGAAGAGCTCCGGCAGCTGGCCGGCGCTCCTCCAGCCGAGCGCTCCGCCCTTGAGCGCGTCCGGACCCTGGGAATAGGTGACGGCGGCGCGCGCGAAGTCCTCCCCGCTCAGCAGCAGCCGGTGCACTTCCTCGGCGCGCCGGCGCGCCGCCGCGATCTGCTCCGCGGTCGCGGCCTCGGGCACCGGAATGTAGATGTGGGAGATGTTGTACTCCTGAGACTGGCGTGCGCGCGCCTGCGCGTTGCGCAGGAAGTTCTCGACCTCGCTGTCGCTCACGGTGATCTGGCTGTTGATCTCGCGGTCCACGAGCTGCTGGATCGTGAGCTGTCTGCGGATCTGCTCGCGGTAGGCGCTGCGGTCGAAGCCCTGATCGCGCACCGTGGCGTAGAGCTCCTCGACGCTCATGCGGTTGCGTGCCGCGATGGCGTCGATCGCGCGCTCGACGTCGCGTTCGGCCACGCGGATACCGGTGCGGGCCGCGAGCTGCAGCTGGATTTCCTCCACCACCATGCGCTCGAGCAGCTGGCGCCGCAGCACGTCGTCGGGCGGAGGATCGATGCGCTGCACCGCCAGCTGGCGGCGCGTCTCGCCGAGCCGCTGCTCGAGCTCGCTCATGGTGATCACGTCGTCGTTCACGACGGCGACGATGCGGTCGACGTCGAGCACCGGCGGGCGCGTCGCGGCGGGCACGGGCGCGGCCGAGAGGAGCGCGGCGACGAGCAGGGCGGAGGAAAGCGGACGCATGAGCAAGTCGGAGGATCCGTCGGGTGCGGAGCGTATCATAGCGCGGCTCGACGCCGGCCGGCCGCGGACTAGCGGACGGGCGGCGCGTAGAACAGTGCCTCTGCGAGCGGGCTTTCGACGCCGCCGCCCGAGCGGCTCAGGCCCGCGAGCTCGAGCTCGAGCATGAGGCGGCTGCGCGATTCCGTGAGCTCGGGCGCCCCGGCCGCGGTTTGCACCAGACCGCGGGCCGCGTACAGGCGCAACGCCCAGCAGCAGGCGCGGTATTCGACGCCGAGGAAACTGTCGATGTTCCCGCGGTCCACCTCGCGCAGCGAATAGAGCGCACGCCCGCGCGTGACCCAGCGGGCGCCGAGCGGCCATTCGAAAGAGAGGTCGAGCTGCTGCAGCTCGCCGCGCGCGTAACGGTAACCGATGTTGAAAATGCGGTCGGCGGCGGGCTGGTGCTGCAGGTAGAAGCTCGCGCGTACCGTGTGGTCCTCTGCGGCCGACCATTGCGTTGCGCCGCGCACGTGCCAGTTGCCCGGGAGCCAGATTACGGCCTCGGCCGCGTAGTCCGAGGCGTTGTCGTCGACGGTGCCTTGCGGGATATTGACGCGCCGGTCGTCGAAATAGTGGATACGGCCGATGCTCGCGCGCAGGCGCTCGGTGCCGTCGGCGGCGTCGAGCACGCGCGTCGTGAGCGCGAGCGTGAGCTGGTTCGCGTCGCCGATCCGGTCGCCGCCGAGGAAGCGGTTGCTGCGGAACAGGTTCGCGAACGTGAAGTCGGGTACCGCGGTATCGAAGTTCGGCAGGTGGTCCTGCTCGCGGTGCGGGACGTACAGGTAGTAGAGGCGCGGCTCGAGCGTCTGCTCGAAGCGCTCGCCGAGGCGGTCGAAATAGAGCCCGGCGTCGAGGCTCAGATAGGGTGCGGTGACGGAAGGGCGCCTGTCGCCGCGCCCATCGGGCTGATCGAGGGAGTAGGCGATGTGGCGCACGCCGATCTCGGGCACGAGAAAACCGTAGGGCGGTGTGATCGGCCACCGCACTGAAGGGTTGAGGTACGCGCGCTCTCCTGTCGTTTTCACGTCGTGGTCGAAGCTCACGAGCTCCCCCTGGAAGCGGTACTGCAGCCCGCTTCCCGGCGCGGAAGAACCGGCGAGTAGCAGCTGCGGGAGGCGCGCATAGGGGCGGTCCGCCGGGAGCACGCTGCGGTCGATTGTCTGGTAGTCCGCGGCGCGCGCGGTGAACGCCCATCGCGGGCTGCGGTAGTTGAGCGCCGCGATCCGGGGGAGATGGGTCTCGGCGGTCACGCTCAGCCGGTCGCCAAAATCGTTGACGTACTCGATGTCCGAGACGCGGCGCGCGTCGATCGCGGCGGTCCAGCGCGGGCTGAAGACGTGGCTGTGCCGGTAGCTCCACGCGGCGCGATCGTCGCCCGTCACGTCGTCGTTCGGCAGGTATTCCGCGTCGAGCTCGCCGGCGAAGGCGCGTCCGAGGTAGCGGAACTCGGTTTGCAGCTGCACGCCCCGATCCGTCAGGAGGCGAGGCGTGATCGTCGCGTCGTAGTTCGGCGCGATGTTCCAGTAGTAAGGCGTCGCCACCACGGCACCCGTGCGGGTCCCGTGGCCGATCTCCGGGAACAGGAACCCGCTCCTGCGCTCGTCGGAGATCGGAAAGCTGAGGTACGGGAAATAGAAGACCGGAAGCCCGAAGAGCTCGAGGGTGACGTTGCGTGCGACCCCGATGTCTTCCGCGGTATCGAGATCGAGCCGGCCGGCGCGCAGGAACCAGTCGTCCCGTCCTCCGGGGCACGTCGTGTAGCGCAGATCGTGCAGGCGCGTGCGGTCGCGCCCCAGGAATTCAATGCGGGTCGTGTCGCCGCGCCCGAGCCGGGCGTCCGAGAGCGCATAGGTGCCGGCACCCGCCTCGCCGGCACCGGTGTCGAGGTCGAGATGCAGCGCATCCGTCGTGAAGCGCGTGCCTTCCGGCCGGAGGACGGTCACGTTGCCGGTCGCGTGGACGGTGTTGGCGGCGCGGTCGTAGCGTATGTTGTCGGCGGTAATCCGCTCTCCGTCGCGCACCGCCTCCGCGTTTCCTTCGAGTTCGATAACATCCGCGTCGGGCGCGCGCGCGCGGTCGGCGTGGAGCGTGGTGGGACCCGCTTCGGCCGGACGGGGCGGCGCGGGTGACGGCGCGGTCGGTATCGGACGGTCCAGCGGACAGGCCGCGGGAGGCGATGCGGCCGCCGCTCCCGCAACCGCCCAGCACACCGTAAGGGCGACAAGCCGGGCGGCCCGGGGCGGTGTGAACCGTGGGGGAGGCATTGTCCTTATGAAGTTTGCGATAACTTTGCATACAATGCGCGCTTCCAGCAAGGCGCGCTCGATGCATTCCGTGCCCCGCGACGTCCACACTGCGCCGGCCATCTCGTGCACGCACCTGGCATGAACGCGGCCGACTCGCGCCTCGCCGCGTTGAGCGAGTGGGTCGCCGCCACGCTCGGCGACGGCGGCTGCGATATCCGTCCCGCGTCGGCGGACGCGAGCTTTCGTCGCTACTTCCGCGTGCGCGACAGCCGCGGCCGCACGCTGATCGCGATGGATGCGCCGCCCGGTAAGGAAGACTGCGGACCGTACGTACGCATTGCGCGGGCGCTGCGCGCACTCGGGTTGAACGTGCCCGAGATTCACGCGCAGGACCTCGAGCGCGGTTTTCTGCTCGTCAGCGACCTCGGCGACCGCCTGTACCTCGCGGCGCTCGAGCCCGCGTCCGCCGACGGGCTCTACCGCGATGCCTTTCGCGCGCTCGTACGGATGCAGCGCGCCCGGCTCGACGATTTCGCCTGGCTGCCGCCCTACGACGCGGCACTGCTGCGGTTCGAGATGGAGCTGTTTCGCGAGTGGTACCTCGGGCGCCACCTGGGGCTCGCGCTCAGCCCCGCGCAGCACGCGCTCCTCGACGCCGTGTTCGACGCGCTCACGGCGAACGCGCTCGCTCAGCCGCGGGTGGTGGTCCACCGCGACTATCATTCGCGCAACCTGCTCGTCGTTCCGCGGGACAACCCGGGGATCCTCGATTTCCAGGACGCGGTCATCGGGCCCGTGACCTACGATCTGGTCTCGCTCCTCCGGGACTGCTACATCGCGTGGCCGTGCGAGCGCGTCGAGGCCTGGGTGGGGGAGTACCGCGCGCTCGCCGCCGCGGCCGGCATCGACGTCGGGGGGGATCTCGTCGAGTTCCGGCGCTGGTTCGACTTGATGGGCGTGCAGCGCCACCTCAAGGCGACCGGGATCTTCGCGCGGCTCAACCATCGCGACGGCAAGCCGGGCTACTTGAAGGACATCCCGCGCACCCTCGGCTACGTCCGCGAGGTCGCGGCGCGTTACCCCGAGCTCGCGGACCTGGGTGCGCTGCTGGCGGATCTGCCGGAGGTCGAGATCCGCGCGGCGGGGAACCCGTCGTGAAGGCGATGGTTCTCGCCGCCGGACGCGGCGAGCGCATGCGCCCGTTGACCGATACGGTGCCGAAGCCGCTGCTTCGAGTCGGCGGGGCGGCGCTGATCGAGCACCTGATCCGCGGGCTCGCGCGCGCGGGGTTCCGCGAGCTCGTGATCAATCACTCCTATCTAGGCGGCGCCATCGAGGCGGCGCTCGGCGACGGCGCGCGCTACGGCGTCGGGATCCGCTACTCGCCGGAGCCCGACGGTCCGCTCGAGACGGGCGGGGGCATCCGTCGGGCGCTGCCGCTGCTCGGCGACGTCTTCCTGGTGGTGAACGGCGACATCTGGACCGACTATCCGTTCGAGCGGCTGGCGCATCCACCGAGGGGAATGGCGCATCTCGTCCTGGTCGACAATCCGCCGCATCATCCGCGCGGTGACTTCGCGCTCCGGAATGGTCGCGCCGTTCCCGGGGAGCCGGCGCTCACGTTCGCCGGGATCGGCGTGTACCGCGCCGAGCTGTTCGCCGATTGTGCGCCCGGCCGTTTCCCGCTCGCACCGCTGCTGCGCCGTGCCATGGAGCAGGAGGCGGTGACCGCGGAGCACTACCGCGGTGCGTGGTTCGATATCGGCACGCCGGAGCGGCTGCGAGCGCTCGAGGCGCGCCTGACGGGCGCCGCGGCGTCCTGACGGGCGCGGCTTTCGGTCTGCGCGCACGGGCTCCACCAGAGAGAGCATGGGAATATAGTTGAGGGCGACGGCCCGCCTAGTGCCTGATTTATTCCTTTTATATCAAGCACTTACTGGCGCACTAGGTCTGGCCGCTCTTTGCGGCGACAATAAGGGACCGCCGGCCGGAGCCGGTCTGCAGGAGTTGCGTGGTTCAGGGGTGAGAAAAAACCGGTAGCACCGCGCCAGGTGTAGGGACAAGGGCGATGCTACCGGCTCATTCGCTACGAGGCGGAAGTCATCCCGTGAGCTGCAGCCCTGGAGGCTGGCTCCGGCGCGGCGGTTCCCCGCTCGAGCGCCGGGCAGTCACCGGCGAATTCGTCCCGCCTCTCGCGTTACTTCTTCTTCTTTGCAGCTTTCTTCTTGGCTTTCTTGGCTTTTTTCGCCATGAGTGAGCTCCTTAGGTTGTGGTTGGAGTGAAAACAGGGGCGTTGCCCCTGGGTACTGCTCGTGGCGAGAGACGGCGCACGGCCGTCACTCCATGGCATCCGGTGATGAGCGGGGAATTGAAAGCGCCGCGGCAGCGGTAGGTCAGCAGGCTCTGCCGCAACACGATGCTGGCTCTTTCGCGTTCGACCCGTCGCACATTATCGGCTGGCGTTAGGGTCGAAGCTGTCGTACTTCGCGATCGATCCAAAATTGTTCGTCGACCTCGTCTTGTTTTCGGTTCCGCCGTTCGCGCGATGCCAGCCTCTCCTTCTGTTCCATCGCTGCGCGACGGTCGACGTTCCATGCCGTGACGATCATCCCCTCTTTAGTCGCAACGCGTCAGCGTGTCAAGACATTAATGCAAGGAAAAGAAAATTGCAAACCTCCGCGCGCGCGCGATCGCGCGCGACGCGCCGCGATCACCTCGCTCATACGCATCATCCGCACTTCGAGTCGCCGCAGTTGAGGCAGGTGACGCACCCGTCCATGCGCGCGACCGCTTTGGTCGAGCATTTCGGACACAGCGTGGCGTCCGGCGGGAAGTCGCCCGCGTCCTCGCCGGTGCTCTCGCGGCCGGTCGAGCGCGCAACCTGCGCGCGCTTCTCCGCGAGAAAGCGCTCCCTGTGCTCGTCGACGTCGTCCTCGGGCATGAGCCCGATCGACTTGAGGTGACGCTCGATGACGTCGCCGAGCTCGGCCACCAGCGAAGGAACGTAGCGGCCCTTCTTGAAGTAGCCTCCGCGCGGGTCGAACACGGAGTGCAGCTCCTCGACCAGGAAGGTGACATCCCCGCCCTTGCGAAATACCGCCGAGATCACGCGGGTGAGCGCCACGACCCACTGGAAGTGCTCCATGCTTTTCGAGTTGATGAAGATCTCGAAGGGGCGGCGGCGCTCGTGCGGGGTGCCGGGGTTGAGCACGATGTCGTTGATGGTCACGTAGAGCGCGTGCTCCGTGAGCGGCGTCTTGATCTTGTAGGTCGTGCCGGCGAGCGCGTCGGGACGCTCGAGCTTCTCGTGCATGTGCACGACGTTGCTCTCCGGCTTCGGCTCCTCCGGCTTCACGACCTCGTAGCCGGTGATTCGTTCGCTGATCTTGATGGCCATGGGTTCTCCTACGGCTTCGCGCGGGGGCGCTCAGAAGCGCCCGTAATACCCTTCCTTCAGGGCTTCGTACAGGTTCGCGGCGGTATGGATCTCGCCGTCGTACTCGATCTCCTCGTTGCCCTTCGCCTCGACCACCTCGCCGTTGGCGAGCGTGAAGCGGTACGTCGTGTTCTCGAGGTCCTTCTCCTTGACCAGCACGCCCTGGAACGCCTCCGGGTTGAACCGGAACGTGGTGCAGCCCTTCAGGCCCTTCTCGTAGGCGTACATGTAGATGTCCTTGAACTCCTCGTACGGGAAGTCCGTCGGGACGTTGGCGGTCTTCGAGATCGAGGAGTCCACCCACTTCTGCGCCGCCGCCTGGATGTCCACGTGCTGGCGCGGGGTGATGTCGTCGGCCGTCGTGAAGTAGTCGGGCAGGCGGTTCTTCGGGTCGGTCGCGTCCGGGTCCGCGTTCGGGTTCACCAGCGTGCGGTAGGCGAGCAGCTCGTAGGAATAGACGTCCACCTTCTCCTTGGTCTTGCGGCCCTCGCGGATCACGTTGCGGGAGTACTTGTGGGCGAACGACGGCTCGATGCCGTTGCTCGCGTTGTTGCCGAGCGACAGCGAGATCGTGCCGGTCGGCGCGATCGAGGTGTGGTGCGTGAATCGGGCGCCGACCTGGGCGATACGCTCGGTGAGGCGCCGGTCGAGCTGCTGCATGTAGCGGCTGTAGCGCGCGAGCAGCACGCGCCCCGGCACGCGGTCGCCGACCTTGTAGCCGTCGCGGCGCATCTCGGGACGGCGCACGAGCATCTCCTCCGTGACCGTGAACTCCTCGTTCATGATCGGCGCCGGGCCCTTCTCCTCGGCGAGCTCGACGCCGACCTCCCAGCCGACCTCGGCCATCTCGCGGGTCACGCGCTCGGTGAACTCGATCGACTCGGGCGAGCCGTACTTCATCCGGAGGAGGGCGAGCGCCGAGCCGAGCCCGAGGAAGCCCATGCCGTGGCGGCGCTTGCGCAGGATCTCCTGGCGCTGGCGCTCGAGCGGCAGGCCGTTGATCTCGACGACGTTGTC